>NZ_JBEXVD010000018.1:6596-157736 GCF_040638655.1 Streptomyces sp. NPDC005963 | reverse complement strand
CGGCAGCCGTACTTGTTGTCGAACTTGGACTTGGTGACGGCATCGTTCACATTGATCGCCGGGAAGAGAAGGGTGCCGTCACGGTGCATCTCGTAAAGCCGGTGGACACCCGTCGTGGTCTCCTCCGTGACGCCGCGGATCTCGGACGCCAGCCGGGTCCACTTCTGGGGCGACTCGGAGAGGGTGCGGTTGAGGACGCGGAGGATGTAGCCGTACTCCTCGCTGTCCGCCGTCGAGGGGTCGGGTGCCTGGCCCGCCTTCTCGAACTCAACGCCCTTGTGGACGAGGAGCGTCGCGTCGCCACCGTCGTCCAGGATCATGTTCGGGCCGCCGGTCGGAGTGTTGGGCCAGGTCAGCGCCTGCTCGGTGCACCACCAGTACTCCTCCAGCGTCTCGCCCTTCCAGGCGAAGACGGGAACGCCCTGGGGGTTCTCCGGGGTGCCGTTCGGGCCCACGGCGATCGCGGCGGCGGCGTGGTCCTGGGTGGAGAAGATGTTGCAGGAGGCCCAGCGGACGTCGGCGCCGAGGGCAACCAGCGTCTCGATGAGGACCGCGGTCTGGACGGTCATGTGGAGGGAGCCGGTGACCCGGGCGCCGGCGAGCGGCTGCTGCTCGGCGTACTCCTTGCGGATCGACATCAGACCGGGCATCTCGTGCTCGGCGAGGGTGATCTCCTTGCGGCCGAACTCCGCGAGGGAGAGGTCGGCGACCTTGAAGTCCTGTCCGGTGGCGACAGTCGTCATGACGAGCTGCTCCTTGTGTGGGAACACGATGAGGGATGGAAACGGCATGGCTCTGAGGCGGCGGACACACGAATGCCCGGACCGACCACAGTGCAGTCCGTCGGAGGCCCTCTCTCCACTCGGCCGGTCCGCAGGGGGACCGCCCGACCGCCATCAGCAGCGACGTCTGACTCTGCCAACGAATCTACACCGATGGCTGCGGTCGGCCCCAGCCCACGGGGAGTCAGGTTCCGGCCAGATAGGGACCGCGGTCGTCGGATGGGGACCACGGTCGAGGGCAATTGCTGCGACATCACTGCGACGCATCGGTGTTGCGACGGATCGGCGACGACGGGCCTTGATGTTCGGATCGCTGATGTCGATCACCAAGTGGGACACCCTCGTCCCGGCGGACCGGGTCGCCTCTTCCCGTGGCGGACCGACCGGTGCCAACGGGTTGTGGGTGTGAGTCTCGCCGGGTGCGGGCACTGCCTGCCTGCGCGATCGCGTCGTACCCGGGTGCGGGTGCGGGTGCGACCAGCAGAGGGTGCCGAGGACCGGGTGCCGAGGACTGGGGCGGCGGTCGGGGTCAGGGGGATGGTCAGTGGAGAGGGCCGGTGGTGGGGTCGTCGCCGGGTGCAGGGGCGGCCGGCGGGGTCTCGACCGCCGACGGATTGAAGATGTCCGGCTCCAGATAGATCACCCGGGCGATGGGGACGGCCTCGCGGACGCGCTCCTCGGCGGCGTTGATCGAGCGGGCGACCTCCTCGGCCGTGGTGTCGTTCGGCACCGCGATCTTGGCGGCCACCAGCAGTTCTTCCGGTCCCAGGTGGAGGGTGCGCATATGGATGATGCGGGTGACGGTGTCTCCGTCGACGAGCACCTGCTCGATCTTGCGCACCTCCTCGATCCCTGCGGACTCGCCGAGGAGGAGGGACTTGGTCTCGGCGGCCAGGACGATGGCGATGATGATCAGCAGGGTGCCGATGCAGAGGGTGCCGATGCCGTCCCAGAGGCCGTCGCCCGTGGCCAGTGCCAGGCTGACGCCGGCCAGGGCCAGGACGAGTCCGACGAGGGCGCCGAGATCTTCGAGGAGGACGACCGGCAGTTCGGGCGCCTTGGCCCGGCGGACGAACTGCGTCCAGGACAGGGAGCCCCTGACCAGGTTCGACTCCTTGATCGCCGTACGGAACGAGAACAGCTCCGCGATGATCGCGAAGGTGAGGACGCCCACCGGCCAGTACCAGTGCTCGATCGCGTGGGGGTGCTTGATCTTCTCGTAGCCCTCGTAGATGGCGAACATGCCACCGACCGAGAAGAGGACGATGGAGACGAGGAAGGCGTAGATGTAACGCTCGCGGCCGTAGCCGAAGGGGTGCTCGGGGGTGGCTTCGCGTTTGGCCCTGCGCCCGCCGAGCAGCAGGAGGCCCTGGTTCCCGGAGTCAGCCAGCGAGTGGACGCTTTCCGCGAGCATCGAGGACGACCCGCTGAAGAGGAACGCGAAGAACTTCGCCACCGCGATGGAGAGATTGGCGACCAGAGCCGCCACGATCGCCTTGGTGCCGCCTGACGCACTCATATGTTCCCCGTGGTCCCTTCATCGGCCTGAAAGCCGGATGGCCGGATGGCCGGATGGCCGGTGTGGACACCCGGTCACCGGCCCGTTGCGAGGGGCGACATTCTCGCAGCCCGAAGGGGTGACTGTGGGTCAGATCACCACAGTGGCGCGGAAGACGGTGCCGGGGAGGCTGCCCGTGGCGAAGGCCGTCAACGCCTCGCCGGCGGGCACGAACACGGACTCACCGGGGCCGAGGTCCAGTTCGCCCAGGGTGACGCGGCCGGACGTGCAGAGCAGGATCTGCGGGGTGTCGGCGGTGAGGTCGCTCGCGGCTGCTTCCGGGGCGAGGACGTAACGGGACAGCCGGAACTCGTCGATCGGGGTGTCGTAGACCTCTTCGCCGTGCTCGGACGCCTCGGGGCGCAGTACGGCGGGGTCGTCCGCGTCGAACCGTACGACCCTGAGCAGTTCGGGGACGTCCACGTGCTTGGGGGTGAGGCCGCAGCGCAGCACGTTGTCGGAGTTGGCCATGATCTCGATGCCGAGGCCGCTGATGTAGGCGTGCGGCACTCCGGCGCCCAGGAACATGGCTTCTCCCGGCTCCAGCCGGACGTGGTTGAGCAGCAGGGCCGCGATGACGCCGGGGTCACCGGGGAAGTGGTGTGCGATCTGGGCGTACGGGGCGTACGGTCCGCCGACGCGGCGGGCGGCGACCGCGGCTTCGGTGACGGTCGCCGCCATCTCCTCGCGGTCGGCGGTGAGCACCGCGGTGAGGAGTTCCCTCAGGGCTGCTTCCGACGGGTGCGCCTGGAGCAGGTCGACGTACGGTTTCAGGGAGTCGACGCCGAGTCCCGCCATGAGTTCGGCAGTGTCCCGGGGCGTGCGGAAGCCGCACAGTCCCTCGAAGGGCGTGAGGGCGCAGATCAGTTCGGGTTTGTGGTTGGCGTCCTTGTAGTTGCGGTGGGGGGCGTCGAGCGGGATGTGGGAGCGCTCTTCGGTGGCGTACCCCTGTTGGGCCTGGGCGAGGTCGGGGTGGACCTGGAGGGACAGGGGCGTGCCCGCGGCCAGGACCTTGAACAGGAACGGCAGGTGGGGGCCGAACTTGCGGACGGCTGCCGCGCCGAGTTCGCGTACGGGGTCGGCGGCGATCACTTCGTTGAGCGGGCCGCGTTCGAGCCGGGAGGGTGCGCCGGGGTGGGCGCCCATCCACAGTTCGGCCTGGGGTTCGCCGGTGGGCGCGACGCCGAGGAGTTCCGGGATCGCTGTCGTGGAGCCCCAGGCGTAGGGGCGCACGGTGTTGGAGAGGCGGTCCATGGTCGTTCTCGGGCCTTCCCGGTGGTGCGGAGCGCTGGAGCGGCGTTAGGAGGGGGTGGCGGGGGTCGCGAGTGCCAGGTAGACGGCCGCGAAGTCGGTGACGGCGAGGAGTTCCGCGATCGACTCCAGCAAGGCCCCCTCCTCCGGTTCGAGTTCGCTGATCGGGGTGTCGTGTCCGAGGGCGAGTTCGCGGGCTGCCGGTGCCGCCGTCAGTCCGCCGATCGGGCGGTCGCGCAGGAGGACGACCCGGGCGCGCAGGGCTTGGGGGTCTTCGACCCGGTCGCGGAAGAAGTCGTCGGGGTCCGCGCCCGCGGCGAGGGCGCCCGCGAGGAGGATGCCGTGTGCGGGCAGTGCCTCGGGCAGTTCGGCGGCGAGGGCGGGCCGGCCGGCCAGTTCGGCGAGTACGGCAGCGAAGCGGCGTCCGGCGGGGGCCGCGCCTTCGCCTTCGGTCCAGATCAGCGGAAGGCTGTCGGTGAGTTCGGCGGCGAGCGTCTTGGCCGGGTTGCTGTAGGTGGCGATGGCCGGGCCGCAGCGTTCGGCGGTGCGGTCGAGCCGATCGGCGACCTTGGCGAGCGTCTCCGGCGGGGCTTCGAGCAGGCCGACCCGGTCGAGGAGGGCGAGGAGCGGGGTGAACAGGGCCCACAGTGCGCCGGGGCTGGCCGCCAGCGTGGCCTCGTACAACTCGTGCGGTGCGGTGGCCATGGGGACGACGAGGCCGTGGGCGCCGTCGACGGCTTCGGCGACCGGGGAGCGCTGGGGGGTGACGGCGACGACCTGGCAGCCGCGGCGGTACGCCTGCTCGGTGAGGCCGGTGAGGCCCGGTTCGCTTCCGTCGGTGGTGACCACCAGGAGCAGGTCGAGCGAGCCGGCCCAGCCGGGGAGGGTCCAGCGCAGGGCGCCTGCGGCCGGGGCCACACCGGTGGGCGTGAGGCGGGTGACGGGGGCGCTCGCACCGGCCAGTGCGCCGATCAGATCGGCGACTCCGGCGGCGGCGGTGCCGGAGCCCGCCACCAGGACGGCCCGTGGGCGGCCCTCGGGATTGAGTTCGGCGATTCCCGCTTCGGCCGCGTGCCGGGCTGCGGTCCGTACGCGGGCGCCTGCTTCGGCCGCGCCGCGGAGGAGCCCTCGGCGGTCGGCGCGGGCGAGCGCTTCCGGGTCGTCGAGGAGCGACTCGTCGAGCATGGGGTGGGCCTCCGATCGCCGTGCGGGTGCTTGTACGTCAGGGGCGTGAGGGGGTGGTGGACCCGCCGGGCGTCGGGTGGCTCGGGGGTTCGTCGGCTCACGCTGTCGTGGCGGGTCACGGGCCCGTGTGGTGGCGTGTCGACGCACCGCGGGCGTATGCACCGGGTGGTGGCGGAGCGGGTGGGCGCGTCACCGGGGGCACGTGTCAGGCGGGTCGGCGGGCTTCGTCGACGAGGAGTACGGGGATGTCATCCCGCACGGGGTAGGCGAGGCCGCAGTCCTGGCCGGTGCAGATCAGCTCGGGGTCATCGGCTGCCGTGCGGTCGTCGAGGGGGGCGTGGCAGGCCGGGCAGGCGAGGATCTCAAGGAGGCCGGCTTCGAGCGGCATGGGTGCGGTGTCCTCTCGTGGTACTGCAAGTGACTCGGCGTTGGCCGGGTCTGGGTGGATTGGCCACGTCAGCGTACCGCCGGGGGAACGCGTGGGGCGCGTTCTGGCGATGCCGGGGCTGCTCCGGGACGGAAGTCCGGCCGCCGTGCGGGGGCGCGGCGTGCGGCTGACGGCGCGGTCCCCACGGAGGGGGCCAGGAAGCAGCGGGCGTCGCACGGCGCGTCCGTCCGGCTGCGGGGTGCCCTTTCCATCGGAAGGGCGGGTTCCACGAGCGCCGGGACGACTGCGAGCACAGCCTGCGGCGTCCCGTGTCGCCACCCTCGTACCGCTCGGGACGGGTGCGCCACCTGCTGGGCGCGTTCCGGCCGCTGTCGAGCGCGTCGGGCTTGCGGGCGCGACCGCGTCGGGGCGTCGGGGTTATCAGATGGCTTCATGATGCAACGGTCCGGCAGGGGGCTGGCCACCCTGCCGGACCGCTGCGGGAGCTACTCGCCCCGCACCAGCGCCAGTACCTCGTCACGCACCTTCTTCAGCGTCTCCCGGTCCCGCGCCTCGACGTTCAGACGCAGCAGCGGCTCGGTGTTGGAGGGACGGAGGTTGAACCACCAGTCCTCGGTCGTCACCGTGAGCCCGTCCAGCTCGTCCACGCTCACGCCGGGCAGGGAGGCGTACGCGTCCTTCACCGCGGCGGTCCGTCCCGCCTGGTCGTCCACGGTGGAGTTGATCTCGCCCGAGCCCTGGTAGCGGTCGTACTGGGCCAGCAGCTCGGAGAGGGTGCCCTCCTGGGAGCCGAGGGCGGCCAGGACGTGGAGCGCGGCGAGCATTCCGGTGTCCGCGTTCCAGAAGTCGCGGAAGTAGTAGTGCGCCGAGTGCTCGCCGCCGAAGATCGCGCCTGTGTTCGCCATCTCCTGCTTGATGAAGGAGTGGCCCACGCGGGTGCGTACGGGCTCGCCGCCGTTCTCGCGCACCACCTCGGGCACCGACCAGGAGGTGATCAGGTTGTGGATCACCGTGCCGCCGGGGTGCTTGGCGAGTTCACGGGCGGCGACGAGGGCGGTGATCGCGGACGGGGAGACGCCTTCGCCGCGTTCGTCCACCACGAAGCAGCGGTCGGCGTCGCCGTCGAAGGCGAGACCCAGGTCGGCGCCTTCCGCCAGGACGCGTGCCTGGAGGTCGACGATGTTCGCCGGGTCCAGGGGGTTCGCCTCGTGGTTGGGGAAGGTGCCGTCGAGCTCGAAGTACATCGGTACGAGCGTGACGGGCAGCGAGGCGAAGACGGTGGGGACGGTGTGGCCGCCCATGCCGTTTCCGGCATCGACGACGACCTTGAGGTGGCGCATCGACGACAGGTCCACGAGGGAGAGCAGATGGGCCGCGTACTCCACGAGTGTGTCGTGCTCGCTGATGGTGCCCGGCTTCTCGACGGGGGTCGGTGCCCCGGAGTCCGACCAGCTCTCCACCAGGGAGCGGATCTCCGCGAGGCCGGTGTCCTGGCCGACCGGGGCGGCGCCGGCGCGACACATCTTGATCCCGTTGTACTGGGCGGGATTGTGGGAGGCGGTGAACATGGCCCCCGGCAGCCCGAAGTGCCCGGAGGCGAAGTACAGCTGGTCGGTGGAGCAGAGGCCGATCAGGGTCACGTCGGCGCCGCGTGCCGCCGCCCCTCGGGCGAACGCCCCGGACAGCCCCGGTGACGACGGCCGCATGTCATGGCCGATGACGATCGCGTCGGCGTCCGTCACCTGGACGAAGGCCGCACCGAAGAGCTCGGCCAGCGGCTCGTCCCACTGGTCAGGCACCACCCCGCGGACGTCGTACGCCTTCACGATCTGCGACAGATCAGCAGTCACGGGTCAACTCCTCCTGAAAACTCTGCGGTCGCATCAAACTACCGGCATTCGCTCATCAGTCCTGGCCGTAGCGCGGATCGACCGACTCGGGGGCGAGTCCGAGCAACTCGGCCACCTGCTCCACCACGACCTCGTGGACGAGCAGTGCGCGCTCCTCGCGGTTCTTGGTCCGGATCTCGACCGGTCGTCGGTAGACCACGACCCGTGCCGGCCGCCCCTTCTCGGCTGAGGACGAGCTGCCGAGCGGCACCGATTCCTCCGGTGCACCGGGCACGTCCATGACGAGGAAGTCGACGTCGGCGAGTTGTGGCCACCGCCGCTCAAGCCGTTCCACGGAGTCCTGCACCAGGTCCTGGAAGGACTCGGCCCGGCTGGCGGCCAGGGGCACCTGCGGTGGGGCGACGGGTCCGCGCATACCCCGGCCGTGGCGGTCACGACGGCGTGGCCGCGGCTCGGCCGGGTGAGGCGGTACAGGACTGTCCATCACTGACGCAGGGTAGCCCTCCGAAACACACCGCGGCCGGGTACGCGCGGGGGAAACCGCACAGGAGACCGAACTCAGCCACGAGGTGTCGCCAAATGAACGTTCGAGTCGCACTTCAGTGCGGTTAGGAAGCTGATTTCGATCATCGAATGGACGGTGAATGACCTGATTAATGGCACGCCCTGACCGATCCATAGGGGGCAGTCTTCGGCGGTCCACCCTTTCACCGCAGGTCAGCGCGGTGGCTCGGGGAACGTCCGAACAAGTCCTCAGACCACGACACGGTGGAGTGACCTGGTGGAGAGTCGTCGCAGCCCGCTCAAGAGTGCGGTACCGTCCAACGTCGTGAGCCCTGTACGTCGCTGTTCGCGCACCGCCTGCGGCCGTCCTGCCGTCGCGACACTGACGTACGTCTATGCCGACTCGACCGCAGTCCTCGGCCCGCTCGCCACCTACGCCGAACCCCACTGCTACGACCTGTGCGCCGAGCACAGCGAACGCCTCACGGCGCCGCGCGGCTGGGAGGTCGTCCGTCTCACGGACGGTTCGGCTCCGGCCCGTCCCAGTGGGGACGATCTTGAGGCGTTGGCCAATGCCGTCCGGGAGGCCGCGCGCCCCCAGGGACGTGCCGCCGAGGCCGCCCAGAACGGGCGCCGGGGCGCCGACCCCATGGAGGTCGCCCGCCGAGGCCATCTCCGGGTGCTCCGCTCCCCCGATTCCTGAAGCACCCGACCGACTCCTGAAGCACCTGACCCCGTCAAGTCCGGGACTCAGTCCAGAACGGTGAGTTCGTCCGTCACGCGCGGCACCGCCACCGTGCCGCGATCGTCCGACAACGTCTGGATCGTGAACGCCGCGACACCGCCCAGCGGTAGGGCGAGCGCCCGCGACGCGTGCACCGGACCGCCGGACTCCACACCCACGGTCAGGGCGTAGGACCCCTTCAACCCGGCCGGCACCGGCGGGGCGAACGACCGGGTGGTGCCCGCGGGCACCTCGTACGTCTGCACCAAGGGCGTGCCGCCTTCGGTGCCCGACGAGGCGGTCACCCGAACCCGCGCCGCCGCACCTGGTGCCGTCAGCGAGAGCGTCGTGCCCTTGGCCCGATTGTCCGCGATCGAGGCGCGGGCACCCACCGGCGCCGTCGCCGGGATGAACGCGATCTCCTGCTTCGTCCCCTTGCCCCGAACCACGCGCAGTGCGGCGACCACCGGGGTCGCCCGTCCGCGCTGCACCGGGCTGAGGACCAGGGAACCCGCCTCGCCGCGGGTGACGTCCCGGAGCTCGATGCTCGCCGTCATCCCCGACTTCACGTGCAGGCTCTCCGCGCCGGCGGGGACGATCTTCCCACCGGGGCCGGCGAGCTGGATCTTGAGGTCGGCGTCGTCCTCACCCGGGGCGAAGGCCACCAGGCGCACCGACGTGGCATCGGCCGGAATGCCGGGCAGTACCGCGTTCGCGGAGGGGTCGGCGGTCGCGTTCAACCAGTCGCTGCCCTCGGCGGCGACCGCGGCACCCGCCTTCCCCGCAGCCGGGCGGGTCTCGGCGACCCGGACCGCCGCACCGACCCGGCCGGAGCGGGTCGCGACGCGCACGGTCACGTCCTCGGCGACATCGGCCGTCAACGTCGACAGCAGCACCGGAACGCTGGAGCCGGCCGGCACCGGAATGCCCTCGGTGACGGTGGTGCGCAGCAGACCGCCTTTGCCGTACAACTCGACGTCCACGACGGCGGGAATGTCGTCGGGGTTGGTGAGGTGCACGTAGTCCTGGCGTTCCTCGGCCGTGGACGCGCCGGGGAAGAAGAGTTCCGCGCTCGGGACGGAGCAGTTGACTCCGAGCAGCCCTCTGCCGTCGCCCTTGGCCACGGTGGTCAACTGGGCGGTCCAACCGGGGGCCAGCCGTCCGGTGGCGGTGCCCACGAGTGCGGGGGCGGTGGCCGCAGTGGTCCTGACGGTGGCCGGTCGACCTGGTTCGGTGAGCGCCAGGAGCGGTTTGCCTTCGGTCGCGGGTCGGCTGACGGGCGCCTTCTTGGGCCCGGCGGTGCGGTCCGTGAGCGCCGCCACCGAACGCTTCAGTTCGGCGGTGCCCTTGACGGCGCTCCCCGAGCCGAGGGGGGTGTACGAGGTGTACGTGGTCTCGGCGGCCTCGGTTCCGCCGGGCGCGGGGCAGAGCAGATGGACGCGCTCGACCGGCAGCCGGGCGGGGGCCTTGGCCTGCGTGGGTACGTCGTCGGTGTCCGGCGCGGTGATCGCGGCGATGCCGGTGACCGCGGCGAGCGCGGTCACGGCGGCCAGCAGGGACAGGGTCGTGCGCTTCACTCTGACGTGCCTCTGGTCGCGTTGGGATCTGCATCGTGGTCGACGGCGGGTCGTGCCGGGTCGCCGTCGGACCCGCCGCGGCGGGCGCCGGGTGCATACGGGTCGGGTGCGTGGGCGTCGGCTGCGTACGCCTCGCGGTCGGACCGTGGGCGGCGGGGCTGCGGAGTCCGCTCGGAGCGCAGGCCCCCGGGCCGGAGCGACGGGTCGTCCGCGTCCCCGGTCCCGAACGAGGGAGCGTCCCCGCTCCCGTACAAGGACAGCGTGCCGTGGGTGGTCGCGTACGCCGCTTCGGAGGGTGTGCCCGAAGCGCCGACCGTACGACTCGATCCGCCCACGGGCTGCGGGGGAACCCCGGACCGCAGGCGCGAGGGTTGGGTGGGGACCGCGATGGTCTCTTCCGGAAGGTCGTCGTCGAGTCGGGCGCGCCGCCCGGGAAGCGCGAGGACGACCAGGAGGAACAGCAGGCCGGCCTGGGTCCAGAGCCATCCGGTGCGCCCAGTGGGGTTCTCGTGGGTGAGGATCAGCCGTCCGCCCGCCGCCGGGAGTTCGAAGCCCTGTGCCCAGCCGTCGACGCGCGTCTTCGGCAGGGGGCGGCCGTCTAGCGTGGCGCGCCAGCCGGCGTCGGCGCGATCCGCGATCCGCAGGACGCGGCCTTCCGTGCCGGACGGGATCCGGGTGTCGGCGCCGACGGTGTCCGACGCGACCGGGAGGGGGTCCCGTCCGCCGTCGACGATCATGGCCCGGGCGACCTGGCGGTCGACGCGCCACAGGGCGCCGCCGTCCAGTCGGCTCAGCCGTCCGAGACCGGGGGTGGCGTCGAGGGTGCGGCTGATCTGCTCGGGCGCTCCCTCGCGCACCAGGACGTAACGGATCGCGAAACCGCTGAGCTGACGGGTCTGGTCCGCCCCCGAGCCCGCAACGAGGTGCGCGACGACCTGGTCGAGGTGCTCGTCGCCGCCGCCGGCCGCGGCGAGTTCCGCATCGCCGAGCCGGCTGCCGACCCCGCGCACCAGGGTGTACGGGACGTGCGCGGCCGAGGTGCCGCCCAGGACCAAGGTGCGCGGCTGGTCCTTGGTGTCGCTCTCCTCGGCGACGAACGGGGGCACCTGAACGGGATCGCGGCGTTCGAGGGGTCCGGCGGCACCGCTGATCATCCAGTTCGCCGCGGCGACGAGCGGACCGACGGCCGCGACGACGGCGACCAGGGCCGCGGCCGGTTGACGCCAGCCGAAGTTCTGCGCGCCCGCTCGGGTGCGGCCGAGTTCGGCGCCGAGGACGGCGGCGACCAGGAGCGCGATGCCGTAGACGAGGGTGGCGGGTCCGGCCCAGCCGCTGCGGTTGCTCAGTACGGCGAAGACCAGCGCGACCAGTGCCACCACCCATGCGGCACGGATCGGGAGTTGTCGTTCGTCGCGCAGTAGTGCGGCGAGCGCGGCGAGCACCACGCCGACGAGCACGATCCCGCCGAGGGTCTTGGGGCCCCCGGGGCTGATGCCGAGCAGGTCGAGCGCGGAGGCACCGCCGGAATCGAGGTCGAGGCCGGCTTCGCGCAGCAGCGCGGAGGGGTCGCTCAGCAGCGAGAGCGACCAGGGTGCGAGCAGGACCACGGGAGTGCCGACGGCGGCCACGAACCTCAGGGCGTGCGCGGTGAAATCGTGGCGGCGCAGGACGAGGACGCCGGCCCCGAGGACCACGGCGAGCGGCCAGACGATGGGCGTGAACGCCATCGCCAACGCCAGGAGCAGGGCGTACGCCCAAGTCGCGCGCCAGGTGCCCCGTACACCCGGGTGCTGGAACCCATGGGCGGCGACGGCGGTGCGGGCGAGGAACGGCAGCACGATCGCGAGGACCGCCGTGCCCAGTCGTCCGGTGGCGAGCGCTCCGGTGGCGGCGGGAAGGAATGCGTACGCCACGCTCGCCCAGGCCCTCAGCAGTCGGGAGCCGACCAGGGAGCGGGAGGCGAAGTAGGCGCTCAGACCGGCGAGGGGAACCGAGCAGACGAGGAGCACGGTCAGTGCGAAGCCCGTGGAGCCGAGGAAGAGGGCGGACAGACCGGCCAGCACCGCGAGATAGGGAGGTGTGGTCTGGGTGCCGCCGGTGCCGAGCGGATGCCAGGTCTCGGTGTAGCGGGCCCAGAGTTCGGACACCTCGGCGGGTGCCGGCAGCAGAGCGCCGCCCATGAGCGTGCCACCGCCGAAGAGGCCCCGGCAGGCGACGACGGAGACGATCAGCAGCAGGGCGAACAGCACGGGTTCGGGCTGCCGGCCGAGCTTCTTGAGCCGGGCGAACTGCTCGACCTCCAGGAAGTCGGCGTCCTCACCACCCGGGCCCGACTCCACGGCGCCGTGCCGCGATCCCGTGTCCGATGCGTCGCCGCCGGTGCTGAAGTGCCCCATCGTCTGCTCGACGGTGGCCTTGACGGTGGCGCCGCGCGGCGGGAAGAGGGGGCGCAGTTCACGGGCGTCGGCCGCACGCGTACGAGCCCGCCTGCGGCGGCCGGCGATGATGCGCTCGGGGCGCAGCAGGGTGGCGACGAGCGCGCCGATCTCGTCTATGGCGTGGCCGGGCGCCTTGCCGAGGAGATTGGCGACGGTGCGGAGCAGGGTGCCGAGCACGATCCGCAGCAGGACGTAGGGCAGGGCCGCGAGCCGGGTGTTGGTGAGCAGGGTGTAGATGGCGCCGGCCTTGGCGACGCGGTGCGGACTGGCGGCGGAGCGGCCTGCGCAGTCGACGGTGCGGCGTTCGCGCGATGCGGCTTCGGCGTGGTGCAGGACGGCTTCGGGTGCGATCAGCACGCGGTGTCCGGCGTTCTGGGCCCGCCAGCAGAGGTCGATGTCGTCGCGCATCAGCGGGAGCCTGCGGTCGAAGCCGCCGAGCTGCTCGAAGACGTCACGGCGGATGAGCATCCCGGCAGAGGAGACGGACAGGACGGTCCGTACCTGGTCGTGTTGACCCTGGTCCTGTTCCCGGCGGTCGAGGCCGGTCCAGCGACGACCGCTGTTGGCGATGGAGACGCCGACTTCGAGGAGTTGGCGGCGGTCGTACCAGCCGCGGAGCTTGGGGCCGGCCACGGCGGCCTGGTCGTCGGCGTCGACGACGCGCAGCAGTTCGGCGAGCGCGTCCGGCTCGGGCGCGCTGTCGTCGTGGAGCAGCCAGAGCCATTGGACCGGCTCGCCGTAGGGGAGTTCCGGCATGTCGTAGGCGTCGTCGTGCCAGGTCCTGGTGACGGGGTCCCAGCCGCTGGGCCGCTTGAGGTACGGCAGGTCCTCCGGGGTGAGCACGGGGGCGGTGCGCACGGCTTCGTCGACCGCGGCCCCGAAGCCGGTACGGCGCGCGAGGTGGAGCACTCGATGGGAGCCGAGGGAGTCGGTCAGCAGCCGCGCGGACTCGTCGGCGCTGCCGGTGTCCGCGGCGATGACGTTCTGTACGGGGCGTTCCTGGCCGAGGAGTCCGGCGAGGGTGTCGGGGAGCCAGCGTGCGCCGTCGTGGGAGACGAGCACGGCGGTGACGACGTGCCGGGGGAACTCCTGCGGATGTGCGGGGGAGAACGCGGCTGTGGTGGCGGACATCGAGGTACGGGCCCTCCGGCCGGGGTCGCCCCCTGCGGGGGCGCTGAAGCATCTGGGACGGGGCCCAACACTAACGGTAGGGAAAAGGGGTGGGGCGCTAAGCGATGTGACGTGCGGGGCGAAGTGTGCTGTTGGGGCGCGAGATGTGCATCCGGCGTCTGGGGCAGCTGATATGAGGGCCATTCGGGGCTGTACGGGCAGCTCACCGTGGGAGAAGTGCCGGGAGTGGCGGTGGATGCTGCGCCCCGGTGACCCGCGGCTCCCCGGGCGTATCCCTCCGGCCCGGGGCGTATCCCCGGCACTCCCCCACCCGTTGGAAAGGGGAACGAGGGCACGTCGGCTCAGGGGGACGGTCGGGAGCAAAGCCGGGCCGATGCACGGGGCTGGGGGCTGCCGATCGGGGCTGCCAGCCGGTGCCAGCCGGTGCCAGTCGGCATCGGGCGGCGGCATCGGGCGGTCGGCTTGAGCGCGGCCTGGGTGCCGCTTGCGGGTCGCTTGGGCGAGAGCCGGGGTGCAAAGTCCACGGAGGGATAGGGGTTGGGCGGTTCCGGGGGTCTCGGGACGGACGGTCCCGGAGGGGAAGGGTCGCCGATGGCACACCAGGACCGTCATCCGTTCGGCGGAAGAGATGACGGGGCGGGGCGCGAAGGGGGGTGCAACCAAGCCCGCGGTGACGGTCGGTCACTCGGCCCGGGCAGAGCGTGGGGTGCGCACCCGCTCGGCGCCACCCCAAGGTGTTCGTGTCTTCCACCGGAAGATATGCGTCGGTCGATGGTTCGGATATCCCGGACGGAGGAAGGCGACGGCACCGGGGGCGACCGGGAAATGCGTTCGAGGCTCGGGATCTGCACTCATGAAAGCGGTTCGCCGGAGGCGATCGGAACGCGGCCGACGAACCGTCTTCAATACGCTTATGTGTCGTTCAGTCAGGTTCGGTATAACCGTTCGGTTTTTCAGACGGCAGCCTTCTTCAATCGTCGCCGCTCCCGTTCGGACAGCCCACCCCAGATACCGAATCTCTCATCGTTGGCCAGGGCGTACTCAAGGCATTCCGAACGGACTTCGCAGGCGAGGCAGACCTTTTTCGCCTCGCGAGTAGAGCCGCCCTTTTCGGGGAAGAAGGACTCGGGATCGGTCTGCGCGCACAACGCGCGCTCTTGCCAGCCGATTTCGTCATCCGCGTCCTCGACCAGCAGTTGTTCGAACAGCTCGGTCATGTGCGCCCCTCGTCTGTCTTTTCGTCCCCGTGATGTTGCCGATGTTGCCGTGATCGATATCGGCCGAACGACACGAGTGAAATTACAAGTGTGTGCATCCGGGCCAGTCAAGCCGGGATCTGCTATTGGGCCCCGTATTCACTCTGCGGAACCAAGGCTATGCGGAAAGTGTTCAAATCACCAAAAACCTGACACCCGCCAGCAGACCCGCTCCGCACTCACGCACGCCTCCTCACCGAAGAGGACGACGCCGGCTTCGATCTTGTTGCGAACGGGCCGCTGAAGCGATCCGGATCACAGTCCGACCCCAAGACCGCCGTGACCTCCACAAACGCGGCAGACGCAGCGAGCGCGGTTGCTGCCGCATGTGTCCCCGCCCCCCACTGAACAAACCTTTCTCCGGATTCCGTAACCGGATGAGGTGAAACATTGCCGCCAAATCGGTCACTGAGTTGACATGAAAGAGGCGAAGCCGGCACCTTGGATGTCATGCCAGCCACCTCAGCGCCTCTCGCGACCCCCGCACGAGGGTTCCGCAACGCTGTCCAGGTGCGCTGTTGCTGTTGCTGTTCCAGCTGTTGATGCCCTAGAGCTCCAGCACTTCCCTCCGCCGGCCCGCTCGGCCGCAGCACGCCACCACTGCTTCCCGCGCGCAACGCACCCCCACGCCGCCCGTGCACCGTTCATCGCCGAGGACCCACGCATCCCATGAACAGCGACAGCGACCTCCAGATCGCCGGCGACATCCTCGCCGTGCAGCACCTCCTCCAGCCCGCGCCGGAGCACCCCTCCACCATCTCCGACTTCGTCGGCCTCGCACGCTCCATCGCGGCCGACCGCACCCGCTGGGCCCACCTCGTCGAGTACGACGCGGCGAGCCGCTGGTACCACCGACTCGCCGCAGGCCCCGGCCACGAGGTGTGGCTCCTGTCCTGGGTACCGGGCCAACGCAGCGGACTCCACGACCACGGCCCCTCCTCCGGAGTGCTCACCGTCCTCGACGGACAGCTCACCGAACGCACCCCCCGCGGCTCCCGCGAACTGACGGCGGGCGCCCAACGCGTGTTCGCACCCGGTTACGTCCACGAAGTGGTCAACGACTCGCTCGAACCAGCCGTGTCCCTGCACATCTACTTCCCCGGCCTGACCGAAATGCCGATGCACTCCGCCCAGTGCTCCCCCGCCACCCTCGACGCAGTACCGGCCTGACCCCGAACGAAGGCAGGCACCACCCGACCACCACCCCGACAACGATCAGGCTTCGCCTGACAGCCCCACCCGCCACCCGACCACCACCCCGACAACGATCAGGCTTCGCCTGACAGACTGTTTTGTATGCGCATTGTGGTTTTGGCCGGCGGTATCGGTGGTGCTCGTTTTCTGCGCGGCCTCTTGCAGGCCGCACCGGAGGCGGACATCACCGTGATCGGGAACACCGGTGACGACATCCATCTGTTCGGGCTCAAGGTCTGCCCCGACCTCGACACCGTGATGTACACGCTCGGCGGCGGCATCAACGAGGAGCAGGGCTGGGGACGCACCGACGAGAGCTTCCAGGTGAAGGAGGAACTGGCCGCGTACGGCGTGGGCCCCGAGTGGTTCGGGCTCGGCGACCGGGACTTCGCCACCCACATCGTCCGCACCCAGATGCTCGCCGCCGGCTACCCGCTCAGCGCGGTCACGGAGGCGCTCTGCACCCGTTGGAACCCCGGCGTCCGGCTGCTGCCCATGTCCGACGACCGCGTCGAGACCCATGTCGCCGTCGAGATCGACGGCGAACGCAAGGTCATCCACTTCCAGGAGTACTGGGTCAAGCTGCGGGCGTCCGTCGCCGCTGAGGCGATCGTGCCCGTCGGAGCCGAGCAGGCGAAGCCCGCACCCGGCGTGCTGGAGGCGATCGCCGCAGCCGACCTCATCCTCTTCCCGCCGTCCAACCCCGTCGTCAGCGTGGGCACCATCCTGGCCGTCCCCGGCATCAGGGAGGCCATCGCCGAAGCGGGGGTCCCCGTCGTCGGACTCTCACCGATCGTCGGGAACGCGCCCGTGCGGGGCATGGCGGACAAGGTGCTCGCCGCCGTCGGCGTGGAGGCCACGGCAGCGGCCGTCGCCGCCCACTACGGCTCCGGGCTCCTCGACGGCTGGCTCGTGGACACCGTCGACGCCGACACCGTCGCCGATGTGGAGGCCGCGGGCATCCGCTGCCGTGCCGTCCCCCTGATGATGACCGACCAGGACGCCACCGCCGAGATGGCCCGGCAGGCCCTCGACCTCGCATCGGAGGTCCAGGCATGACGTCGTACACCGTCCACGCCCTGACCGGGCTGCCGGAGATCGCGCCGGGCGACGACCTCGCCAAGCTGATCGCCACCGCCCGTCCGGACCTCGTGGACGGCGACATCCTCCTCATCACCTCCAAGATCGTCAGCAAGGCGGAGGGTCGTGTACTGGCGGCCGATGACCGCGAGAGCGCGATCGACGCGGAGACCGTCCGGGTGGTCGCGCGGCGAGGCCCCGTCCGCATCGTCGAGAACCGCCAGGGACTCGTGATGGCCGCTGCCGGTGTCGACGCCTCCAACACGCCCGCGGGAACCGTGCTGCTCCTGCCCGAGGACCCCGACGCCTCGGCCCGCCTCATCCGGGACGGGCTGCGGCAGCACCTCGGCGTGGATCTCGGCGTGCTCGTCACCGACACCTTCGGACGGCCCTGGCGCAACGGGGTCACCGACGTCGCCATCGGCGCCGCAGGCGTCCGGGTGCTCGACGATCTACGCGGCGGCACCGACGCCCACGGCAACCCGCTGAGCGCCACCATCGTCGCCCTCGCCGATGAACTCGCCGCCGCAGGTGACCTGATCAAGGGGAAGACGTCCGGGTTCCCCGTCGCCGTCGTCAGCGGTCTGGGGCATCTGGTCGGCCCCACCACCGACGAGGGCGCCCGTGCGATCGTCCGCCCGGCCGCCGAGGACATGTTCCGGCTCGGCACGTCAGAAGCGGTACGGGAGGCGGTCACCCAGCGGCGTACCGTACGCGAGTTCACCGACGAACCGGTCGATCCCGCAGCGGTCCGCCGGGCGGTTGCGGCAGCGGTCACCGCCCCGGCACCGCACCACACGACCCCCTGGCGCTTCGTCCTCCTCGAAACCGCCGCTGCGCGCCGGGAACTCCTTGACGCCATGCGTGACGCCTGGATCGCCGACCTGCGACGCGACGGCAAGTCGGAGGAGTCCATCGCCAAGCGGATCCGTCGCGGCGATGTGCTCCGCAGGGCCCCCTACCTCGTCGTCCCCTGTCTGGTCATGGACGGTTCGCACCACTATGGGGACGGTCGGCGCGACACCGCGGAGCGGGAGATGTTCGTCGTCGCGACCGGTGCGGGCGTGCAGAACTTCCTGGTGGCGCTCGCCGGTGAGCGGCTCGGCTCGGCCTGGGTGTCGTCGACCATGTTCTGCCGCGACGTCGTCCGCGAGGTGCTGCGGCTGCCCGCGGACTGGGACCCGATGGGCGCCGTGGCCGTGGGGCACGCGGCAGCGCCACCCAAGCAACGACCGGCGCGCGAGGCCGACGCCTTTATCGAACTGCGCTGACCTCGGACCCGACGGTCACAGCAGCCCGATGTCGACCTTGGGCATCTTGGGGGTGCGGCGCGCCGGGACCCGACCGCTAAGCAGGATCAACCGTGCCGCACGGTGACGCTGGCCGGCATAGGGAGCGAGTAGTTCCAGCATGGCCGCGTCATCGGCGTCGCGGTCGCCCGCCAGCGCCCAGCCGACGATGCCCGGCAGATGGAGGTCACCGATCGTCAGGGCGTCGGGTGCGCCGTGGCTGCGCTGGATGGTCTCGGCGGACGTCCAGGGGCCGATGCCCGGGACCAGCTCCAGACGCCGCTGGGCCTGCTCGGGAGCGAGCGTGACGGCCTCCTCCAGCCGGCGGGCCACCCTCACTGCGCGCAGGATGGTGGACGCCCGCTTGTCGTCGACCCCTGCCCGATGCCACTCCCACGACGGAATGAGCGCCCACGTGCGGGGTTCGGGCACCACATGGAGTCCGGCCATCGGCCCGGGTGCGGGCTCGCCGTACTTGCGCACCAACAGCCGCCAGGCGCGGTACGCCTCGTCCGTGGTGACCTTCTGTTCCAGCACGGAGGGGATCAAGGACTCCAACACCAGTCCGGTACGGGTCAGGCGCAGTCCCGGACGTCGGTGTCGGGTGATGGCGAGGAGGCGGTGGCGCGGTGTGAGCGCGTCCGGGTCGTCCTCGGCGCCCAGCAGCGCCGGCAGCCCGTCCAGCAGCCATGCGGCGCCGGGTCCCCACGCCTGGGCCTCGACCTCGGTGCGGTCCGCTCCCATCGCGACCCTGAGCGTGCCGGGTCCCTGCGGGGTGCGGCTGGTCCGCCAGAAGGAGCCGTCGCGAGCGGCCCGATAGGTGGGATCGGCAGGGCCCCGCCGCAACGGGGTGAGTGCGAGTGCCAGATCGAGGGGCCAGGGCGGGGTCCAGGTGCGCGCCAGCGCGGGGCCGGTCCCCGGATCCGTCCGCTCGGAGGCCCCTCGTACGGCGGTTTCCCGACGCGGCGAGCCCTGCCCGGGGGTGCGCGGACCACGGGTGCGCTGGCCGGGTGGGCGGGCGCCGGGGTCTTCGGGGGTGAAACGGCCTGACACGAGGGTCCTCAAGGGATAGCTGGTGCTACCGAGGGTAGGCGCTGTGCGGGGTGCCCTGTGGTGCCGGGGTGGGCGAGGAACGTACACACCGGCGTGAGCCCTTGGGAACCGAGGGCGCAGTGGGTTGTCGTCCACGCCCTCGGCCCCGCTCAGTCGCTTTCCCCGCCTACTGGTCGGACGAGAAGCGGACCGCTCCCGGCGGGAGGGTCGCGTCGCACCACACGCGGGCGCCGTCGCGCAGTTCGTTGTCCGCGCCCACGACCGCGCCGTCGCCGATGACCGCTCCCGAGAGGGCGACCCGTTCGCCGATCCTCGCTCCCACGCCGACCAGGGACGAGGTGATCACGGCACCCTCCTCCACCACGGCGCCCGCCAGCACCACACTGCCGTCGATGCGCGCGCCCGGGTGGACCACTGCGCCCTCGCAGACGACCGTCCCACCGGTGAGTTTGGCGTCCACGGCCACCGAAGCGGATTCCAGTACGAGGCGGTCGCCGCACCGTCCGGGCACCGCGGGGGACGGAGCGCGTCCGAGGACCAGGTCCGCCGAGCCGCGGACGAACGCCTGTGGGGTCCCCAGGTCGAGCCAGTAGGTGGAATCCACCATGCCGTGCAGATGGGCGCCCGCTGCCAGCAGTTCGGGGAACGTCTCGCGCTCCACGGACACCGGTCGCCCGGTGGGGATGGAGTCGATGACCGAGCGGCGGAAGACGTACGCCCCCGCGTTGATCTGGTCGGTGACGATCTCTTCCGGGGTCTGCGGCTTCTCCAGGAAGGCGGTCACCCGACCGCTGTCGTCGGTCGGCACCAGCCCGAAGGCCCGTGGGTCCGTGACCCGCGTCAGGTGCAGGGACACGTCCGCGCCCGATGTCCGGTGGGTGTCCACCAGGGCTCGGATGTCGAGGCCGGTGAGGATGTCGCCGTTGAAGACCAGGACCGGTTCGTCCGGTGCGGACCGCAGCCGTTCGGCGACGTTGCGGATCGCGCCGCCGGTGCCGAGGGGCTCGTCCTCGGTGACGTACTCCAGGCTGAGCCCGAGTGAGGAACCGTCACCGAAGTAGGGCTCGAAGACCTCGGCCAGATAGGAGGTCGCGAGCACTATGTGCTCGACGCCGGCGGCGCGTGCCCGCGCCAACTGGTGGGTCAGGAAGGGGACGCCCGCGGCCGGAACCATCGGCTTCGGCGTGTTGACGGTGAGCGGACGCAGTCGCGTGCCCTTGCCTCCGACCAGGAGGATCGCTTCTGTCACCTTTGTCGTCTCTGCTTCCTGTTTCAAGGCCGGAGTGGTCACTCGTTCGAGACCGGCAAGTCTATGCAGTGGATATGCCGTGGTTGGTACGTTTCCGGATTACTCGCGTCCCTGATAGCCAGCGGAGGCGGTCCGGATGGCGCCGAGCTTGCTGTAGAGGCGGGCGCCCGGGCAGTCGGTGGCGAAGGCGTTCCGGTGCCCGGCGATCACGTTGAAGCTGACCTTCTTGCCCTTGGCGTGCTTGCCGCTCCCCCCTGAAGTCAGCGTCACCTTGCCCTTCGGGTTGCGCTTGAACAGCCCGAGTTTCCAGGCGGTCAGCCTGGCGACCGCGGTCACGGCTGCCGCGGGCGGATTGGTGTGACTGTATGTGCCGAGCAGGGCGATTCCCATGCTGTTGCTGTTGAAACCGAGCGTGTGTGCCCCGAGCACCGCTTTGGTCACGCCTCCTGCGCGTCCTTCGTAGATGGTTCCGCACTTGTCGATGGCGAAGTTGTAGCCGAAGTCCCGCCATCCACTGCTCACAACGTGGTAGCGGTAGATACTGCGGAGAACGGATGGTGCCTGCTTGCAGGTGTAACTGTTGCCTGTGGCGCTGTGGTGGACGAATGCGGCTTTGACCGTCGATGTGTAGGCGAACTTCTTCTCCCGGAGCGATTCGTCCGCTCCCCAGCCCTTACGGGTGATGATCTTCGGACGGGGCCCGATGTACGAAGCGGCTGCGGCTTCCGCCTTCGGTGCGGGCTGGGAGGTTTGCGGGGGTTGAGCGGCGCCCAACCCGGCGGGCTTGCCCACGAGGTTCCACACATC
Source organism: Streptomyces sp. NPDC005963 (assembly GCF_040638655.1). Taxonomy (NCBI): domain Bacteria; kingdom Bacillati; phylum Actinomycetota; class Actinomycetes; order Kitasatosporales; family Streptomycetaceae; genus Streptomyces; species Streptomyces sp. NPDC005963. The sequence goes on along the minus strand of NZ_JBEXVD010000018.1, from coordinate 136,420 downwards.
CGTGAGGTCCGGCAGGTAGGTGGCGCCCGGCAAGACGACTCCAGGGACGACGACGCCGGGTTCATCCTTGGACCTGCCGACGCCCGGTTGGTCGGTGCCCGACACCTGCGGGTCGGCGCCGGGATCGACGAGTTCGAGTTGCAGTCCGTCGGGCAGTGCCTTCGCGTGCGGGGCGTCGGGACGGACCCGTACCTCGACGCCGTCGGAGGCTCCCACCCACAGCGGAGCGGTGGCCCCTCGGGTGCGCTCCGATCTGGCCTCGGACGTGTCGGGGTCGGCGCCGTGTTCGTGAGTGTGCGCCTCCACACCCTGCCAGGGCGACCAACGGCCGGTGGCGAGCGTTCTCGTACGGACCTCGACGGTGCCCGCGAGTTCGGCGGCCGGGTCCTTCCACACCACTCCGACCAGCGAGAACGGGCCGATGCCCACGGTGCGCAGCCCTCGTTCCCCGGTGGGTGCCAGGGACCGGTTCGCCGTGGGGTCCAGGCGCAGGGAGCGGGTCGAGCCGGGCGGGTTCGGGGTCGGTTCGAGGGCGGATCGACCCGCTGGGGCGTCGGCCTGAGCCGGTGACGACGGAGGTGGGGGCGGCGCGGCCAGAGCGGGCACGGCCAGTGCGAGCGAAAGCGGAAGGACGAGCGCGGCTGAGGCCGCGACACCGATCGGGGAAGCCAGGAATCCACGCATACGGAAGATCGTGGTCCGCACTGCCCGAGCTCGCCCGTTGGGAAACTGACGGCTCGTCGGTCCAACCGGAGTACGCCGTCACCGGTACGGCGGTTCGGCCATCGAACCCTGCGCGTAGGCTGGCCGCGATGAATGCCAGCGACCTTACCCCTGCCGACCTGCTGCGATCCGCGCTCGCCGCGGACCCCACTCGTCCCTTGGTCACGTTCTACGACGATGCCACCGGTGAGCGCGTCGAATTGTCCGTTGCCACCTTCGCCAATTGGGTGGCGAAGACGGCGAATCTGCTTCAGGGCGACCTCGCCGCCGAGCCGGGTGACCGACTCGCACTGCTGCTGCCCGCGCACTGGCAGAGTGCCGTCTGGCTGCTGGCGTGTTCGTCCGTCGGCGTATTGGTCGACGTGGGCGGGGACCCCTCGCGGGCGGATCTCGTGGTCAGCGGACCGGACACCCTGGAGGAGGCACGGGCCTGTTCCGGCGAACGGGTGGCCCTCGCGCTGCGACCGCTGGGCGGGCGTTTCCCGCAGACCCCGACGGGCTTCTCGGACTACGCGGTGGAGGTGCCGTCGCAGGGCGACCGCTTCGCTCCGTACGCTCCCGTCGACCCGACCGGTCCGGCGCTGGCCGTCAGTGCGGAGGGGATCGAGCTGACCGGTGCGCAGGTGGTGGAACGCGCACGCGCCGACGCGGAGTCGCTGGGACTGAAGAGCGGCTCCCGACTGCTGTCCGGTCTGGGGTACGGCGATTGGGCCGGCCTGTCGGCGGGGCTCTACGCTCCCCTTGCGGTCGGTGGCTCGGTGGTGTTGTGCCGCCATCTGGACCAACTGCCCCAGGACGGTCTCACCCAGCGGATCGACAGCGAACGCATCACCGACACTGCGGTATGACAACCCCTGGGGGGTCACCCATGTGGCCCCCATCCGGGCCGGGTCCCTCGGCCCGTGCCCCCAACTCCGGTAGATGATCGGCGAAACGCAACTCTCAACGCACAACCATGCGCGAGGTTCAGCCGTCTAGTCCTGCGATCGACGGTCCAGCGCGCCGCCGACGCCATGAAGGATGGACGCAGACGTGACCGACAGTGCCGGCACGCCGACCGGATCGGACGGTCAGGCCCCTGACGCCGATGCCGAGCGCGCGACAGATGCGGAGAACGGCTCCGCTGCGGCCGGCAAGGGCTCCCCGCCGCCGGGCGAGTCCACGGCGCAGACGCCGACCGATCCGACGCCCGGGCCACACGACGACGCTGATGCACCGACCGACGGCCGGGCGGAGGAGGACGGTCCCGAAACCGAGCCTCCCGCCGCCGACACCGCCACTGACACCGCACCCGACACCGCTCCCGGCCTCGCAGCCGACACTGACGCTGACGCTGACGCTGACGCCGAGCAGGATTCCGCCTCCGACGCAGAGCCGGACCAGCAGGGCGCCGCCCCGGCCGCTACGGGGGAAACCCCGGCTGACCAGGGCGCCGACGAGGAGTCGACCGAAAGCGCCGAGGCACCGGCCGCCCTGCTGGCAGTGGAGCCCAAGGTGGCACCCGACACGGCCGCAGTGCCCGATCACCCCGGCGGCGAGGGAACATCGCCCCCCAAGCGCAAGCGCATCTGGTTGCGTTGGGTGGCACTCGGCACGTCCGTCGTCGTCCTCGCGGCCTCCGGGGTGGCCTGGTGGTTCTACACCAAGCTGGACGCCAACATCACCACCGACACCACGGCCGCCGCCGAACTGCGCACGTACGAGAAGGAGCGGCCCACGCCGCTGGTGCTCGACGCGCAGAACATCCTGCTGCTCGGTTCCGACACCCGTGCCGGCAAGGGCAACAGCAAGTACGGCCGCGACGAGGGCGGCAGCCAGCGCGCGGACACCGCGATCCTGCTTCACATCGCGGCGAACCGGCAGAGCGCGACGGCCATGTCCATCCCCCGCGACCTGATGGTGACGATCCCGAGTTGCCGCAAGCCCGACGGTTCACGCACGCGCAAGCAGTTCGCCCAGTTCAACTGGGCCTTCATGTTCGGCGGCGCGGCCTGTTCGATCCGTACGGTGGAACTGATGACGGGGGTGCGGATGGACCACCACATCGTGGTGGACTTCCGCGGCTTCAAGAAGATGGTCGACGCGGTCGACGGCGTCGAGGTGTGCCTCAAGGAGCCCATCGACGACGAGGCCGCCCGTTTGAAGCTTCCCTCCGGGCACCAGACGCTCGACGGCGAGGAGGCGCTCGGTTTCGTCCGGGCGCGCAAGACGCTGGGCGACGGCAGTGACACCGAACGCATGGAACGTCAGCAGCAATTCCTGGGCTCCCTGGTCAAGAAGGTCAAGAGCAACGGGGTGCTGCTGAATCTGACCAAGCTCTATCCGGTACTGGACGCGGCGACCAAGTCGCTGACCACGGACCCCGGTCTGGACTCCTTGAAGGACCTCTATGACCTCGCCCAGTCGGTACAGAGCATTCCGACCGAAAAAGTCCAGTTCCTCACCGTTCCCCGACAGCCTTATTCAGCCAATCGGAATCGGGACGAACTAGTACAACCAGATGCCCGACAGCTCTTCAAGAAGCTACGGGAAGACACCCCCATCACGGTGCTTCCCCGTGGCAGCCGGGACGAGAGCGACAAGAAAGACAAGGTGAGCCGGAAGTCGGATGGAACGACCTCGGCGAGCCCGACACCGAGCCCCAGTTTCACCGGCACAAACGCGGCGGAGGGCCTGTGCGGGTAAAGCAATGACCAAACCCTGCCCCACTCTCTATGTGGATTGGGTGGATTGCCCGGTTGTAAGCAGCGTGGAATTTGTCACGGGCGTCGACCCGCGCTGAACTGGGCGGATAGTGTGGCGCGATCCGGTACTCCGGCCCCGCGTCGTAGAGCACTGCTGGATCGAGAGACGAGCGCCGTTCGGGGGGGAGGCGCTTCGCGTGGCAGCGACGGAGGATTCAGACAACCGTGGATGCGCAGAGCCGTGGACGGGCGGACGAGATCGACCCCGCCGACCAGTGGGTACTCAACCCGCAGACCGGCAATTACGAACTGCGATTGGACCAATCCTCAGCGCAGTCGTCGGCTGCACCCTCGACCGGCGGCAGATCGAAGCCCCCGTCGGACCGCGGCGGTCGTTCCGCCTCCCGCACGCCGGGGCCTCGTACCGCTGAAGGCCGCAGGTCAGGCGGGGGACGCAAGACGGCGACCCCTGGGCGCGAGGTGCCCCCGCAGCGTTCGCGGCGTTCGGTCGACGCCTCGGGCGGCGCGGAAGCCGCCGCCGGTCGTCGCAAGCGCAAGCAGCAAAAGTCGGGGAAGAAGAAGGCCCTGATGTGGACGGGCGGGGTCCTGGCCTTCGCCGTCGTCGCGGGCGGTGCCGGGGTCTACCTCGTGTACTCCAAGTTGGACGGCAACCTCAACACCATCGACGTCAAGGGTGCGGGCAGCGGGGGGTTCAAGAAGGACCAGGCCGTCAACATCCTGGTCATCGGCACCGACAAGCGGACCGGCGCGGGCAATCAGTCCTACGGCGACCGCAACAGCCCCGGGCACGCGGACACCACGATCCTCTTCCACGTCTCCAAGGACCGCACGAACGCCACCGCGCTCTCCATCCCCCGGGACCTGATCACCGACATTCCGGCGTGCGAGACCAAGACGGCCGACGGCACCAAGACCATTCCGGGCACCAACAGGACCCGGTTCAACGAGAGTCTGGGGCAGTCGGAGCGGGACCCGGGCTGCACTATGCGGACCGTCAAGGAACTCACCGGCATTGAGGTCGACCACTTCATGATGGCCGACTTCAACGCCGTGAAGACCCTCTCCACCGCGGTCGGCGGGGTCGAGGTGTGTCTCGGCAAGGACATCGACGACAAGAAGTCCAAACTCAAACTGCCCGCCGGCAAGCACGTGCTCCAGGGCGAGGACGCCCTCGCCTTCGTGCGCACCCGTCACTCCGTGGGCCACGGCGGCGACTTGAGCCGCATCGAGATCCAGCAGCAGTTCCTGGGGTCGATGATCCGCAAGATGAAGTCGGGGGACACGCTCACCAGCCCCACGAAGATGTGGGACCTGGCGAACGCGGCGACCAAGGCCCTGACCGTCGACACCGGCATAGGCAGCATCAAGAAGCTCCAGGACCTCGGCATGGAACTGGCCAAGGTGAACCCCAAGAACATCACCTTCGCCACCATCCCCGTGTTGGACAACACCGACGGCGCGACCGTGGTGCTCGACGAAAGCAAGGCGCGACCGCTGTTCGCGATGATCCAGAGCGACACCTCCCTGACCGAGGTGGAGCAGAAGGAGAAGGAAGCGAAGCAGAAGCAGCAGGAGTTGCTGAAGGGCCCGAGGGCCGCGGCCGGCGACGTCCGGGTGAAGGTGTTCAACGGCAGCGGCACCCAGGGAGCGGCCGGCACCACACTCGACTGGCTCCAGAACCAGAAGCGGGTCCTGAAGTCCAGCAACGAGGGCAACGCCCCGCAGAAGCTCCCCAAGACGACTCTGGAGTACGCACCGAACCAGGCGGACCAGGCCCGTACGCTCGCCGATCTGATGGGCCTGCCGGCCACGGCGCTCAAGCAAGGCACGACGGACGCCCAGGGGCTCGAAGCGATGACGCTCACCCTCGGCGCCGATTTCAAGGGCGCGGGAGTGCCCGTCTCCGGTCCGGCGAAGACGCCGGACGGAGTCCAGAAGGTCGAAGCCGACAAACAGGTGTGTGCCAAGTGACGGGGGACTCCCTCGTCATACGCCATGCATGACAGGGGGACCAGTGCGACAAGAACGCGTGCGGGGAAAGGGGACGCGGAAGAGCGTCCCGCACGCCCGCGACCGGGGCTGGGACGACAGTCTGTACGCGCACGACGGTACGCCGAGGGACGCTGAAGGTCGGGCCCGCTTGCGGCTCGACGACGAGCACGACGCACACGGTTCCACCTCCGACGCCTTCCACGGGCGGCCGGGCACCTCCGCCCGCCGCGGAAAGAGCGGCAAACGCAGGGCACTGCGCTGGGTGGCCGCCGTGCTGTCGCTGCTGATACTCGGCACGGCGGCGGCCGGATACCTGTATTACGAGCACCTCAACGGCAAGCTGAAGAAGGACGATCTGACCCTCGGCGGCAAGATGCCGGAGCACAAGGCGAACGCCGCCGGCCAGACCCCGCTGAACATCCTGCTGATCGGCTCGGACGCCCGGAACACCAAGGCGAACCAGAAGCTCGGCGGCGCCAAGGACACCTTCAACAGCCCGCCGCTCGCGGATGTGCAGATGCTGGTGCACCTCTCGGCCGACCGCTCGAACATCTCGGTGATCAGCATGCCCAGGGACACCCTGGTGAAGATGCCCAGGTGCGTCGACCCCGACACCGACGACGCCTATCCCGCCACGGGGCTGAAGGCGGCGAACGAATCGCTCGGCCGTGGCGGCCCGGGCTGCACCGTGGCCACCTGGCACCAATTGACCGGGATCACCATCGACCACTTCATGATGATCGACTTCGCCGGCGTGGTCTCCATGGCGGACGCCATCGGTGGAGTACCCGTGTGCGTCGACCAGAACATCAGGTCCCGCAACAGCAGGGGGCAGGGCTCGGGCCTGACCCTCACCAAGGGCACGCACCCGGTCAAGGGCGAGCAGGCCCTCCAGTGGCTGCGTACGCGCTACGGCTTCGAGGACGGCACCGACCTGGCCCGTACGCGCGCCCAACACATGTACATGAACTCCATGGTTCGGGAGTTGCGGCGCAACACCAAGCTCACCGACCCCAACAAACTGCGCAAGCTCGCCGAGGCGGCGATCGGGGCGCTCACCGTCGACGAGAGCATCGACTCGGTGAAGAAGCTCTACGACATCGGCAATCAGCTCAAGAGCGCACCGACCGGCCGGATCACCATGGCTCGGGTGCCGAGCCGGTACTCGCAACTTCCCGGCTTCCGGGGCAAGGTGGAGCCCATACCAGGCGAGGCGGAGCAGTTGTTCCGGCTGGTCCGCGAGGACATTCCGCTGGACGGCAAGGGCGTCACCGCACCGAAGCCGACGCCGACGCCCGTCTCCCAGGACCCCGCCGCCGCGCCGGGCGAGATGGCGCTCCGCATCCAGAACGGCACGGGCACCGACAGCCAAGCCCCCAAGCGGGGCCGGGCGGGGGAGATCTCCAAACTGCTGCACGGCAAGGGCTACACCCGCGCATACACCGACCAGACCAGGAATCCGCAGGCCCAGACGGTCGTCCAGTACGGCGGCCCGGAGTTGGAGGGCGACGCTCAGGCGGTCGCCAAGGCCCTGGGGCTGCCGGTGACATCGGCCAAGAAGTCCACGGACGTCACCGGGATCACCGTGGTCGTGGGCGCGGACTGGCGCGAGGGTGATGTGTACGTGAAGAAGGACGCCCCGAAGGACAACACCACCCCGGCCGAGGCCAAGGCGCTGCGCGGCGACGACGAGAGCGCCTGCATGAAGGTGCAGCCGGGATACACCTTCTAGGGAAGACGCGTGGGGCCCGGGTGCCGAGCACCCGGGCCCTCGGCGTACCCACTCTTCGTACCCCCTCTTCGTGCATGATCCCGCCGACGTTCTGGGCTCCGGTCTCCGGCTCCTGGCGAGGAGCCGCACGGCGGTGGCGATGTAGTTCGCCGACAACATCCCGTGCCCGTCGGCGCGTACCACGATCGGGTGATGTGACGCCTTGATGGCGGCGTTGAGCACGGCCGGCGTACGCCCGGTGGGGTTGGGGACCGTGCTGACGCGGGGGTCCTCACGGACGCGTTCGGCAGCGATCCCGTCGGTGCGGTCCGTGGAAGGTCCGAGCGCGATCACCACCTCCGTTTCGCCGTCGTACCCCTGCTCAAGGATGTGGCGGACCGAGTTGCGCAGCTGCCGCTTCTCGTTGCGGACCGGCATCATCGCGGAGACGGGGGCGCGGCGCTCATCGTCCGTCCCGTTACCGCGAATGGGGGATGTGGAAGCGCGCCGGGCGAGCCGGTGCTGTAGACCGCAGATCGTATGGGCCTACGGTGTGCTGGATTCCCCCTACTGGTCCACTCCCGTCCCCCTCGTCCGCGCAGCTCCCTCCGTTGATACCGGGCTCGGCGACCCGACCGGTCGTGGCTCGATCACCCGGTCACCCCGTCACGTTCCGTCCTCGCCACCCGCGGAGGTGTCCCCCTCGTGCCCATGCCGCCCCCTTCCCCGCGTCCTCGACCACGTCCAGGACCCCGGTCCCGGACCAGACGGCCGGTGATCCGGCCGCGCTGGGGGCTACGGGTGGCGACCACGCTCTCGATGTTGGTGCTGGGGGCCGGCGGCGTCGGGCACGGGCTGATGAACGGACTGGACACCGGGATCAACCGGGTGGACCCCTTCCGGGATATGAAGAACCGGCCCGAGGCCGGGCACGGCATGAACCTGCTGCTCGTGGGCACCGACGGCCGCGACCGGATCACCGCGGAGGAGAAGGAGAAGTACCGGCTGGGTGGGGCCCCCTGCTACTGCACCGACACGATCATGCTGGTCCACATCTCACGGGACCGGGAGCGGGCGAGCGTGGTGAGCCTGCCGCGCGACAGCTATGTGGAGATCCCCGCACACACGGACCGCAACAGCGGTAGACCCCATCGTGCGCATCCGGTGAAGCTCAATGCCGCCTACGCGGAGGGCGGGCCGGCGCTGACCGTGCGGACGGTCGAGCAGATGACCGCGGTCAAGATCGATCACTATCTGGAGGTCGACTTCACCAGCTTTATGAAGACGGTCGATGCGATGGGCGGGGTGGACATCTGCACCACGCAGCCGATGAAGGACACCTACACCGGGCTCGACCTGGCCGCCGGCTCCCACCGGCTCGACGGCGGCGAGGCCCTCCAGTACGTGCGCTCACGGCATGTGGACGGAGCGTCCGACCTGGGCCGGATGCAGCGCCAGCAGCGGTTCCTGGCAGCCCTGATCAAGAAGGCGACCGGCAGCGGAGTGCTCTTCAACCCGGTGAAGTTCCGCCAGGTGACCTCCGCGATGCTCGGTTCCGTACGGGCCGACAAGGGGTTCGGCACCGACGAGATGCTGGCGCTCAGCCGGGCGATGCGCGGTTTCTCCGCGTCCTCGTCGGAGTTCGCGTCGGTGCCGATCGCCTCGACCGGTCCGATCGAGGGCGTCGGCTCCGCGGTGCGGTGGGACCAGACCAAGGCCCGGCGCCTCTTCCAGATGCTCCGCGAGGACAAGCCGCTCTCGCGCGGTCGCTCGAAGGGGGCGAAAGCGAAGCTCGTGGACGTCTCGCCCCAGCAGATCCAGGTGCAGGTCTACAACGGGACGCGCGGCGACGGTCTGGGACGGAAGGTGGATGCCGCGCTGCGGTCCACGGGCTTCGACACCACGCGCGCCCCTTTGAACGCCACCGACCCCGAGGTGCGACAGACGGTCGTCTCCTACGATCCCCGCTGGGACCGCTCGGCGCTCTCCCTGGCCACGGCACTGCCCGGATGCCGGATGCAGGCGGTACCGGGGCAGGGCCGGATGCTCAGGGTGACGGCGGGAACGGACTTCCAGGGCGTCGTGCCCGTGCGGGCCCAGGACGCCTACCAGGGTGAGTTCGGGGCCGTCACCGGTGATCAGGTCGTCTGCCCCTGAGTCCCCTGGGGACCGGCCCGGCCCCAGGGTGCGCTCTCAGTCCTCGATGCCGTCGGCGGCCCGCTTCTCCCGGAGTTCCATGATCGCTCGCCGTCGGGCGAGACGGTGGGTGCGTCGGATCTGGGCCTCCTGGTAGCGCCGGTCGTCCCGCTCGGTCTCGGGCACCACGGGCGGTACGGGCCTGGGCTTGCCGTCGGCGTCGACCGCGGCGAAGACGAGATAGGCCGAGCCGACCTGCTGGGCGGGGGTCGACTCGTTCCAGCGCTCGGCCAGCACCCGCACCCCGACCTCCATCGAGGACCGTCCGGTCCAGTTCACCTGGGCCTTCACATGCACCAGATCGCCGACCCTGACGGGCTCCAGGAAGACCATCTCGTCCATGGAGGCCGTCACGGCGGGTCCGCCCGAGTGCCGCCCCGCGACCGCGCCCGCGGCGTCGTCCACGAGCTTCATGATCACACCGCCGTGCACGGTCCCGAGGAGATTGGTGTCCGAGCCGGTCATGATGTGGCTGAGGGTGGTGCGGGAAGCCGAAGTCGGCTTGCCCGGTATCTCAGGGTCGTTGCGCTGGGCCTGGTCCGTCATGCCTCCACCCTAAGCGGGACGTTTCACCAGGTCTTCCGCGGGCGAATCCCGACCGCACGAGTCAGGGCCGCACGAGTCAGGGCCGGGAGCGGGTTCGCGGCGGTGGCCCGCCGGAACGTGCGCATGCACGGCTGACCGGCGCCACGTACGGTGGACCGCTGGGGCGGGTGAGGCTGGAGAGCAGTGCGAGCAGAGCGAGACGAGCCACCCGGCCGACGTGCTGCGACCAGGCCCGCAAACCTTCCTGGTGCATTGCATCAGCTTGGCAACAGGCCCGGCCCGATTCCTCATCCACCCTGTTGGTGCCGGCCCGACCCCCGGCACACTTACCCGCATGAACGATTGGCCCGAAGGATACGGACGCGGCAGCCAGGGCGCACAGCCCGAGGGCGCTCGCGCGATGCGCCACGTGCAGCGACGACCGGTCCCGCAGCAGTCGCAGGGACATGACGACAGTCATAACGCTCCGTACGACAGCGGCTACAACACGGGCCAGGTCTACGGGTCCCCCTCCGGGCGGGCGAATCGTCAAGGCCAGCAGGGCGGGCAGCCCGGCTACGGAGGACAGGGCGACCAGGGGGGTTACGACAACCAGGGCGGCTACGGCGGCCATGGAGCTCCGCCGCCGCCCGCCGGCCCGCCGCGTCCGGCGCCCGACTGGAGGCGCAGGATAAAGATCGGGTCACTGGTCCTGGTCGGCTCACTCCTCGTCGTCTCGATCGGCACCTACTTCTGGGCCGACTCCAAGATGAAGCGCGAGGTCGATCTCGCCAAGGTCATCGAGAGACCGAGGGAGAACGACTGCACGACCTATCTGATCGTCGGCTCCGACAGCCGCGAAGGAATGTCGGCCGAGGACAAGAAGCGACTGCGCACCGGCTCCGCCGAGGGCAAGCGCACCGACTCGATGATGATCCTCGCTGAGTGCTCCAGCGGAAACACCATGATCTCCCTGCCCCGTGACTCGGACGTGGAGATCCCCTCGTTCAAGGGCTCCGAGTCGGGCAAGCTGTTCGAGAACACCGGCCGGCGGGTGAAGCTGAACGCCGCGTACGCCGAGGACGGCCCGGAACTCCTGGTGCGCACGATCGAGCACAACACCGGTCTGCGGATCGACCACTACGCGGAGATCGGGTTCGCGGGCTTCGCTTCGATCGTGGACGCGATCGGCGGGGTGGAGTTGGACATCCCGAAGGCGTTCAAGGACAAGAAGTCGGGCGCGGACTTCCAGGCGGGCAAGCAGACCCTCGACGGCGAACAGGCGCTCGCGTTCGTACGGACCCGCTACGCGTTCGGCGAGGGCGATCTGGCCCGTACGAAGAACCAGCAGAAGTTCCTGGCGGCGCTCGCCAGTCAGACCGCGACGCCGGGGACGGTCCTCAACCCGTTCAAGCTCTATCCGGTGATGGGGGCGGGCCTGGACACGGTCATCGTGGACAAGGAGATGTCGCTCTGGGACCTGAGCCAGATGTTCCTCGCGATGAAGAGCGTCACCGGCGGCGACGGGAAGTCGATGAACATGCCGATCTCCGGCAGCCGCGGCGGCAATCTCGTCTGGGACAAGGCCAAGGTGAGCCAGTTGGTGAAGCAGATCCAGCAGGACGAGAAGGTGACGGTGTCAGGCAACTGACCCTTCGATCCACCTCGCAGGCCCGCCCGTCAGGGGCGGGCCTTTGTCCGTGCCGGACCACGCGGCGGTCGTCCGGCACGTGGTTGTCCCTTTCGATCCTCAACGGCCGCTCGGTCGTGCGGCGGTGGGCGTGGACGCGGTGCCGCCCCTCACTCCCGGGTGCCGTCCGGTCGCGCCGAACGCTCCACGGGCGGGCGGCAAGTCGGCCCTGCCTCATGGTCGTCGTCCGACGATCGGGACTGTCGGGCGATCACGGCCCGCAGTTCGTTGCAGGCGGCGGCCAGTCTGAGGTCCGCGTACTGCGGATCGGTGAACTCGAAGCTGTGGCCGCCGGGATGGAGCGCGAAGAGGGCGCACACCTCGCTCTCGCCCCCCGAACGGCCGGCTTCCCGGGTCGTGTTCGGAACGGACGTACGGCAACGGGCGGAGCAGTCCGGTTGGATGACCACTAAGTCGGGTGCGTCGCCGTCGGCCCACAGCGCCCACATGTCACCGCTGTCGGGGTCGTCGAGTTGCCACACGACGTCGTAGTGCCAGCCGGTCGTGTGCTCCTCCAAGGGACAGCGGAGGAGCGTCTCCATCTCCAGCGGGTCACGCGCCCCGGGCATGGCGTCGAGGACGAGCGACACCAGTCCGAGGGGCATCACCGCCCGCGCCCCACACATGCGCCGCTCCTCGCGGCCCGTTCGATCCGTCATGTCAAAGCTCCCCATCGACTCATGGCATTGGCCTGTGCGACGTCCGCACTCATCGCGTCCGAGGCCCTGGCCGGAGCGAGGTCTTCGCCCCGCGCCGCCCACTCCCGCCCGCCGTTGAGCGGCCGAACCCGAAAGTCCGGCCCCACGTGCCCCGCCACCCGCCCCACCCGCTGGCAACAGGCATCCCGCACGATGTCCCCCGCCCGCGGCTCGTACGGGTGCTCCCGCGCGCCTGCCCCGCCCTGGGTTGCCATCGGTTCGTGGGAGATGCCATTGCCGTTCATGGCCAATTACCACCCTTCGCCAACGAAATGGTGCCTGTGTGTCATCAGATGAACACGGATTGCCGTGTGCGTGCTGTGCTGGAGCTGCGGCCGTTCGAGTGTGAGTAGGAGGAGGACCGTGGACCGAAGTGCGAATCATGAGGTCATACGCATGAGCGATGAAGATTCCTCAGAGGAAGTGCATCCCTTGTGATCCTTCGGCCTCGGACGTCCGAGAAGTCACTCTCCGTGCCCACGGGAGGGCGTGGGAGCCCGGCCGGGCATCGCGCACAAAAGGGTCAGCCCCGGCCATCGGGCCGGGGCTGAGCCCTCGTACGGACGAACCCTCCCTACGGAAGGTTCCGCGCCATCACGATCCGCTGGACCTGGTTCGTGCCCTCGTAGATCTGGGTGATCTTGGCGTCCCGCATCATGCGTTCCACCGGGTAGTCGCGGGTGTAGCCGTAGCCGCCGAGGAGTTGGACCGCGTCCGTGGTGATGTCCATGGCCGCGTCCGATGCGTAGCACTTCGCCGCGGCGCCGAAGAACGTGAGGTCGGCGTCCACCCGCTCGGACTTGGCCGCCGCCGCATAGGTCAGTTGGCGGGCCGCCTCCAGCTTCATGGCCATGTCGGCCAGCATGAACTGGACGCCCTGGAAGTCGCCGATCGGCTTGCCGAACTGCTTGCGCTCCTGCACGTACCCCTTGGCGTAGTCGAGCGCGCCCTGGGCGATGCCCAGGGCCTGGGCGGCGATGGTGATGCGGGTGTGGTCGAGGGTCTGCATCGCGGTGGCGAAGCCCGTGCCCTCCGCGCCGATCATGCGGTCGGCGGGGATGCGGACGTTGTCGAGGTAGACCTCGCGGGTCGGGGAGCCCTTGATGCCGAGCTTCTTCTCCGGAGCGCCGAAGGAGACTCCGGCGTCCGACTTCTCGACGACGAAGGCGGAGATGCCCTTGGAGCGCTTGTCGGGGTCGGTGACCGCCATGACCGTGTAGTACTCGGAGACGCCCGCGTTGGTGATCCAGCGCTTCACGCCGTTGAGGACGTAGGAGTCCCCGTCGCGTACGGCCCGGGTCTTCATGCCCGCCGCGTCCGAGCCCGCGTCGGGTTCGGAGAGGCAGTAGGAGAACATCGCGTCCCCCTTGGCGAGCGGGCCGAGGTACCGCTTCTTGAGTTCTTGCGAACCGGAGAGGATCAGGGGGAGCGAGCCGAGCTTGTTGACGGCCGGGATCAGCGAGGAGGAGGCGCAGACGCGGGCGACCTCTTCGATGACGATGACGGTGGCGAGCGCATCGGCGCCGGCGCCCCCGTACTCCTCGGGCACGTGGACGGCGTGCAGGTCGTTGGCGGTGAGGGCGTCCAGCGCTTCCTGGGGGAAGCGGGATTCCTCGTCGACGGCAGCGGCGTGCGGGGCGATCTTGGCCTCGGCCAAGGCGCGGATGGCGTCCCGGAGCATGTCGTGCTCCTCGGACGGGCGGTAAAGGTCGAAGTCTGAGCTCCCGTGCGATCCGGCCACGTTCTGTCACTCCCCAAAGAAGCTAACTACCGTTAAGTAACCTATTTTAGTGGCGCCCCTCCTCCAGGCGTACGTGAGCTACGCGACAGGGGCAAAGCTGCCCTCGGAGGTGCCCGACTATGCTCGGGTCGCGTCCCTCAGAGCTGTTTGGAGCACCCATGGCCCTCAAGATCACCGTGATCGGCACCGGCTACCTCGGGGCGACCCATGCCGCTGCCATGGCGGAGTTGGGTTTCGAGGTGCTGGGGCTCGACGTCGTACCCGAGAAGATCGAGATGCTGTCGGCCGGCAGAGTGCCAATGTACGAGCCGGGTCTGGAAGAACTGCTGGCCAAGCATGTCGCCGGGATCGAGGGATCCAGCGGGCGGCTGCGCTTCACGACCTCCTGGGAGGAGGTCGGCGAGTTCGGCGACGTCCACTTCGTCTGTGTGAACACCCCGCAGAAGCACGGCGAGTACGCCTGCGACATGAGTTACGTGGACGCCGCCTTCGCCTCGCTCGCCCCCCGGCTGAAGCGCGGCGCCCTGGTGGTCGGCAAGTCGACCGTGCCGGTCGGTAGTGCGGCACGGCTGGCGACGCTGCTGGCCGAGCGGGCTCCCGAAGGCGTCGAGCTGGCTTGGAATCCGGAGTTCCTGCGGGAGGGCTTCGCCGTGCAGGACACCCTGCGCCCCGATCGGATCGTCGCCGGAGTCGCGAGCGGGACGGCGGAGATGCTGCTTCGTGAGGTGTACGCCACGCCGATCTCCGAGGGGTCGCCGTTCGTGGTGACCGACTTCCCCACCGCCGAACTGGTGAAGACCTCGGCGAACTCCTTCCTCGCCACCAAGATCTCCTTCATCAACGCGATGGCCGAGGTCTGCGAGGCCGCAGACGGCGATGTGGTGAAGCTGGCGGAGGCCATCGGCCACGACGAGCGGATCGGTTCCAAGTTCCTGCGGGCCGGGATCGGCTTCGGGGGCGGCTGTCTCCCCAAGGACATCCGGGCCTTCATGGCACGTGCGGGCGAGTTGGGCGTGGACCAGGCGCTCACCTTCCTGAGGGAGGTCGACTCCATCAACATGCGCCGCCGCGGGCACATGGTGGAGCTGGCCCGGGAGGCAGTGGGCGGCGGGTCCTTCCTCGGGAAGCGGATCGCCGTCCTGGGCGCGACCTTCAAACCCGACTCGGACGACGTGCGCGACTCCCCCGCGCTCAACGTGGCCGGTCAGATCCATCTCCAGGGCGGCCAGATCACCGTCTACGACCCGAAGGGCATGGAGAACGCCCGGCGGCTCTTCCCGACGCTCGGGTACGCGGAATCGGCGCTGGAGGCGGTGCGCGGCGCGGACGCGGTGCTGCACCTGACGGAGTGGCGCGAGTTCCGCGAGCTGGACCCGGCGGAGTTGGGCGGGGTGACGACGTCACGCATCCTGCTGGACGGGCGCAACGCACTCGACCCGGCGAAGTGGCGCGAGGCGGGCTGGACGTACCGCGCGATGGGGCGTCCGACGGCTTGATCCTCCCGTTCGACACCGGGGAACCGGGGCAGGCATCACCTTCGGGACACCCGGTTCCCCGACGGCCGAGGTGCCGGATCAGCCCGGCGCCCACGGCAGGACGGGGACCGGCTGAATCGCCGCGTTGACGACCGTGAGGCCGTCGCTCGCCGAACGGGCCGTCGTTCACCGAACGAGAGGAAAGAAACCCATGGCCATCGCCACGCTCCGCACCGTCGCCCTCGACTGTCCGGACCCGGTCGCACTCGCGGGCTTCTACCAACGACTGCTGGGAGGTGAGATCACCGTGGACGGCGACGACTGGGTGGATCTGACCGGCTCCTCGGCAGTACCGCTCAGCTTTCAACTCGCTCCGGGCCATGTCCCACCGCCGTGGCCGTCGCCGGCCGGTGCCCAGCAGATCCACATCGATCTGACGGTGGCCGATCTGGCGGCGGCGGAGCGGGAGGTGCTGGCGTGGGGCGCGACCCTGCTGGACGGCACCGAGAACCGCAAGTGGCGGGTCTACGCGGACCCCGCGGGGCATCCGTTCTGCCTCTGCGTCGACTGAGCCCGCGCTACCCCTCGGCCGCGCGGCGGGGCCCGCCAAGTGACCTTCCTGGAAAGCGATTTGCCGGCTGCGCGATCGGCGGTGAAGGCGCAGACTGGGGTCGTTCGCAAGGGACCGTACGAGGGGAACCGCAACCACCATGAGCAGATGGATCGTCCTGGCCACCCCGTTGCAGGGTGTCTCGACCATGAATTGCGACACCAAGATCGCCCGGGAGGTCGAGGGCACCGAGGACGAGGCGCTGGACGCCCTGCTGAGCGTGGCTAACACCTTCACCGACCGGGTGAAGGTTCGACGGAGAGAGGTGTTCCGGGTCTCCGACCGCTCCTACTTCATCAGGATCCGGAACCGGATTTCGACGTACGCGTACATGATCCAGATCGCGGAGCTGGTCGCCGACTCGGATCAGCCGGGCGCCGGGGCCGCAGAGCCCGCGGACGCCGTGCCCGAGTAGTCGTGGCGGTCCGGGGGCGACCACGGCTCCGCACGATCGGCGCGGTGGGGGCGGGCGGCTGGCCCGCCCCCACTGTCGTTCAGCCGTCCAGTTGGCCGATGGTGGCCAGCGACGGCCCCCTGCGGGACTGCTCGTCGCGGGCGACCGACTCCGCGTCCCCGAGGACCCGTACCGCATTGCCCCAGGTCAGCTTGGCCAGATCGACTTCGGACCAGCCCCGGCGCAGCAACTCCGCGATCAGGTTCGGATAGCCGGCGACGTCGTCGAGCCCGGCCGGGGTGAACGCCGTGCCGTCGAAGTCGCCGCCGATCCCCACGTGATCGATGCCCGCGACCTCGCGCATGTGGTCGAGGTGGTCCGCGACCGTGTGGGCGGTGGCGATCGGACGGGGGTTGGCGTCCTCGAAGGCGGCATGGAGCTTCATCGCCTCCGCGGACAGGTCCAGCGGGTGGAAGCCGTTCCTGCGGAGGTTCTCGTCGGCGGCCAGGGTCCAGTCGACCGCCTCGGGCAGGATGAACTTCGGTACGAAGGTGGCCATCGCCAGCCCGCCGTTGGACGGGAGCAGCGCCAGCACGTCGTCGGGCACATTGCGGACGTGGTCACAGATCGCCCGTGCCGACGAGTGCGAGAAGACGACCGGGGCCGTGGACGTCGCGAGGGCGTCGCGCATGGTGGAGGGCGCCACATGGGAGAGGTCCACCAACATGCCCAGGCGGTTCATCTCCCGGACGACCTCATGGCCGAAGGGCGAGAGGCCGTCGACGCCCGGGGCGTCGGTCGCGGAGTCGGCCCAGGGGACGTTGTCGTTGTGGGTGAGCGTCAGATACCGCACGCCCAGGGTGAACAGTGCGCGCAGGGTGGCGAGCGAGCTGTTGATCGAGTGGCCGCCCTCCGCTCCCATCAGCGAGGCGATCCTGCCCTCGGCCCGGGCGGCTTCCATGTCCGCCGCGGTCAGCGCGGGAGCCAGTTCGGCGGGGTAGCGGGCCAGCAGTTGGCGTACGCAGTCGATCTGCTCCAGCGTGGCGCTCACCGCGTCGTCGCCGGACATTCCGGAGCGGACGTAGACGGACCAGAACTGGGCGCCGACCTTGCCGGCGCGCAGCCGGGGCAGGTCGGTGTGGAGGCTGCCGGTGAGGTCGGCGGAGATGTCGAGCCGGTCGAGGTCGTAGCGGACCTTCTCGCGCAGGGCCCACGGCAGGTCGTTGTGCCCGTCGACGACGGGGTGGTCCCCGAGCAGTTCCAGGGCACGGGCCAGATGCGTGGGGTCGGGGGCGTCGGCGAGGACGATCCCCTCCCCGTCCTCGGGCTCCCTGATGTCCGCGGATTCCTTGATGTCGGCGGATTCCTTGATGTCGGCGGCTGCCTCCCGGTCGTCGGTGTTGCCGTGCGGGTCGTCCGTAGCGTTGGGCATGTCGTCTTTACTTCCCGAAGCCGAAGGAAGCAGTGCCTTCGACTTTGGCGCGCAGGCGCTTGCCCTTGTCGGTGGCCTGTTCGTTCAGCTCGTCCTGGAACTCGCGCATCCGGTTTAGCAGCTCGGTGTCATGGGTGGCGAGGATGCGGGCGGCCAGCAGTCCCGCGTTGCGGGCACCGGCGACGGAGACGGTGGCGACGGGCACGCCCGCGGGCATCTGCACGATCGACAGCAGCGAGTCCATGCCGTCGAGGTACTTCAGCGGTACGGGCACGCCGATGACGGGCAGCGGGGTGACGGAGGCGAGCATGCCCGGCAGATGGGCCGCTCCCCCGGCACCCGCGATGATCACCTTCAGGCCGCGGGCGTCGGCCCGCTCTCCGTACGCGACCATCTCGCGCGGCATCCGGTGTGCGGAGACCACGTCGACCTCGAAGGGGATCTCGAACTCGGTCAGGGCCTGGGCCGCTGCCTCCATGACGGGCCAGTCGGAGTCGGAGCCCATCACGATGCCCACGAGCGGGCCGGGTGCGGGAGTGCTCATTCGGTGATCGTTCCTCTGAGGTAGTCGGCTGCGTGGCGGGCGCGGTCGCGGACATCCGCGAGGTCGTTGCCGTAGGTGTTGACGTGGCCGACCTTGCGGCCGGGCTTCACGTCCTTGCCATACATGTGGATCTTGAGCTGGGGGTCGCGGGCCATGCAGTGCAGATACGCCGCGTACATGTCGGGGTAGTCGCCGCCGAGAACGTTGCACATCACCGTCCAGGGGGCGCGGGGGCGCGGATCTCCGAGGGGGAGGTCGAGCACGGCCCGCACATGGTTGGCGAACTGCGAGGTCACCGCGCCGTCCTGGGTCCAGTGGCCCGAGTTATGGGGGCGCATCGCCAACTCGTTGACGAGGATGCGGCCGTCGGGTGTCTCGAACAGCTCGACGGCGAGGTGGCCGACCACTCCCAGCTCCGCGGCGATCTTCAGGGCGAGTTGCTGGGCCTGCCCCGCACGTTCCTCGTCGAGGTCGGGCGCGGGGGCGATGACGGTGTCGCAGACGCCGTCGACCTGCTGGGACTCCACCACCGGGTAGGCGACGGCCTGGCCGTGCGGGGAGCGGACGACATTGGCCGCCAGTTCCCGGGTGAAGTCGACCTTCTCCTCCGCGAGCACGGGCACGCCCGCGCGGAAGGGGTCGGCCGCGTCGGCCGCGGTGCGCACGAACCAGACGCCCTTGCCGTCGTACCCGCCACGCACGGTCTTCAGGATCACGGGGAAGCCGCCGACCTCATCGGCGAAGGCCGTCACATCGGCGGGATCGGTCACGATCCGATGGCGCGGGCAGGGCACGCCCAGTTCCATCAGCCGGGCGCGCATCACGCCCTTGTCCTGGGCGTGGACCAGCGCAGCAGGTCCGGGCCGTACGGGGATGCCCTCTGCCTCCAGGGCACGCAGATGCTCGATCGGGACATGCTCGTGATCGAAGGTGATCACGTCGCAGCCCCGCGCGAACTCACGCAGCGTGCCCAGATCGCGATAGTCGCCGATGACGACATCGCTGACCACCTGGGCCGCAGAGTCCTGCGGGGTGTCACTCAAGAGCTTGAAACGGATGCCGAGGGGGATGCCCGCCTCGTGGGTCATACGGGCGAGCTGACCGCCACCGACCATGCCGACTACCGGGAACGTCACCCTTATAGGGTATCTGTCGCACCCGAACGCCGAACGGGCGTGTCACCGCCTCGCCACACCATCACGGGCGTCCCCGGGCGGGAGCACGCAAGGGTGGTTAGCATGACTGGGTTGACGACACCGATCTGATGGGGCTGGACTCTCACTATGAGTGAACGAGGCGGTGCGCTGCGCGGGCAGCTCCAACAGCTCCTGCGCGAAGTCGCCAAGTTCGGAGCGGTGGGTGGCGCGGGTGTCGTCGTCAACCTGGCGGTCTTCAATCTGGTGCGCGCGACCACCGAGATCCCGGTGGTGCGCGCATCGCTGATCGCCAACGCGGTCGCCATCATCACCAACTACCTCGGCTACCGGTACTTCACCTACCGTGACCGCGACAAGAGCGGACGTACGCGCGAGCTGTCGCTCTTCCTGGTGTTCAGCCTGGTCGGGTTGGTCATCGAGAACGGCATCCTGTACGTGGCGACGTACGGTTTCGGCTGGGACAGCTCGTTGCAGAGCAATCTGTTCAAGTTCCTCGGCATCGGGATCGCGACGCTGTTCCGGTTCTGGTCGTACCGGACCTGGGTGTTCCGTGATCTGCCCGAGCGAGCGCCGGAACAGCCGGCGCCCGCATCCGCAGATCCCGCGTACGGCGCCCTGAAGCCCCAGGGCGAGGCGTGTCTGGACGCCGCCATCGATCGTGCGCTAGAGCCCTCCCTGGAGGAGGAACTGGAGCTGGAGCGGCTGGACCAGGGCGCGCGCTCAGCCGAGCCGGACGCCGTGGGCCCGCGCAGCTAGCGACCGCAAGCGTTCGTTGTGGGTCCGCGCGGCCGGCGACCGCGGGCGTTCGTCACCGTACGGTCAGATAGCTGTCCTTGCGCTTGCGGGCCACCCTGCTGAGGAAGAGCGCGAACACGGGCGGGTGCTGCTGCAACAGCTCCAGCCGTCCGCCGTCCGCCTCCGCGAGGTCGCGGGCGACCGCCAGTCCGATGCCCGTGGAGTTACGGCCGCTGATGGCCCGCTCGAAGATTCGCGCCCCCAGTTCGCCCGGGACTCCGGGGCCCTCGTCGGTCACCTCGATCACCGCCTGGTTGCCGGTGACCCGCGTACGGAGCGCGACCGTCCCCCCACCGTGCATCAGTGAGTTCTCGATGAGCGCGGCCAGCACCTGGGCCACCGCGCCGGGGGTGCCGACCGCGCGCATCCCCTGCTTCCCGGAGCAGACCAGGGCGCGCCCTGCGCTGCGATAGGCCGAGCGCCACTCGGCGATCTGCTGCTTCACCACCTCGTCGAGGTCGAAGACGATGGCGGAGCCGGTACGGGGGTCACGGGCGTTGGTCAGCAGCCGTTCGACCACGTCGGTGAGCCGCTCCACCTGGGTGAGCGCGATGTTGGCCTCCTCCTTCACCGTCTCGGGGTCGTCGGTGGCCGAGATCTCCTCCAAGCGCATGGACAGGGCGGTCAGCGGCGTACGGAGTTGGTGCGAGGCGTCGGCGGCGAGTCGGCGTTCGGCGGTGAGCATCCGGGCGATCCGCTCGGCGCTGGCGTCGAGGACGTCGGCGACCCGGTCCAGCTCGGGCACCCCGTAGCGCCGGTGGCGGGGGCGAGGGTCGCCGGAGCCCAGGCGTTCCGCGGTCTCGGCGAGGTCGGTCAGCGGGGAGCTGAGCCGGTTGGCCTGCCGCACGGCCAGCAGGATCGCCGCGATCACGGCGACGAGCGCCACCGTGCCGATGATGAGCAGGGTGCGTCCCACCTCGCGGGTGATGGAGGAGCGGGACTCCTCCACGATGACGGTCTCTTCCCGCTGCCCCTGCGTCTCGCTGCGGATCACACTGCCGCGGGGCCGGTCGCCGACCTCGATGTCGGGCCGCCCCGGGATCTCGATCCGTACGTACCGTCCGCCGCCGACCTGTTTGGCGAGGACGGCGCTGTTGAGGGGCTCCCCGCCGATGATCCGACTGTCCACGATGTTCGCCAGCCGAAGGGCCTCGGCCTTGACGCTCTGCTCTGCGCTGCTGGTGATCGTGCGGGTCTCGACGAGGACGAGCGAGACGCCGAAGACGCCGATCACCACCAGGACGACGGCGAGCGTGGAGTTGATGAGTCGTCGGCGCAAGGGGCCCTCCGGGGTGGGGTGACGGCTCCTTGAGCCTATGCGCCGGCGCGCGGCCCTCCCGGATCTTTGCCCTCCTGAGGGCACTTCTTGGGTACGCCCTGGTGAGCGAAGCCCCGGCGCGCGCCTTGGGGGTGGCGCGCGCCGGGGCGGGCGGGCTCCCGTTCGCTCAGCTGAAGATCACCGAGCGGAGTTGGAGCCGGTCGGTGGTCTGCTCACCGTGGGGGCGCAGTCGGAAGGACTCCCCAGTGCAGTCGGGCTCGGTGTAGACGATGGCGACCGAGCCGGTGTCGTTGCGCGGGCCGAACGCGGGCGACGAGGAGCCCGGGTTGGCCGCTTCGGGGATGACGACGCACCGCTGGCTGGGCGGATCGACGAGCACGCCCTGTTGTGGCTGTCCGTTCAGACCGGTGTACCGGTAGTGGAAGTTGCCGACCGCCGCGCCGGCCGGTGAGGCGAGCGGCACCACGAGGGCGAGCGCGGCGAGGGCTACGGCGGCTGAGGTACGGGGTCGCACGGGGGCTCCTTGTCCTTCGGGGGTCCCGGATGGGCGGGGACGCCGGGGGACTACCCCGTGTGCTCGTCCTGGCCCACCTGTCGGACGTGCGGAAACGATCACCCCTCGCCCGTTCGGCGCAGTACGCCCCCGATGGCGGACGCGGAGGCCGGAGGGGGGCGGGCGACGGGCGGAAGGCACCGGCAGAGGCTGGAGGGCCGGCCGGACACCCCGCCCGGCTGGATCCGGACGGGGTGTCTGTTCGGTCGAGGTCGGTCCGGCCGGGGGCGGCTCAGACCGGGTCGGTCAGATCAGCGGGGCGGCGGGGCGGCTCAGACCGGACTGGTGGCCTCGGCTGAGGCGGGAAGGACAGCGTCGGGGGCAAGGGCGCCCTCCATGTCGACCCAGCGATCGTTCCACGCGAAGCCGTGTTCCGGGCCGCGTTGCCAGGTGTGGGTCACGCGGCCTTCAGGGTCCCGGCCGAAGGCCGAAAGTCCGCCCAACGGTCCCAGTACGACGGAGGGGTCGGCGGTGAGTCGACCGTGCAGAGGGGTCCACGCGGACCAGGGACCACCCGTACCCGACTGCCAACGATGATGCAGACCACCATCCACCCCCCGACCAAACAACACCATCCCACCGTCCCGGCCCACCAACACCACCGGCCGCCCCACCACAGCCCCCTCCATATCCACCCAACCCACATTCCACGCATGACCGTGCTCAGCCCCACGCTGCCACGTATGCGTCACCCGACCCCCAGGATCACGAGCAAACACCGACAACGAACCATTCGGACTCAACACCACCGAAGGATCACCCGCCAGACGGCCGTGCAGAGGGGTCCACGCGGACCAGGGACCACCCGTACCCGACTGCCAACGATGATGCAGACCACCATCCACCCCCCGACCAAACAACACCATCCCGCCATCCCGGCCCACCAACACCACCGGCCGCCCCACCACAGCCCCCTCCATATCCACCCAACCCACATTCCACGCATGACCGTGCTCAGCCCCACGCTGCCACGTATGCGTCACCCGACCCCCAGGATCACGAGCAAACACCGACAACGAACCATTCGGACTCAACACCACCGAAGGATCACCCGCCAGACGGCCGCCCAGGGAGACCCAGTCCGGGGCCCATGCGCCGGTCTCCGACTGCCAGGTGTGCCACAGCCCGCCGTCCTCCCCCCGTAGGAAGACGGCGAGCTTGCCGTAGCGGCCGACCAGCGCATGGGGGCGGCCCACGGCCCCGGGTGCGGGTCGGCCGAGCCCGGTCCACGCCGACCAGGCGCCTCCCGGGGCGTTCTGCCAGCGGTGGACGACGCCGCCATCGGGACCGACGCCGAAGATCACCATTCCGGTGCCGGTGTCGACCACCGAGGGGACGCCCACACTGACGCGCGGCACCCACCCGGGCCCCTGGCCCCCGGTCCACCAGGTGGTCTGCTTGCGGGCGCCGGCCCAGCCGAAGCTGAAGTGGATGTGGTCGGTGTGCGGGCTGCTGCCGCGGTAGGGCTGCCATCCGGCGCTCGACCTGTTCGCCATCCAGATCCGGCGATTCCAGATCATGTACATGATGCCGAAGCGGCGGGCGAGCGCATGGGCGTTCCCGTGCCGGTCGGTGGCCAGCAGCCAGCCGATGAGGTCGTCCGCCAGATGCTCCTGGCCGGCCAGGTTGACGCCCCAGTCCCAGGCCCGGCCCTCCTTGTGTTCGCTCTGGCCGCCGCTGCCGCAGGCCCGGGTGATCCCCAGACTGGTCGTGCCGGGGTACGCGGCCAGCACCAGATCGCGGAACTCCACGACTCCCGGCTTGGCCGTGGGGTCACAGTCGCGCTGGGGCTCGTACAGCGCGTAGGGGTCGATGTCCGGACCGAAGTCCGGTGCGGTCGGTGCCATGTGGTGCTCCTCGGGCTGTGCCCCCGCCCCGTGCGAGGTGGCTCTGCCCATCAGGCGCCAGATCCCGACCGCCCGACCCGCCAGATCGGATCACGCGGGTGCGGCTCAGCTCTTCTCGAAGCGGAAGCCCACGCCCCGGACCGTGGCGATGTAGCGGGGGTTCGCCGCGTCGTCGCCGAGCTTCTTGCGCAACCAGGAGATATGCATGTCGAGCGTCTTGGTCGACGACCACCAGGTGGTGTCCCAGACCTCGCGCATCAACTGGTCGCGGGTGACCACCCGGCCGGCGTCACGGACCAGGACGCGCAGCAGATCGAACTCCTTTGCCGTGAGCTGGAGTTCCTCGTCGCCCATCCAGGCCCGATGCGATTCGACGTCGATGCGCACGCCGTGCGTGGCCGGCGGAGGAGCGGGCTCGGTCGCACCGCGGCGCAGCAGCGCCCGGACGCGGGCGAGCAGTTCGGCCAGCCGGAAGGGCTTGGTGACGTAGTCGTCCGCGCCGGCGTCGAGGCCCACCACGGTGTCCACCTCGTCCGCGCGGGCGGTCAGCACCAGAATGGGAACCGTGTGCTTCTCGGCCCGCAGCCGTCTGGCGACCTCCAGACCGTCCATGCCGGGCAGCCCGAGATCGAGGACGACCAGGTCGACACCGCCCGCGAGTCCGGCGTCCAGCGCTGCCGGTCCGTCCTCGCGCACCTCGACCTCGTATCCCTCCCTGCGCAGCGCGCGAGCCAGGGGCTCCGAGATGGATGCGTCGTCTTCGGCGAGCAGTACACGCGTCATGGAGTGATGGTAGTCCGCAACGCGTTCGAACCGGGGTGCGATGCGGAACCCCTGCGGGTCTATGCGTAGATCTTGCTGAAGACCTTGGAATGAGCGCGTGCGGTTGCAAGATCGCCTGCGATCCGCCTCTCCAGCGCTTTCGTTTTGTGTTGTGTCGTGTCGTATGGTGTCGATTACGCCTGTAGCACTACACGGAGACCTTTGGCCTGCGCGCAAGCAGCTAGCAGTGAGCGCGGCAGTGAATCCAAGGGTCTCTTTCTGTGCTCGAAGCCGGAAATACCGGGTTCGAAGACAGTGAATGACCTGTGGGCCGGGCCCCGAGCGCGACGACGCATTCGGGGCGTGGATCCCGGTGCGTACTGTCCCTGCGCCTGCGGCCATCCCAGCCGGAGCAGCCCCTCGGCGTGGGGCGGGGCAGTCTCGTCACCGGTGCCGGCCACCCCCACCGGGCGCTCGACCGCTCACGAAGCGGTGCGTCCCGAGCACGCAAGGATCGACCATGGCGTCAAGCCTGACGAAGGCCCCCACTGGTTCCGCCGGTTCCACCGGCACCGAGAAGACCTTCCTCGGCCACCCCCGCGGACTGGCCTTCCTCTTCATGACCGAGATGTGGGAGCGGTACAGCTTCTACGGAATGCGGGCGCTGCTCGTCCTCTACCTGTCCACGGAAGTGGTCGATGGCGGACTCGGCATGAAGACGGCGACGGCGGTCGCGATCTACTCCGTCTACAACGCGATGGTCTATCTGCTCGCCCTCCCCGGGGGCTGGCTCGGTGACCGCCTGTGGGGAGCGCGCAAGGCGACCGCGATCGCCGGCGTGATCATCATGAGCGGCCACTTCATGCTGGCCGTGCCGGTGGACGCGATGTTCTTCGTCGGACTGGCGTTCATCGCGGCCGGTTCGGGGCTGCTGAAGTCCAACATCTCGACGATGGTGGGCCACCTCTACCCGGACCGGAACGACCCCCGTCGTGACGGCGGCTTCACGATCTTCTACATGGGCATCAACCTGGGTGCCGTCGCCGCGCCGCTGACGATCGGCTCGGTCGGTCAGAACGTGGACTGGCACCTGGCGTTCGCGATGTCCGGCGTCGGCATGGCACTGGGCCTGGTCTTCTTCTTCCTCGGCTTCAGGCACCTGAGCCCGGAGTCCCACCAGATCCCTTCGCCGGCGTCCGCCGAGGAGCGTTCCGGTCTGCTGCGCAAGGGCCTGATCTGGGTCGGCATCGCCGCAGCCGCCTATGCGATCGTGGGGCTGACCGGGGCCTTCACCGTGGACTGGGTGCTGTGGCCGCTGACGATCCTCGGTCTGCTGCTGCCCGCGTGGTACCTGTTCAAGATCCGTCGCGACAAGGAGCTGACCCAGGTCGAGCGCTCCCGGATGTCCGGTTACATCTGGTTCTTCGTCGCCGCCGCCGCGTTCTGGGCGATCTATGACCAGACCGGTTCGGTGCTCGCGCTGTTCGCGAAGGAGAGCACCGAGGCGACCCTGTTGGGCTTCGAGTTCCCGACCACCTGGTTCCAGTCGCTGAACCCGCTGTTCGTGATGTCGCTCGCACCGCTGTTCGCCATGCTCTGGGTCGCGCTGTACAAGCGGAGCAAGGAGCCGAGCACCCTGTCGAAGTTCGCGTTCGCCCTGCTGATGGTCGGCGGCTCCTTCTTCGTGATGATGGTGGCGCAGGGCGTGGCCACGGGCGATGTGAAGGTCTCGCCGATGTGGCTGGTCAGCGTCTACTTCATGCAGACCGTGGGTGAGCTGTGCCTCTCTCCGGTGGGCATGTCGCTGACGACCAAGCTCGCACCGCGGAAGTACGCGTCCCAGATGATGGGTGTCTGGTTCCTCGCCATGACGGCGGGCAACTCGGTCATCGCTCTGCTGCAACTGCTGGGGGCATCGACGGACACACAGGGCTGGTTCGCCAGTCAGGGCGTGGTCGCCGTACTGGCGGGTGTCGCCATCTTCATGTGGCGGCGCAGGGTGCAGCCGCTCATGGGTGGCGTGAACTAACCCCCCTTCGAGCTGCCCTGCGGGCGGATGGATGCCGACCGCCCGCAGATGATCCCGTAACCCATGGGAAGCCCGACCGCGTAGGAGACCGCCCCCGGAGATTCCGGAGGGCGGTCTTCTCGTGGTCGGCCCAACGCACGCGCGGGGAAGCGCGGCGGTGACCGGATACAGGGGACGACGATCTTGTCTCGGCGCTCCGTGTGCCGTACCCGTATCCCTATCGAAGAAACGTTCCCTCATATCGAGGGCCATGAGGAGAGAGTGAGTCAGATGGCGGTCGAGTCGCAGCAGGCACTCCACGAGGTCAACCGGTTCCGCCACCGCGCGGAGTTGCCCATGGTGGCCGCGGGGGCGGTGGCCACCGCCGTGTGGCTGCTCACGGCGATCGCGCTCCTGCTGGCGCACCAGGAGCTGCCGGGCTGGCTGTCCGGGCTGGTGACCAGCGTGCTCACACTTCCGGTCATGCTGGTCTTCTACGTCAGGTACCAGTTCTGGAAGACGGCCGTGGACGCCGTCGAGGTCAACGAGCACCAGTACCCGGAGCTGTACGCGATCTTCACGGAACTGTCCCGGAAGATCGGTCTGTCGAAGCCTCCACGGCTCTACATCACGAACGGCAACGGCGTCCTCAACGCCTACTCGGCCAAGCGCACCGTGCACAAGACGTACGTCGTCGTCTACAGCGATCTGGTCGACACCTTCTACGAACTCGGGGACCAGGAGACAATCCGATTCGTTCTGGCGCACGAACTCGGGCACATCAGGCTCGGGCACGTCAATTTCCGGCGGGTGATCCTCGCCTCGGCACTGCGCATCGTCTTCCTCAGCAAGACCCTGAGCCGGTCCCAGGAGTACTCGGCCGACCGGATCGGCGCGGCGATGGCAACCGAGGGCACCGCGGCCCGCTCGCTGTCGCTCCTCTACGCGGGCAAGCGCACCTACCAGAAGATGGACATAGACGACTACATCGCCAACGACACCCGTCACATCAGCCGGTTCTGGGTCGCCATCGTCAACTTCACCGCGGACCACCCCGTCGGTCGTCGCCGTCTCGCCGCGGCACGCGAGATGGACCAGCACGGCTGGGACGTCCACGGACGCATGCTCTGACCCGAGGTCCCCGGGGTGCACACGCAGGCGACCGGGGATCCTCGGACGGCGGGGTGCCCCTATGGGTTGGGTCAAGGTGGTGGGGTGGTGGCCCGCACCCCCATTACCTCCCGCGTAATCGACGAGGCCCCGCCCCTGGATGCAGCCTTGCCCCACCGGAACCCGGGCGGCGCACTCCGTCCGGGGGCCGGCCCCCTCGGGGGTCCCGAGCTCAGGGACCCGCACCGATGTCACGACTCCGCAGGAGGCCGAACACCGTGTCCGCAACGTTCCTGACCGGCATCGCCCGCACCACCGAGCCCCTGACGATGCTGCGCCGCTTCCTCACCGTCGACGCCGTGGTCACCGCCCCCACCGCGGCGGTCTACCTCGCCGCCTCCGGCCCGGTGGGCCGACTGCTCGGGGTGGACCCGGACGTCCTCCTCGGCAGCGGAGCCTTCCTCGTCCTCTTCACCATCGGTGTCGCCCTGATCGCGGCCCGCAGGGAGCCGCCCGCCGGTGCGGTCAAGGTGGTGATCGAAGTCAATCTCGCATGGACCGCCGCCAGTCTCGCCGCTCCCTTCCTCTGGCTGGACCCGAGCGCCGTCGGCACCGTCTGGATCGTCTTCCAGGCCCTCGTGCCCGCCGGACTCGCCGGTCTCTACTGGGGTGCGCTGCGGGCCGGGTCCGGAATCAGGCGCTGAGGGAACGCAGGTGGTCGACGGTCGCCGCGTCCGCCGGGAGGAAGGTCTCGATGGCCAGCTCGGCGACCGTCACGTCCATCGGGGTGTTGAACGTGGAGATCGACGACACGAAGGACAGCTCCTGTCCCCGGTGCGCGATCCGCAGCGGCAGCGCGAAGCACGGCATCGCCGGTCCGGGGCCCGGGTCGCCCGACGCGTCGGCCCCTCCCGGGCCGTGGTCCGGATGGCCGTCGGGGAAGGGGTACGAGGCCACCTCGTCGTACAGCTTGCGCAGCGGGTCCGAACGCACCAGGGACATCTGGCTCTCCATCTGGTGCAGCAGATGGGAACGCCATTGGCGGAGATTCAGAATCCGCGGGGCCATGCCTTCCGGATGCAGCACGATGCGGATCCCGTTGAACGGTGGCGTGAGCAGATGATCGGCGACCCCCTCCAGCAGCCTGGTCATCCCCAGGTTGGCCGCGACCACGTCGTAGACCCCGTTCACCACGATCGCGGGGTACGGCTCGTAGCCGTGGAGCAGCTGCTGGAGTCCTTCGCGCAGGGCGCCCATGGAGGGGTCGTCGTACGACGTCT
Organism: Streptomyces sp. NPDC005963; assembly: GCF_040638655.1. Classification (NCBI taxonomy): domain Bacteria; kingdom Bacillati; phylum Actinomycetota; class Actinomycetes; order Kitasatosporales; family Streptomycetaceae; genus Streptomyces; species Streptomyces sp. NPDC005963. The sequence continues at coordinate 107,193 of NZ_JBEXVD010000018.1, read as the reverse complement.
CGGTGTACCGGGGGGCGTAACCAGCGGCGAGCAGGAGCGCGTTGCGTTCCCGTACGGGGACGTCCAGGTGCTCCGCGAGCCGCAGGATCATCTCCTCGCTGGGGCGGGAACGCCCGTTCTCGACGAAGCTGATGTGCCGGGCCGAGGAGTCGGCGCGCAGGGCCAGTTCGAGCTGGCTGACCCGCCGCCGCTCCCGCCAGCCCCTCAGCAGGGGACCCACACCGGTGTCGGACGCGAGAGTAGTCATGCCCCGACCGTAGTACGGCCGGCGGCCTGCTCCACTGGTGCATTTTTTTGGGTTGGGTGACGGGCCGGGTGCCTCCCCGGGTGTCCGTCCGCGGACCAGCGACGGAAGCGACCGTTCCGGTACAAGGCGGACAATCGGCGCGTGCTGGTGGGTGGTGAGGAACTCGCGGACGGTCAGGCCGGCGTGCGTGCTGGCGTCGGCGGTGCGCTCCAGGGGGGAACGCGGCGGGAAAGCCGAAAGAGCACGCCGCCCCGGCGTGCTCCACAACAGACGTACGCCGCCCGGACCGGACGGCGGGGATCAAGCGGGTGCGGCCAACTCGGCCCAGACCGTCTTGCCCGGTGCACCGGGCACCCGTACGACGCCCCAGTCGAGGCAGAGGCGCTGCACGATGAACATGCCGTGACCGCCGGGACGGCCCGCGCGGTGCGGGGTACGGGGTGCGGGCTGGCCTGCGCCGCGGTCGGAGACCTCCAACCGCAGCACCTTGCCGTCGCAGCCCACCTTCAGCTCCTCGGGGCCTTCGGCGTGCAGACAGGCGTTGGTGACCAGTTCCGAGACGACCAGCAGCACGTCTTCCGCTGCGGCACGGCGATCGGCGGTGGCGGCGGGGAGCCAGCCCCAGTCGTAGAGCGCCTGGCGCGTGAAGTCCCGGGCGAGCGGAACGATGCCGCTGGCGCTGCCCAGCGCCAGGGTGCGCACCCGCCCACCGGGTACGCCGGAAGCAGCGCCAACGACGTCCTCCGACTCGGGGCCGAGGTCGCCCGGCTGCTGCGGCCGGGTGGTGCTCATCAGCGCTTCACCTCACCGATTCACCAGTTTGCGTTCGTATCTCATCAGGTCAGCGTGACCGCCGCGCCCCAGGGCGCCGCCGTACACAGGTTCAGAGTGCCGGACGGCGGACCTTCGCGTGGCCCCGCGGGAGTTCTCCTGCCCTGTCGCGTGGTGACAACACTCACTACGCCGAAAGCGGATCTCACAGCGCGGACGGCACATGCGCCGCATCCACCGCATAGGGCACTCAGCTCGCCAGAGCGTCCTCAACCGTGTCATGCACGGTGAAGACAGCCTCTGCTCCGGTGATCTCCAGCACCCGCGCCACAACGGGCTGCATGCCGGCCAAATGGACCCCTCCCCCGGCCGCCTCGGCCTTCAGTCGAGCACCGAGCAGCACATTGAGCCCGGTGGAGTCACAGAACTCCAGCGCGGAGCAGTCGACGACCAGGCGTGACCGCCCCTTGGCGAGCGCCTCGTCCAGAGGAACGCTCAGCAGGTCGGCGGTGTGGTGATCCAATTCACCCGCCGGCCGCACCACTTCACTGCCGCCCTCGGTCCGAACCTCGACCTGAAGTCGGCCACGATTCGCGCTACCGACCGTCCCGCGATCCATGTCCGTCCCTACTTCGCCGTATGAGCCGTGCAAGTCGTCTAAGTCGTGAATCGAGCAATGCGAGCAATTCACGTCATTCGAGTCACTCGTGTGAGCTGCGTCACCGAATACCGCCGTCCGTTGTGCGGCATCGGGCGTGGCGTGTGCCACGACCCTTCGCCGCCGCCCGCGGCCCTTCGCCGTGAGTCCGTGAGGCGGCGGGGCGTCGCATGTCGGGCCGGTGGTTCCCGGTGCGGAACCACCGCGACGTCATGGGACTCGTCACGGCGGCTCCCCTCGAACATTACGCCTCCTTCACGGGGCTCGGCCAGCAGGACTTCCCAACAAACCAAGCATTTCGAACATTTGACACTTGCAACGCCCCCCGGGGAACGGGTAGGTCTGGAAGGGACCGCGAGAACCAACCCCCACGACGGCTTTGGAGGCGCCGCTCACCGCAGCGCATGTAGAGGCATCGGCAGCCTTGTGCCGAGCACGATGGAGGAGACCCATGTCAGCCCCCACCCCGAATACCCCCAGCCACCCCGACACACTCGCCGCGCCCCGCGTCAGCACCGCCCTGGTGGAGCTCCCCGGACGACCCGCCCGGGCCGAAGCCGCCGACGGCGCGGAACTCGACGAGGCCGAAGCCCCCGTGGCCACGGAGATCGGCGGCACCACCGGCACCCCCCCGTTCGACGAGATGGCACCGCTGGACGCGCGAGCCCTGTCGAAGACCCTCTTCGCCCGACTGGAGCGCCTCGAAGAAGGCACCTACGAGTACGCGTACGTCCGCAACACGCTCGTCGAGCTCAATCTGGCACTGGTCAAGTTCGCCGCCTCCCGCTTCCGCTCCCGCAGCGAGCCGATGGAGGACATCATCCAGGTCGGCACGATCGGCCTGATCAAGGCGATCGACCGGTTCGACCTCGACCGCGGCGTCGAGTTCCCCACCTTCGCGATGCCGACGATCGTCGGTGAGATCAAACGCTTCTTCCGCGACACCAGTTGGTCGGTCCGGGTCCCGCGCAGACTCCAGGAGCTGCGCCTCGAACTCGCCCGCGCCGGCGACGAACTCTCCCAGCGGCTCGACCGCGCCCCGACCACCGCCGAACTCGCCGCCCATCTGGGCATCGGCGTGGACGAGGTCGTCGAGGGCATGGTCGCCAGCAACGCCTACACCGCCGCCTCCCTGGACGCCCAGTCGGACGGCGAGGACGTCGGCGACACCGAGGGCACCCTCGGGGACCGCATCGGCTACGAGGACCACGGACTCGAAGGCGTCGAGTACATCGAATCCCTCAGGCCGCTGATTGCAACCCTTCCGCCACGGGACCGTAAAATTCTCTCCCTGCGTTTCGTCGCAAACATGACACAGTCCGACATCGGCGAAGAACTGGGCCTGTCTCAGATGCATGTGTCGCGACTGCTCTCCCGCACCCTTGCCAAGCTGCGCAAAGGGCTCACACTCGATGAGTGAGCACCCCCCTCACCACCTCCCGAGACAGGGCCTTTTCCCCCGCGGAAGGGGCCCTTCCTCGTGTTGACGGCGCTGGCCGGATCGGTTCCCATTGAGCCCGCAACAATGGGGGGACAATAATGGCTCTTGGGGAGGGCTGCCCGTCCGCGTACTCAGCACTGGAAGAGCTGATGCGCCGACGCCTGGGCAGAGAATGTCTGTATGTGCCGTCATGCCGTTTGGGGCTCTACATCGCGCTGCGCCACTGGTGCCCGCCGGGCGGACGGGTGTTGATGTCGCCCGTCAACGATGACGTGATCTTCTTCGTCGTCCTCGCCGCCGGACTGCGCCCGGTGCAGGCTCCGCTGCGCGCCGACGACGCCTCGATCGACGTCGACGCCGTGCCCGCGTCCGTGTGGTCCGGTCTGTCCGCCGTGCTCACCACCAATCTGTACGGAAATCCCGACCCCGCGCCCGAACTGCGCGCCCGCTGCGACCGACTCGGCATCCCCCTCCTTGAGGACGCCGCACACGCCATAGGCAGTGAAGTCGGCGGCCAGCCCGTGGGAAGCTTCGGTGACGCGTCCGTCTTCAGCCTCTCCAAACACACGGGAGCCAAAACGGGCGGCTTCCTCGCCGTCGCCGATCCGGCGCTGAGAGGGACACTTGAGCGGGCCCGGGACGAACTCCTGAAGCCGACCCGGCTGACGGCGGAGTTGGCCTACGGCCTGCGACCGTACGCCGAGGCCGGTGTGCGGGGACTACGGCTCACGGGAGCGGCCCGGACCGCCCTGAGGCTGCTCGGCCTTGAGGAGCGCGAGGACATCCGAATGGCACTGCGGCCCGGCGAACTCAAGGACGCCGTCGCAGTCGCCCCCGCGCTCGACGACTTCGACTCCTGGATACGCGTGGACATGCACGACTATCGACTCAGCCCGGGCGGAATGCGCCTACGGCGCACCGAGCGCCTGCTCGACCGACTGCCACCCCGGCTGACGGCCTGTCGCCGCGGCACGGAACGACTCGCCGCCTCTCGCTGGGCGGCCCCCCACTCGGGCCCCCACCAGCCCCTCTTTCGCGTACCGCTGCTCGTGGAGGACCGGACGGCCGCCATGACGGCGCTCGCCCGACACCGGATCACCACCGGATACCTCTACGACCCGCCGCTCGACACCTATGCGGGGGAGGCGTTCACCGACCCCTCGCCGTCGCCCGAGAGCGCCACGTACTTCGCACGGCACGCACTGCCCGTCGACCCGCTCCGCGCGGACCAGGTCATATCGATACTGCACCGGTCCGGCATACGACCGGCGCCACCCGCTCCCGACCCGGCCGACGATCAGGCGCCCTCCGGCGACACCGGCCGGACCACCGAAGTGGCGACGGGCCTACGGAACACCGCAGCGCCGCACCCGAGGACCGCGGCGGGACATCCCGCCTCCCAGGGCGAGACCGGTGGCTGACATCACCCGACTGCGCAAGCCGTCCCAACCCGGCTCCGGGGATGCCCCGGACGATCCGGGCCCGTACGACGTGCACGATCCACAGCCCCCCGACGCGGCTGCGGGGCCGGCCGAGGGAGAGCCGGCGGCGGAGGGCGACGGCGGTAGCGGCGACTCCATGTTCCGCAACGCCTACATGCTGATGCTCTCCACCGGAGTCTCGGCGGGACTGGGCCTCGGCTTCTGGCTCGTCGCCGCCCGCTACTACAGCAAGGACGCCGTCGGCGAGGGCTCAGCCGCCATCGCCGCGATGCGACTGCTCGCCTCCATCACGGCGACCACCATGATCGGCGCGGTGGTGCGGTACGTGCCACGCGCCGGACGCGCCACCGGACCACTGGTGTGGCGCACCTATCTGGCCAGCTCCCTCGTGGTCTGTCTGGCCTCGGTCGTCTTCCTCTTCACGCTCGACCTGTGGGGCCCCTCCTACGAACCCCTCGACGGCGTCGGGCCCGGTCTCTTCTTCATCGCGGCCTGTGTCGGCTGGGCCCTGCTGACCCTCCAGGACGGAGTGCTCACCGGTCTGCGCAAGGCCGTGTGGGTACCGGTGGGCAATGCGGTCTTCTCGGTCGGGAAGCTCCTGCTGCTCGCCGCACTCGCCGCCACCCTGCCCGTGCTGGGGATCTTCGTGTCCTGGGCGGCGGCCATGGTGCTGTCGGTGCTGCCGCTGGCCTGGCTGATCTTCCGCAAGCTGATACCCCAGCAGGCGGCTGCCGACCGGGACCGCGAACCGCCGCGGATGAAGGAGATCGGTCGGTTCCTCGCCGGCGATTCGGTGGGTTCGCTGTTCTCACTGGCGATGATCAACCTGCTGCCGGTGATGGTCGCCGTCAACTTCGACGCCGAACACAACGGCTTCTTCTACATCGCGTACACCGTCGGCGGCACGATGGAGTTCATGGCCATCAACATGGCCTCCTCGCTCACCGCGCACGCCTCGCACAGCCCCGAGACGCTCGCCGCGGGCGTCCGCGGAGCACTGCGCCGGATGGCGTTGCTGCTGGTGCCGGTCGTACTGTTCCTGGTCCTCTTCGCACCGCTGATCCTGGCGCCCTTCGGGGCCGCGTACGCCGAGAACGGCACCACCGTCCTCCGGCTGCTGGCCGCCGCCGCACTGCCCCGGGTCGCCGTCGAGTTGTACATCGGCGTGCTGCGCGTCCAGGGCCGCACCGGAATGCTCGCCGCGCTCCAGGGCACCATGTGCGCGCTGGTGCTGGGCAGTGCCGCGATGCTGCTCGGCCCGGTCGGCATCTCCGGCGCGGGCTGGGCGATGCTCGGTTCGATGCTGCTGATGGCCGTCGTCTCCGCACCCGGTCTGCGGGCCACGCTCGTCGGCCGTGAGCCCGCGCCGTCGCGGACCGCCAAGGTGCTGGGCCGCCTCGCCCGCTCCCTGCGCAAGGACACCGAGCCGGACGTCGAGTACGGCACCAGTTGGGCCCGCAAGGCCGCCGAGCGCCGCGAGGCGGCGGCGGAGGAGTACGCCAAGGAGTACGGCGAGGACTGGGCGCGTCAGACGGCGTATCTGCGCGGTGTGCACGACGACACCGCCACACCGGCGTTCGGCATCCCCATGTACGTCCCGGACCGGACTGCGCAACAGGCGACGCAGCAGCGGACGGCCGCGTCCCAGGTGTCGGTCAGCGATGTGGCCGAGGGTCGGATCGCGCTGACGCTCTGGCTGCTGCTGGGGTTGGCCACCGTACTGTTCTGGGTGCCGCTGTTCCGGGCCCCGGACGTCACCGGGGGCGAACTCTCCGGGACCGAGTTGATGAAGGCGCTGCCGCCCATCACCCTCACCGCGGGCGTGCTCCTGATCGTGGTGCACAGTGCCGCGCTCTCGCTGCTGCGCCCGCGCCCATGGCTGTTGGGCGCCGGAATGCTGGCGACGTTCGCCGCACTGCACAGCGCTCCGGCGGTGCTCGGCTGGGAACCGGAGCCGGTGGAGGGCGCGTGGTACGAGACACTGGCGCGCTTCCTCGCATCGGCCGGGGGGATGGAGAGCACCGAGCCCCTGTTGCGCTGGCTGCCGACCGTCTGCCAGTTGTTCTGCCTGGTGGCGGTACTGGCGCTGGCACGTGGCCTGGCGCTTCCGGTACCGGCCCAGTGGGGGGTCCTGTGGCTGCTCGCAGTGTGTGGTTGGGCACTCCAGCGCCCGCTGGCACCCGTGGCACTGCCGCTTCAGCTGATCCTTACCTGTGCGGCGTTGGCACTGATCTGGATACGCGCGGCGCGTAGAACGCCGTCAAGGAACTGAGCTACCTGGGGTGAACCGTGCAACAACCAGCCACTGACAGCGGGAAATCCGTGGCGCCCCCTGGCGAGCGTGTCCCTGACGAGCCCGGTGACGCCCCCGTACAGGACCAGTCCACGATGGCCCTGTCCGTCGTGGATCTCCGCAAGGCGCAGAAGGCGTCGGCGGAACGGCACGACGAAAAAGCAGGTGTGGCACGAGAAGCAGGTGTGGCACGAGAAGCAGGTGCAGCAGGGGGGGCGGCAACAGAAGCGGAGGGCAACCCGAAGGCGGAGGAGCAGCCGCAGGCGACCCCACCCGCATCGGCGGGCGACCGGTCCGGATCGGGGAAGGACAGCTCGGATTCGGCGGACGACCGGCCGAAGTCCGCCGACGACCGGTCCGCGTCCGGAAGCAGCCCGTCCCAGTCGGTTACCGGCCGGTCGGAGGGAGTGGCCGCCGAGGAGCGGCCCAATGAGTCGACCATGGCCCTGTCCGTGGTCGACCTGCGCAAGGCCCAGCGCGCAGCCGCCCAACGGAAGCCGGCGGACACCGACGAGGAACGCCCCAACGAGTCCACGATGGCGCTCTCCGTCGCCGATCTGCGCAAGAAGCAGCGCGCGGACGCCGAACGGAAAGCGGCGGACACGGGCGACGAACGGCCCAATGAGTCGACCATGGCGCTCTCCGTCGCCGATCTGCGGGAGGCGCACAAGGCGGTTCAGGAGGCGGCCCGCCAGCGGGCGGCCAACCGGGCGGGAAGCACCTCCTTCGACAAGCCGCCCGGAACGTCGCCGGGGAAGTCGCCCGGGAAGTCGCCCGGGAAGTCGTCGGACGAGTCACTGAACGAGTCGACGCTAGCCCTCGCCGTCGCGGACCTCAGAATGGCGGAGGCCCGGAGGGCGGCGGCCGGTACCGGCTCCGCGCTGGACGACCAGGCGACCATGAACCTGTCGGTGGCCGGTCTACGGGCCGCGGTCACCGAGCGCGTCCGCTGGCCCCAGCTGCTGAAGATGGCGGCTCCGCTGGTCGTGGGGCTGGTGCTGTGGGCGGTGGCGATGGCGCTCACCGACCCGTCCAACCTCACCGACTACGGGCTCGTGCCCGAACTCCCCGTGATCTTCTGGGTGGGGCTCGCCACGCTGACGGTCGGCTTCTGGGTCGTCGTACGCGATCCCCAGCGCAGCAACTGGTGGCCCTTCGCGTACACCGTGGGCCTCTTGGTGATGGAACGCGCCACGCAGGCGGTCGTCTATCCCACCCCGCTCTACGCCTGGGCGTGGAAGCACGACGCGGTCATCGACCACCTGATCGACGCGGGTCGGCTCCAGCGCGGTGCGGAGCTGGGCGACATGGCCGTCTATGACCAGTGGCCGGGATTCTTCACGGCGCAGGCCGCGTTGGTGAAGCTGACGGGCGCGGAGACCGCGGCGTCCTTCATGGCGTGGTGGCCGCTGTTCTCCAGTCTGCTGCTGCTCGCCCCGCTGCTGTTGATCTACCGGACCTTCACCCAGGACCGCCGGCTGATCTGGACCGCGGTCTGGCTGTTCTACGTCGCCAACTGGGTCGGTCAGGACTACTACTCGCCCCAGTCGCTCGCCTTCGCCCTGCACCTCGGTGTCATCGCGGTCGCCCTGCGAAGGGCGGAGCGCAGGGCGCCGGGACGCCGCTCGCGACAGATGGTGTGGACCGCGCTGCTGGTGCCGTTGATCGCGGGCATCGTGATCGCCCACCAACTGACGCCGGTGATGCTGGCCGTCAGTCTCGGTTCGCTGCTGTTGATGCGGCGCTATCGCGACTGGACGCTGCTGATCATCCTGATGTTGGTGTTCATGTCCTGGAATCTGACCGCGTCGCTGCCGTTCCTGAAGGAAGCGGTCCCCGACATGATCAATTCCTTCGGCAAGGTCGCCGACAACCTGGAGCGGGGCTACGGCTCCAAACCGACGGGTACGGGTGCGCTGGTGGCGTCCTGGGCCGCGCGGCTGCTGTCCGCGGCCGTGGTCCTGCTGGCGGCCGTGGGTCTGGTGCGGGGCGGCAAGCTGTTGAGGCATCGGGCCCGACCGCTGCTGCTGCTGGCCGTGATGCCCCCGATGCTCGCCATCGCCAACGGCTACGGCAGCGAAATGATCTTCCGGGTGTTGATGTTCATGCTCCCGGCGCTCTGCTTCTTCGCGGCTGCGGCCCTGTTGCCGGTGCCCAAACCGCTGGCGGCCGAACCGGCGGGCCAGGGGCGGCCGACCACCGTGGGGGGTCTGCGCTACGGCGTGGTGCCCGCCGTGGTGCTGGTGGTCCTGACGGCACTGTTCGTACCCAGCTACTCGGGCAAGGACCGGCTCAGCTACTTCCCGCCGGAGGAAGTCGCCCTGGTGCAGGAGCTGTTCGACCAGGCCCCCAAGGGCTCTCTCGTCGTTGCCGCACATCGGAACTATCCCCTCGCGTACGATTCGTACTGGGATGTCGGGCACTACTGGTTCCTCGACGATGCCAAGACGCACGTCGACAAGATCGTCAAGGATCCGGCCGGCACCCTGGCGTCGGACATGGGGGGTGTGGAAGCACCGGGCAAGGCGTACCTCCTGCTCACCCGGGGCCAGATCGCCAACTCGGAGATGAACGGCATGCTCACGGGGGACGATCTGCGTCGCATCGAGCGTTCGGTGGCCGCATCGCCGCTCTTCAGGGAGTTGGGACGCAACAGCGCGGGTGTCTTCTTCGAGCTCAAGCGCCCCGCGACACCGCCGCCAGCCAAGGACACCAAGCCGGCGGACAGCAAGCCGTCGGACACCAAGCCGGCCGAGGACACGGAGGACACCGCCCGGCGCAAGGCGACCGAGGACACAGAGCAACGCAGGGACACCAACGACAGCGAGCACAGCGCGGCCGGTTCGACCGATGCCGCCGCCGGCCTCACGAGGAGGACTTCATGAAGCACCGCCCCCTCGCCATCCGACTGCTGACTCCCGCCGCGGGCCTGGTCGCCATGGGCGCCACCGCCCTGCCCGCCGCGTCTCCGCTGCGAATAGCCCCCGTGGCCCTGTTCCTGGCGGCAGGTCCGGGCTTCGCCGCCCTGCGGATCTGCGGCCCGGCCCTCAACCGCAACCGTGCGGTCGGGCCGGCGGAGAGTTGGGACCGGAACTTCGAACGGGACTCGGACCGCATCGAACAGTTCCTCCTGGTCATCCTGTTGAGCCTGAGCGCCAGTGTCATCGTCGCCACGGCGTTGATCGCGCTCGAACTCTTCAGCGGCTTTATGGTCCTGGCGCTGCTCACCCTCGCAACCCTGCTCGCCGCCTGCTGTCCGCAGTTGCCTCCCACCATCGGAAGGCACCGGTCGGCGCGCGTGGCATCACCGCCTCGGAAAGGCTGAACTCTGTGACGGAACCCCGACGCCCCGAGCCTGGGGCGCCAGGCATTCTTCGCAGGCCGCACGGACGACGAAAGCTGTGGACCCTGTCCGCGGCTCTCGTCGGCGTGCTGCTCGTGGGGACCCTCACCCTCCAGAACACCATGGCGGACGACTCCAAGTCCTCCGCCGCCGTGGACCCCAAGTGCAGACCGACCGAGCTGTTGGAGCCCCGGTGCGGGGCCTGGTTCGGCGCGTACGTCAGACACGAGAAGCCGGACCTCGAAGAGAAGGTCCTGGCCTACGAGAAGCGCATCGACCGCAAGTTGGACATCGTCTACGCCTACCACGACATGTCCACGGACGGTCTGGAAGGCCAGTTGCTGACCGAGCAGGAGAAACGCGTCGGCAAGGAACGGATGCTGCTGCTGTCCTGGGAGAGCAAGTGGTGGGGCGGCACGCCGCAGCAGCAGCCGAAGTGGCCCCAGATCTCCTCGGGTGCGCTCGACCGGACCGTGATCGACGTCCAGGCCAAGCGGATCAAGGCGTACGGAAAGCCGGTGTTCCTCTCCTTCGACCTGGAGATGGACACCCGGACCCCGGCGGAGGGCACTCCGGCGCAGTACGTGGCCGCGTACCGGCACATCCACGATCGGTTCCGCGAACTGGGCGTCACCAATGTGGTGTGGACCTGGATCATCACCGGCTACGAGGGGCACAACAAGCTCTTCCCCCAGCTCTACCCGGGCGACCGGTACGTCGACTGGATCGGCTACAACCAGTACAACTACTACCGCTGCCACGAGGCGCCGTGGATGACCTTCGAGCAGACGCAGAAGGCGGCGCACGCGTGGATCCGGAAGAACCTCTCCGCCACCAAGCCGTTGATGCTGTCGGAGTTCGGCACGGCGGACGATCCGTCCAAGCCTTCCGCCCAGGCCGACTGGTACAAGGAGGTGCCGCGGGTGGTGAAGGAACTCGACGGTGTGAAGGCGGCGCTCCAGTGGAACTGGCGTGACCCGGGGCCCCACTGCGATCTCTCGCTCGCACGGGACGAGTCGTGGAAGAGCCTGAAGAAGGCCGTCTCCGACCCGTACTTCAACCAGCCCAGGCCCTGACACCGACGGGACCAGCAGCACAAGGGGCCGGGCCGCGCACTGCGGCCCGGCCCTCGCCCTGACCGTGGTCGGGACCCTGCGCTGTCGACGACGTCTAGCCTGCGAAGACCGGGCCCTTGATCGCCGCACGGGCCCTGCGGAACAGCCGCCACCCCACCGTCTGGAGCGAGTCCGGGAATGGGGCCATCGGCGCTCCCCTGCCCTCCATCCACTCCTCGACGTCCTGCACCGTGTGCGTGCACCGCAGGATGAGACGGGCGATGCGGTACGCCTCGTCCCGCTGGGAGCTCAGGGCATGACGCACCGCCACCGCCGAAACGTATCCCTCGTGCAGGGCGGCCTTGCGCACTCCGCGGCTGTTGTACCCGTGGGGGTACGCCAGATGTTGCACCTCGTGCCCCAACACGTCTTCCAACACGGCCTTCGACTCGCGCAGCTCATGGCGGAGCGCCTTGCCCGGCAGGGTGTCCAACTGGGCGTGGGTGACGGTGTGGGCCCCAACCTCCATGCCGTACTGCTCCAGGAGCGGTGTCTGCTCCAGCGTCATCATCGGGGCGGGCGGCAGCAGGCTGCGCCGGCCCGGGGTGATCGCCCCCGTGGTGAGGTAGGCCGTCGCGGGGAGCGAGCGGGAGGCGAGTGCCTCCGCGGTCGGCCCGGGCAGATCGGCGAAGCCGTCGTCGAAGGTGAGGATCACGGGCCGCTCGGGCAGCCGTTCGCCACCCGCGAGGTGGGCGGCGAGGGCGCTGACCGTCACCGGTGTGCGCCCACTGGCGACGATCGCATCCAGCTGTGCCTCGAAGTCCTTCGGGGTGACCGTGAACTCCGCGATCCACTCCGGTGGATCGTCCATGACGGCGTGGTACAGCAGGACGGGGATATGAGGCGCGGTCGCCTCACCGCCGTCGTTCATCTCTGCTCCTCTCTGTCCCACGGCAGGGATACGCCGCGGACCCGACGCCGGGCCTTCGCGTACCCGATGGGGCCCGCCAACATGCCGCGGCGCTCCAGCCGTGAGAGGTGGCGCGGCCAGGGGTAGTCCTGGGCGCCGTGCGCGCCCGGGACGGCCGCGTCACCGGAATCACGGTGAGCCGTGATCGTACGGGCATGGGCCAGACCACGGGGTAGTTTCCGGAGCAGAGAAGGGAGCATGGAGGGGCGTCGGACGAGGGTCGCGGTGAGGAAGGCGGTGAGCCCGGCACCGTATCCGTACGCCTGGTTCTTCAGGTCCTGCCAGGTCTCGCGGTGGTGGTGCCACACCAGCGCTTCGGGCGAGTAGCGCAGTTTGTGACCGGCGGCGAGCACACTGACGAAGGCGAAGAGGTCATCGCCGCCGCGGGCGGGGGTGCCGGTGCCGGTGGCGGGGTCGAAGCCGCCTGCGGAGCGCAGCGCGGCGGCGCGGAAGGCCATGTTGGCGCCGGAGCCGAAGCTGCCGGCGGTGAAGGGGAACAGCGGTTCGTCGGCGGGCGGGTCGGCCGGGTCGTACAGGCGCGGGGCAAAGCCCTTGGCGAAGCCGCCGTGGCTCTCCAGCAGGATCTGGGCGGGAGTGCCGAGTTGGGCGGGCAGGATCAGCCCGGTTGCACAGCCCAGCGCCGGGTCCGCGGCGAAGGGGGTGGTGAGTGCGGTGAGCCAGTTGGGGTCGGCGATGACGTCGTCGTCGGTGAAGGCGAGAACTTCGCCGGTGGCGACCGCGACTCCGCGGTTGTGCGCGATGGCGAGGCCGGGGACCTCTTCGCGGGCGTAGCGGACCCGGCCCTCGTACTTCTGCTCGATCAGGTCCTGGGTGGCGCTGGTCACCGGTGCGTTGTCGACGACGATGACCTCGAAGGCGGGGTGGTTCTGCGCCAGGAGCGAGTCCAGCGCGCGGGCGAGCGAGTCGGCGCGCTCGCGGGTGGCGACGATGACGCTGGTGCGCGGCAGCGGGCCGGGCGCGGTGAGGATGGGTTGTTCGGGGGCGGAGCGGGCGAGCAGGGCCCTGGCTTCGGCGGCGACGGCGTCCGCCGCGTTCTTCCCGGGGGCCACCCGGCACACCACGGTGGCCACGGGACGGCCGTTCAGCCGCACGAGCGCGTAGACGTCACCGCTCCCGATCTCGGCGCCCGAGCCCAGCGCGGGACGGAAGTCGAGTACGGCTCCCTCGGGTCCGTCCAGGTCGAGCTGAGCCACCTGGATCGGAGGCAGCTTGGGTGGGTTTTCCATGTTCGTCCTTGCTTGTGTAAGACCTGCGGCCGGCGAGGGAACCGACCGTCACGTGCGGCGCAGTTTGCCGATGCGCGTCAGCGCCTGCTGGGCGAGTCCGGCGAGCTTGGGCCTGTCGCGGACGAAGCCGTGGGCTCTTCGCGAGGGCTCCCGGCTCACCCAGTACAGGGCTGCTCCGGCCCCCGGCCGGGTGGAGGAACCCTCGTGGACGCGCAGTTGCCCGGTCTTGAGGGAGTCCTTGTACTCGGCCGATCCGCGCCCCATGTCGAGCATCCCGATGCCTTCCGCCGCGGCGGCTTCCGCCATCCGCAGATGCAGTATCAGCCCCGGCGAGTACTTGGCGAACTCGGGATCGTACGCCGGGAACCAACAGGAGAGCACGGTGGACGATCGCAGCCCGAAATGGGCGGCTATCGGGCGGTCTTTAACGTAGAGGACGGAGAGCACTCCGGAGCAGCCGGGCGCACGGGTCTCGTGGAGGAGTTGCACCAGGGTGTGGATCCAGTCCTTGGCGAACCGGTCGCGGCGCCCCGTCCTGCGGTACTGGGCGGACTTCCACTCCATGAGGGTGCGCAGCATGGCCGGGTCGCGCTCGTCGAAGACGAAGCGGACCTCGCCCACCTGCCGGCCGAGCTTGCGCTCCTTGGCCAGGGTGCTCTTGAGGAACTTGGGCGACTCGCCGCGGAGCTGCTCCTCGTAGGCGGCGTACCCCTCGCCCACGTCGATCACCGGCGAGTCGAAGCCCTCGGCGACGGCCGGGGTGAAGAGTTCCTGGCCCTCTTCGAGGTTGTCGAATTCCCAGGCCGACAGGGAGCAGGCGCGCAGCAGATCGCGTGCGGTGATGTCGAGGCCGGGCTTGAGCACGGCGCCCTGGCAGTCGGAGACGCCGAAGCCGATGGCCCTGCCGTGGCCGAGCGCGCCCCGCTCGTAGGGGAAGAATCCGGCGTCCTCGCCGTCCTGGCGCAGCACGGCGACCCGGGCCGCGGGCCGCACCCGGCCGACGGTGAGGGTGAATTCGGGCTCCATGAAGGGGCTCGCGGGCAGGCCGGTCTTGGCGCGCAGCATCCGCCAGGACTCGATCTGGTCTTCCCCGAGCTGTTCGGGTTTCACCACTCGGATGCGGACGCCCTCGTCCTGGGCACCGCAGTTCTCAAAGCCGCTCAATGTGACCCCCCGGTCCCTCCCCTTGAGCCCATCTCCAGGGACGGTACCGGCAGGGGGTCAGCGGGGGAGCGAACCCCGGCCATCTTGTGGCGGATTCGTGAAGAATCGGGGGGCCAGATACACATGGTGTTCATGTTACTTCTGGGGCCTAGCACGAATCCGTGCGCAGCGCAGCAACAATCTGAAGTGAGTTGGCCAACTGATATTCGCGGCCGCTCCGTTGATCGTAGGATTCCTCACGCTCCCCGATTCTCCGCGGGAGTCCGGTGTGTCCTGGTAGGGCTCAGTCTTCGTGAAGGGCTCGGTCTTCGTGGTCGTGGTCTACAGAGACATCCTGTCGAGCAGGGCTGGATCGTCATGGTGAGCCGGGCACCTGGCGCACCTCACTCCACCGGCTCATCCGGCACCGGACCCACCGTGTGGTGGCCGCCCCTCATGGGCTTGGCGGCCGTGATCACGGCCTCGGCGCTCACCGACCTCTACACCCGCGCGGAACTCGGGAAGATACTCGCCTGGGCCTGCGCCGCCACGGCGGTCCTCGCCCTGGCGTGGACCCTCCATCTGATCCGGTTGCTCCGGCTGGAGCGCTTGCGACGGCGGGCGGATCAGCGCACCTCACAGACGCGCGCCGATGAGGTGACCCATCTCGTCGAGGTGCGCATCCCGGCGATCGTGGCGTCCCTGCGGGCGGGGGCCAGGCCCGATGCGGAGCCCGGCCCGCTGGCCGGCGCCGACGAGGTCGGCCAGCCCTTCACCGACGCGCTGGAGGCCGTGGTCGAGGCACTCGGCTCGGAGGACGCGGTACGCAGGGAACGCACCCTGCGCGACTCCGTGCAGGCCGCCTTCGAATCGGTCGCCCGGAACATGCACGCCATGGCGACGGTCCAGCAGCAGGTGTTGGACCGGGTCGAGCAGACCATCGAGGACCCCCGGCTGCTGGCCGAGGTGATGAAGGCCGACCACGCGGCGGCCCAGATGACCCGCAAGGCACAGACCCTGCTGGTGATGTGCGGCATCTGGCCCGCGCGGCGCGAGGTCCACCCCGTCTCGCTCTACGACTGCGTGCGCGGGGCGCAGTCGCGGATCGTGGAGTTCCCCCGGATCGAGGTCCACGGCGGTCAGACGCTGTACGTGGTGCCCCCGGCGGTCGAGGGCCTGATGCACACCATCGCCGAGTTGCTGGAGAACGCCACCGTGTTCTCCCCCTCGCGCACCCAGGTGGTGGTCACCATCCGCGAGGTGGGGGCCGGTGCGGTGGTGGAGGTCGACGACGCCGGGCTCGGGATGCCGCCGGACGTGCTGACCCAGTCGACGGCCCGGCTCAAGGACGAGCTGGACCTGGCCAACCTCGGTGCCGTGCCCCGGCTGGGCCTCGCCTGCGTGGGCCGCTGGAGCAGGGAGTTGGGCTTCGGTGTGGAGCTGACGGGCACATCGGCGTACGGCGGCACCCGGGCGGTGACCTTCGTGCCCTACCGGCTGCTGACCGAGCCGCTGTCGCACTTCTCCGACGGACGGCACCGGGG
This sequence comes from Streptomyces sp. NPDC005963, assembly GCF_040638655.1. Lineage (NCBI taxonomy): Bacteria > Bacillati > Actinomycetota > Actinomycetes > Kitasatosporales > Streptomycetaceae > Streptomyces > Streptomyces sp. NPDC005963. The sequence goes on along the minus strand of NZ_JBEXVD010000018.1, from coordinate 91,039 downwards.
CAGCGTCCGCTTCGACGACACCACGGCCCGGGAGCACTCGGGTCGGGCTCCATGGCCCGCGCCCGGCTCGGCCCCGTCGACCGCAGGGCAGGCCGACGGTGTGAACATGGGCGCCGCGTACGCGGGACGCGGAAACAGCGCTACGGAATATGCCGGAGTGGGCGCGGACGGCAGCCAGTACGGCGGTACGCAGTACGCGGAACCCTCACCGAGCGCTACGGAGTACGGCGGGATCGGCCGCCCGAGCGACCCCGCGACGGGCGGGACCGAGGACCCGTCCGACGCCGTGTACCGGGCCCGGGGGCGCAGCACGGCGTCCGCCGCCTACCACAGCCAGGTCAGGGCGGCAGCCGCGTACCGGGAGCGGAAGGCGGCCGACCAGGAGGACGTCTCCCACGGTTACGAGGAGCCGTCCGGCCGTGGGTTCGTGACCCCGCCGGCCGACGGGTCGATCGGGGGTTCCGCCGCGTACCGGGAGGCGGTCGCGGCCCAGGCCGCCGCCGCCTATCGCGGTATGGTCCAACCTCCGGTCTCCCCCCAGGGCACGCCCCAGCACGCAACGGCGTACCAGGACGGGCAGGGCGCGGCGCAGCACCCCGGCGCCCACCAGGCCCAGGGCCGGTCCGACACCCGACCGACCGCGGCAGCCCGCACCGACGTCCACCAGACGGGTGCGCGGGTCGAACCCGGACGGTACGGCGGGACCCAGCAGGGCAGTACGGCGGACACACCCCTTCGCCCTCCGGGCCTGCGGGAGAGCGCCCGGCAGAACCAGGGCCAGGGTCAGACCTCCGTCCCGCAGCCCCTCCCCCGGCGACGCAGCCGGCGCGGGGCCGCCGTGGAGGCAGCCGCCCAACAGGCCCTCCAGCCGCAGCCGTCCATGCCTCAGGCACCGCCCGTCCCGGCCGACCGGCCCGCATGGACGCCCGAGGCGGCACGGGCGTCCATCACCAGTGTGGTGTCCGGCTCTCGTCGCGGTCGCGCGGCCGTCGCCGGCGTCGCGCCCTCCGAGCACCCTTCCGAACCCAATCCGCACCATGGAGGCCGGCTGTGACCGGGATCATCACCAGACTTCCCGACCTGGGTTGGATGCTCCGCCCGTTGACCGACATCCCCGGTGTCCGACATGCCGTCGTGGTCTCCGAGGACGGGTTGCGGCTCGGGCACGTCTCCGCCGAGAAGCTCTCGGGTCCGGTCCCCGCCCTGTCCGTGGCGGAAGCGGAGTCGCTGGCCGCTGCCTGCGCCGCCATGACGATGACCGGTCGGTCGACCGCTTCCCTCCTGTTCGGCCGGGGCGCGGGGGTGCGGCAGTTGATGTTGGAGTCCGAGCACGGCTTCGTGCTGTTCACCCATGCGGGGGTGGGCGCACACCTGGGCGTGGCCACCGAGACGGACGCGGATGTGGGCCTGGTCGCCCAGCAGATGCAACTCCTGGTGGCGAAGATCGGTGCACACGTGGGCAGCCAGCCACGGGATCCGGTGATCGACTCCTCATGACCGACCGTCCGGAGCACCGGACCCCCTCGGCGGTACGCCCGTACGTGATCACCCTGGGACGCTCTCAGACCGGCGCGGCACCACTGGACTGGGAGACGCTGGTGATGGCGACGGACGCCGCATTCCCCGCGTCCCTCCAACCCGAGCACCACAGGATTCTGACGTTCTGTCAAGGTCTCTTGTCGGTCGCCGAAGTGGCCGCTCATCTCGGTCAGCCACCCCCGGTCGTACAGGTCCTGCTGTCCGACCTCGTCACCTGGGGGCTCATCGTGATCCGCCCGCCCATCCCGCCGGCCGAACACCACGATGTGACCATGCTGAGAAAGGTCCTCCATGGCCTCGAAAGCCGTCTCTGACGCCCAGGACGGGGCGTCGGGACACGAGCAGGGCCCGGGCACGGCGCCGGGCGCGCGATCCCATGCTCCGGCCGGGCAGCCGGGCGGTCCCGGCACCCCGGGCGCACGGATCGAACCGGGCCGCCCCTGGGGGCCGCCCGCCGAAAGCACCCCCGCCCAGGGAGGCATCTTCGTCAGCCCCACCGTCACCGGCTCCGCGAAGATCCTGATCGTCGGCCCGACAGGCGTCGGCAAGACCACCATGATCGGCACGGTTTCGGAGATCAAACCGCTCTCCACCGAAGCGGTGATGACCCGGGCCGGCGCACTCGTCGACACCCTGCACTCCCCGGGCAAGACCACCACCACCGTCGCCCTCGACTTCGGCCGCATCACCGTCGACGGCGCCCTGGTGCTCTATCTCTTCGGCACCCCCGGCCAGCAGCGGTTCCTCCCCGCCTGGCGCGACCTGGCCCGTGGCGCCCTCGGCGCACTGGCCCTCGTCGACACCCGCGACCTCGCCGCATCCTTCGACGCCCTGGGCAATCTGGAGGACCTCGGACTGCCGTTCGCGGTCGCCGTCAACTCGTTCCCCGACAGTCCGCCCTACCGGGACGAGGAGTTGCGAACGGCGCTCGACCTGCTGCCCGAGACCCCCTTGGTGCGCTGTGACGCCCGCGACCGTCGCTCGTCGGTCGGCGTGCTGATCGCCCTGCTCACGCATCTCATCAACACGGCCCAACCCACCCCACCGGCCGTCACGGAGTCCTGGTGACCCTGCCGCCGTCCTCCGCGACGCCCCCCGGGCGGCCCCGGCTCCTCGGTCGCTGTCCGGCGGTCGCCCTGTACGGCCCCGAGTTGGACGGGGACTCGCTCCCCGCCCTGTACGAGCAACTGCGACGGGTGCACGGCCCGGTGGCCCCGGTGATGATCGCGCCCGGAGTCTCGGCCTGGCTGGTCATCGGCCATCGCGAGGTCCTCCGACTCACGCGCGAGGAGCAGGACTTCTCCCACGACCCCAGGCGCTGGACCCTGCTGCGCGAGGGTCGGGTGCCGCCCGACTCGCCCCTGCTGCCCATCGTCGGCTGGCGTCCCGCCCTGCTCTACACCGACGGCCAGCAGCACCGCCGGATGCGCACCGCCGTGTCCGACGCGCTCGCCGCCGTCGACGGACACGCCCTGCGCCGTACCGTGCAGGGCGCGGCCGAGGCACTGATCGTCTCCTTCGCGGATCGCCGGGAGGCCGATCTCGTACCGCACTACGCCCGTAGACTCTCGCTCCAGGTCCTGACCGGGCTCCTGGGGCTCGACGACCGCAACGGCCAACTCCTGGCGCAGGCCATCATGGGAGTGATCGTCACCAATGCGGACTCCATCAACGCCAGTGGACGCATGGACTCCATCCTGCACGAGTTGATCAAGGAGAAGCGGCGCCGGCCGGGAGGCGATCTCACCTCGGCGTTGCTGAACCATCCGGCGAACCTCACCGAGGACGAGGTCCTGCACAACCTGGTCGTGATGTTCGTGGCCGGCCACCAGACCACGGTGAACTGGATCACGACCACCCTGCGGGTCCTGATCTGCGATCCCGGGTTCCGCTCCTCGGTCAGCGGGGGACACCTCAGCGTGGACGACGCGCTGGACCTGGTGCTGTGGCGGCATCCGCCGACGCAGAACGTGCCCGCCCGCTACGCCACCCGGGACCTGGAACTCGGCGGCCGGCACATCCGCGCGGGAGACATGCTCGTCCTCGGTCTCGCCGGGGCGAACCAGGACCCCGAGGTACTGCCCGAGAGCGGCACTCCCGTCATCGGGAACCGCTCGCACCTCTCCTTCGGCGCGGGCCCGCACATGTGCCCGGCGCAGGACCCGGCCCGGCTGATCACCCGGACCGCCGTGGACACCATCCAGCACCGGCTGCCCCAACTGGAACTGGCGGTACCGGAATCGGAGCTGGCCTGGGTGCGATCGCCCTGGAGCAAGGGACTCGCGGCACTGCCGGTCCGCTTCGCCAAACCGCAACTGCCCCATGCCCCCGAGCACCCCGAACGGTCGGCACCGCCACAGGAGATCTGACGCCCGAGCGCCCGGGGAGGACTCCGCAGCAGGTCACAGCGGTACGGGCCCCAGGGGCTGTCGGTAGGCTGAACGGGCCATGCCGACCCCCCTGCCGTCCCTCACCGACCCGCCCGCACAGGGCTCCGTGCTCCGCACCGAACCTCCCGCGTCCCCGCGTCGGGCGCTCACGCTGTTCGTCGCGGTCAAGGCGCTCTGCCTCGCCGTCCTGTTCCTCTGGGCACACCTCGCGGACCGTGACGCGTACACCCTGCTCTCCGCGCGTTGGGACTCCCTCTGGTACGTCCGGGTCGTCGAGCACGGCTATGACTTCACCCTGACCGCACCCGACGGCCGGGTCCTGTCCGACATGGCGTTCTTCCCGCTGCTGCCCTGGCTGGAGGAGGGGCTGTCCGCACTCACCCCCCTGGGTCCTGCGGATGCGGGCGTACTGATCAGTGCGGTCGCGTCCATCGCCGCGGCCTGGGGGATCTTCCGCGTGGTCGACGCGGTGTACGGCGAGCGGGCCGCCCTGTTCACGGTGGCGGTCTGGGGTGCGCTGCCGGTCGCGATCGTCCAGTCGATGGCGTACAGCGAGTCGCTGTTCACCGCCCTGGCCGCCTGGGCGCTCTACGCGGTGCTACGACGGAACTGGCTGCTCGCCGGAGTGCTCGCCGCACTGGCGGGACTGACCCGACCGGTGGGTCTCGCGGTCGCGGCGGCGCTCTGGGTGGCCGCGCTGCTGGCCTGGAAGACGTCGACCGACCGCCGTCGGCTGGTGGCCGGGATGGTGCTCGCCCCCCTCGGCGCGGGCGGATACGTCCTCTGGGTGGGGCAGCGGACCGGAAGCCTCCTCGGCTACCTCGACGTCCAGGGCGCCTGGGGCAACGGCTTCGACGGCGGGATCGCCTTCGCCCGCTTCATCGGCGAACGCCTCTTCAGCCCGGCCTTCCCGGCCGGACTGGGACTGCTGGCGGGTGTCGCCCTGGTGGGCTGGCTGTTCGTGAGGGGCGTACGGCAGGGACAGCCGCCGGCCCTGCTCACGTACTGCGGGATCGTGGTGCTGCTGGCACTGTGCTCCTCCGGGTTCTTCGGCTCCAAACCCCGTCTGCTGATGCCCGCCTTCCCCCTGCTGATCCCGCTCGGACTGGCCCTCGCCCGCACCAGAACCGCGGTGGCCTGGTCCGTGGTGGCGGGGGCGGCAGTGGTGGCCGCGGTGTACGGCGCGTTCTGGCTACACGGCTCGGGCCCGCCGTAGACGCGTCGGCCCGGCTGCGAACACCACCCTGCTGACCGAGACTGGCTCTCGCACCGCACGACGGTCGCCCGGCCCCGAGAGGACATCCCATGCCTTCTGTCATCGCCGTCACCGGCGCGAGTGGACGCATCGGCGGCCGGGTCGCCGAGCGACTCGCCGAGCGGGGTGCGGACGTACGGCTCCTGGGTCGCAACCCCGCCCGACTGCCGAAGATCACGGGCGCCCGGGTCGGCCCCGCCGCTGGCTACGGCGACGGCGACGCGATGCGTACCGCCTGCACCGGGGTGAAGACGCTGTTCATGGTCTCCGCCCACGAGGCACAGGGCCGGGTACGGGAACATATGACGGCCGTCGACGCCGCCGTGGCCGCAGGGGTGGAACGCCTGGTGTACGTGTCCTTCCTGAACGCCGCACCCGATGCCACGTTCACCTTCGCCCGCGACCACTGGCACACCGAGGAGTACATCCGCGCGTCCAACCTCCGTTACACCTTCCTGCGTGACAGCTTCTACCTCGACTCGCTCCCCCGGATGGCCGGCACGGACGGGGTGATCCGCGGGCCCGGGGGCGCGGGCCGGGTGTCGGCGGTCGCCCATGACGACATCGCCGACTCAGCCGTGGGCGTACTCCTCGGCGAGGGCCACGACAGCGCCACGTACGACCTCACCGGCCCCAGCGCCATCACCCTGGCGGAGGCCGCCGCCGAACTGTCCCTGGTCACCGGCCGCACGATCGGCTACGTGCCGGAGTCGGAGGACGAGGCGTACGCCTCCCGGTCCGTGTACGGCGCCGAGTCCTGGGAGGTGACGGGCTGGGTCACCTCGTACGAGGCGATCGCCAGCGGTGAGATGGCGACCGTCTCAGACGCGGTACCCAAACTGGCGGGCCGCCCCGCCCAGTCCTTCGCCCAGTTCCTCCGGGAGAACCCGGAGTCCTACGCGCACTTGACCCCGTGACGCCAGACGTCCGTCACCAGCGGAACACCCGGCCGATAGGCGAGATGGACATGGCTGGGCGCGTCCAACAGCACCAGATCGGCGTACGCACCGGGCGCGACCCTGCCCCGGGACGTGCTGCGCAGCGCGGCGGCCCCGCCCGCGGTCGCCGCCCACAGCGCCTCATCGGGGGTCATCCCCATGTCGCGCACGGCGAGCGCGATGCAGAACGGCATGGACGAGGTGTACGACGATCCCGGGTTGCAGTCGGTGGAGAGCGCGACCGTCACCCCCGCGTCCAGCAGCCGGCGCGCATCGGGCCACTGGGCCCGGGTGGAGAACTCGGCACCCGGCAGCAGGGTGGCCACGGTCGAACCACTGACGAGCGCGTCCACATCGGCGTCCGTCAGATGGGTGCAGTGATCGGCGCTGGCCGCCCCCAACTCGACCGCCAACTGCACACCGGGGCCGTAGCCGAGCTGGTTGGCGTGCACACGGGCGATGAGTCCCTGCGCGACCCCGGCGGTGAGGACGGCCCGGGCCTGGTCGCCGTCGAAGGCGCCCTTCTCGCAGAACACATCGACCCAGCGGGCATGCGGGGCGCAGGCGTCCAACATCTTGCCGGTGACCAGGTCCACATAGCCCGCGGGGTCATCGGCGTACTCGGGCGGCACGATGTGGGCACCGAGATAGGTGACCTCTTCGGTGTGCCGCCCGGCGATCTTCAGCGCCCGGACCTCGTCCTCGACGGTGAGTCCGTAGCCGGACTTGACCTCGATCGTCGTCGTGCCCTGCCGTAGGGCTTCCGCGACATGGCGGGCGAGGTTGGCATCCAACGCCTCGTCCGACGCGGCCCGGGTGGCGGCGACGGTGGTCCTGATGCCCCCGGCCGCGTACGCCTGACCGGACATCCGGGCGTTGAACTCGGCCGTGCGGTCGCCCGCGAACACGAGGTGGGAGTGGGAGTCGACGAACCCGGGGATGCCGGCGCGACCTCCGGCGTCGTGCGCGGTGTCGGCGTCGGGCGCGTCCGCGGCCCGACCCACCCAGGCGTACCGCGCGCCCTCGATGACCACGGCCGCGTCCTCGATGAGGTGAAGCGGACCGTCGTCGCCGAACGCGGGGTCGTTGGTGACGAGGCTGCCGATATGGGTGATGAGGGTGGTGCTCATGACGTCCTCTCGCAGGTCATGCCACACGTTACGGCGCGGTGCCGGCACGGTCAGCCTCCGGGACGGTGTCGAACCCGGCATCGACGAAGGTGAACCCGTGCCCACCGGGGTGCCCCAGGAAGAGGGTGCAGGCGTCCTGGGCATCTCCGGGCAGGCCGTTGTCCACGGTGCAGTCCGCTAGAACGGCCACAGCCCGGGGCTCCTGCCCGCCCTCCCACCGCGCCCAGACATCGCCCCGATCACCGTCGAGCGCGCGCACCAGATCGAGGTGCGGACCGAGATGGCCACCCTCCAACGGACACCGCAGTTGGGTCACGACCTCCAGCGGATGCCCGGGCTCGTCCGGCGCGATCTCCAGGGCGAACAACAGCAGTTGGAGCGGGAGATCGGCGCTTGCCGCACACACCTGCCCGGTGTGCCGGCTCATGTCGACTCCCCTCGGGCGACTAGGCACCAGATCCGCCCGCCGTCAGCGATCCCCCAGGCGTCGGCCACGGCCGCGACCAGCCCGAGCCCCCGCCCGCTCTCGTCGAACAACCCGGGCACCCGAGGACAGGGCACCTGCGGCCCGCTCCCACTGGCCACCTCGATCCCAACGTGGTCGGCGGTCCGCCACAGTCGTACGTCGACGGTCTCGCCCTGCCCGTGCTGAAAGCCATTGGTGACGAGCTCCGACAACAACAGATCGACCCTGTCAGCGAGCACTTCCCACTGCCAGATCCGCAGATGCACCAACCCGATGCGCCGCATCAGACCGGCCCAGGTCCGATCCTGCACACTCATCGGCTCCCCGACCGGCCCGGTCCTGCACACACTGACCTGAAACCCGAGCTCTATGTCCGACTGCCCAATGGTCAGCTGCCCGATGTGGTGGGTGGTGGGGGCGTCGGACTGAACGACGGCGAGGGGCATGGGCGTGGTCCTCCACGATCTCCGGACAGGGCAAGCCACGACGTGAGGGACGCCGGGTATGCCCACTGCTGTCCGTCTTTGCTTGACTCAAATACCGTGCCGCATATGGGAGTTAATATTCAAGCGCATAGCCAATGACTCTAGGATTGGCACATGCCCGAGCAGGGACATGGGTTGCCGAGAGGCAGGCACGGAGTGGCACACTCGGGGTACGACATGCGTCGGCACCCCACAGAGGTCACGTCAGCCAAGGACAGACCGATGAGGAAGGGGGACATTGAGGTGGCAGCCAAAAGGGGCGCTACGTTCCGACGCAGGGAGCTCGGCAAAGAGCTGCGGAAGCTCCGGGAGAAGAAGGGCTTAACCCTCCAAGAAGTGGCGGGAGAGCTGGGCTTCTCGTTCACCAAACTGGCGCGGGTGGAGATCGGCGAAAACGATCTCCCGAGGTCAGGTGATCTCGAAGCACTCCTGGACCTCTACGACGCGCACATGGCCCGGGAGGACCGGGACACACTGCTCAAGCTCCACCGTGAGTCACTGAGCAAGGAGCCGTGGACTCCGTACAAGGCGTTCATGCCGTCGAAGATGCCGACGTTTCGAGGGTTGGAGCAGGACGCGAGGGTGATGCGTGCGTTCCAGCCGAGTTTCGTGTTCGGGCTGTTGCAAACGGAGGCGTACACGCGAGCGCTCTACACGATCGCCAAACCGGTCGAAGAGACGACCTCGGAGTACATCGAGCAGAACGTCAGGCTTCGCATGGAGCGAAAAGAGTTGATCACTCGCTCCGAAAGCCCTTTGGAACTTCGCGTCATCATGGACGAAGCAGCCGTGCGTCGCATGGTGGAAAGCCCGATGGTAATGCGCGAGCAGTACGACGAGATCGCTGGGATGAGTCGTCTGGACAATGTGACCGTCCAGATCCTCCCGCACGACGTGGTGACCTACCGAACAGAGAGCAACTTCATCCTGCTCGACTTCTCGGACGCGCTCGACCCTGTGGTGCAGGTCGACATGTCAAACACGATCAGCGTCACGGACGAATGGCGCGAGGTCCAAAGGAACATCAGACGCTTCGATGCAATGCGGGACAGCGCGCTGCCTCCGGCTCGCACTGCTGACTTCCTACATCAGCTAGCACAAGAACGGGAGTAGTCATCAACGAGCAAATCGCGGCACTTGATGTGGTCGAAGAGTCCGCCTGGTTCAAGTCATCCCACAGCAACGACACCGGCGGAGCGTGTCTTGAGATCGCGGCACTGCCGGGGCAGGTGGGCATTCGCGACTCTAAGAACAAGCAGGGCCCGGCTTTGGTCGTCCCAACAGGCGCGTGGCACACGTTCATCGCCTTCGCAGCCGATCGCGCGCCACTGGACTGACCACCAGCCAAGCTCCCATGGACGAGCGCGCGGAGTGCCCCTCTCTCCTACTCGGACGAGGGGCACTCCGCACGTGGAACTGCCGAGCAGCAGCAAGTTCGTCATCTTCGCAGCCGGGTGGACACGGCCGGAGGGCGAACTAATCCCAGGTGGGTGGCGGCAAAACAGAAGCCGCGTCCATGCCATTGTGTTCGAAGGATCGTGGACTCAGTTCAATGCCGCTGATGAGCACACCCGGAACCTGCTCCATCCGAGCAAGAGCTTGCTTCATCGCGTCCATAAGACTGTCGGCCTCGAAGTAGCACTCGAACTTGGTGAAACCTGGACCTTGTTCAGTTCCGACGAACCCATCGGCGAAGCAATCAAGATGGGCCATGATGTTGTCCTGCTCAGACGTAATTGGCTCATACGCGTGCATGATGAAGTGCCAACTAGGAACATCCGCGATGCTTTCCTTCACCTTGAGTTCACATCCCTCGGCCCTCTTCAGAGCCGCCTCAATGTCCTTCTTCTGATGTCTATCCCCAAGCCCCATGACCATACTTACTACTCCCGCCACTCTGAGCAGAAGTACCAACCGACAAGCACACCACTCGAAAGAGTGCCGACAACGAGACAGCCGGCGGGCCGCGCCAGAGTAGTCGGCGCACGGCCGCAGTTAATCTTGAGGACCAGACGTCAGTCGGCATACGGATCGGCGTACGGTTCCAAGTTGCCCCGTACTTCCGCGTTCGCCGCCGCCATGCGAGGCCCTGCCGCGTAGTAGCGCGCACGCGCCTTGCCGTGGGGTGTGAGCCAGCCCAAGCGGACCAGTTCGCGAACGTCGCGGATCGCCTGCTGGTCGGAGAGTTCGGCGTCCTGCTGGTAGACCGTGCGCCGCACCTTCGATCCCCAGAACGCGGGCAGCAGCGCATAGACGACCCGTTCGTCCAGACCGCTTTCTGCGGCGGCATCGCCCAGATGGATCCATGCCCTCGACAGCAGGTCCGTACGGCGTTGTGCCTGTTGGGCCTGACGGTGGTGGGCTTCCAGACAGAAGCGAATCCACGGGTGGGTATCGCGCTCGGGAGTCCACCGGGGCCCGCCCACCTGCTGAAGTACGCGGTAGTAGCCGTACGTGTTCTGGCCGCGACCCAGCCACTCCTCGATGGAGGAGAATTCAGGCGGCATCAGCGCCTCGCGGGCGAACACCAGCGTCGACAGTGCCCGGGACATCCGCCCGTTCCCGTCCTTCCACGGGTGGATGTTCACCAGGTTCAGATGGGCCATGGACGCCCTGACATGCACCGGCGCATCCAGTTCGCCGTCGTTCAGCCACTCGATCAGTTCACCCGCGAGGGAGGGAACCAGTTCGGAGTCCGGGGCCGTGTAGGCGGGCACCAACGGATCGTCGGGGCTAGTGACGAACACCGGCCCATCGCGCCAACGGCCCGGGCGCTTGTTCAGGTGGTGGCCTTGCAGCATGAAGTGAAGACCGTTGAGCAGGCCAGCGTCGTAGCGGAAGTCCTCTGCCGCGTCCGCGAGGGCCTGGATGTAGGTCATGGCACGCTGGTAGCCCTCCAGCTCTGCCCGGGTGCGGTCAGCCGTCTCCAACGGCTCCTCGCCCGTCATCAATGCTTCGACATCGTCCACGGTCGCTGCGTAGCCCTCGATCGTGTTCGATCCCGCGATCGCTCGCGCGGTCAAGTTCCGTCGCAGGTGAACCGTCCAAGGTGGCCCACCGTTGGTGACGTCTAGAAGCCGATCACTCATCTCCTTGATATCGGCGAGCACACGGAGGTCATCGGCGTCGAGTGCAGGGGTTGCATACAGCATGTCCCGATCACACGGCGGCCCGAAGGAAGTGTCAAAACCCCCCGTCCCGAACAGGCGACTACGCCCGCAGCCCCCCGATCGCCTCCCCCAGCACCCCCGCCACGTCCGGGACCAGCAGGTGTTCGCCGTCGCGGACGATCGTGCGACCGCCCACCACCACATGGCGGACGTCCGCAGCCGTGCCCGCGAACACCACCGCCTCCGCGGCCATCCGGGGTGGTGGGCCGGCCGTGCGGACCGAGTCCAGGGCGATCGTGGTGAAGTCGGCGAGGGCGCCCGCCTCCAGGGTGCCGGCGTCCGGCCAGCCGAGGGCGGTGTGGCCGTCGGCGGTGGCCGCGCGGAGGAGGGCGGGGGTGGTCCAGTGGCCGCGGGCGCGGGTGCGCAGGCGTTCGTTCAGCTCCATCGCCCGCGCCTCTTCGAGCAGGTCGATCACCGCATGGCTGTCGCTGCCGAGGGAGAGCGGGGAGCCCGCGCGCTGGAGGGCGAGGGCGGGGCCGATGCCGTCCGCGAGGTCGCGTTCTGTGGTGGGGCACATACAGATGCCGGTGCCCGCGCCGCCCAGGGTGGCGATGTCGTCGTCGGTGAGGTGGGTGGCGTGGACGGCGGTGACCGTGGGCTTCCAGAAGCCGGCGTCGGCCAGCAGTCGGGTGGGGGTGCGCCCGTGGACGGCGAGGCACGCCTCGTTCTCGGCGGGCTGTTCGGAGAGGTGGACGTGGACGGGTACGCCGTCGGTGCGGGCGGCGAACTCCTCGTAGCCGTCGCGGTCGGAGAAGGCCCGTACGGAGTGGATCGCCGCTCCGATCCGTACCCGGTCGGTGTCCCGGAGCAGGCTCCAGCGCTCGTGCCAGGCGTCGAGGGAGCCGTCGCCGAAGCGGAGTTGGGGGCCCTTCAAGGGCTGGTGGCCGTTGTGGTCGAGGCCGCCGCGGAGGTACACGGTGTCGAGGAGTGTGATGCGGATGCCAGCTTCGGCAGCCGCGGCGATCAGGGCTTCGCCCATGGCGTTGGGGTCGGCGTAGGGCGTGCCGCCGGGGCCATGGTGGAGGTAGTGGAACTCGCCGACCGCGGTCACCCCCGCCAAGGCCATTTCGGCGTAGACGGCACGGGCGAGGGCGAAGTAGTTGTCGGGGGTGAGGCGGTGGACGGCGTTGTACATCATTTCGCGCCAGGTCCAGAACGAACCGCCGCCGACCTGGACCGTGCCGCGCAGGGCTCGGTGAAAGGCGTGCGAGTGGGTGTTGGCCAGGCCGGGGACGGTTAGGCCGCGCAGGACCTCCGCGCCGGGCGGTGGGGTGTCCGCGCCGGTGCGGACGGCCGAGATCCGGCCGTCCGCGACCTCCAGCACCACACCGGGTTCGGTGTGGACGCCCAGCCAGGCGTGTTCGGCCCAGTACACGGTTCCCGGGGTCAGCGGCACGCGAGACCTTCCAGTACGTCGGCGAGTGCGAGGACCCCGGCCGTGCAGTCGTCCTCCGCCGCCTGTTCGGCCGGGGAGTGGGAGACGCCCGTGGGGTTGCGTACGAACAGCATGGCGGTCGGGACGGCCGCGGAGAGGATTCCGGCGTCGTGTCCCGCTCCCGTACCGAGAACGGGGGTCCGGCCGCCGAGCAGTCGGTTGATCTCGTCCCGCAGGGCGTGTTCGAACTCGACGACCGGGGTGAAGGACTCCCGGACGACGGTGAGGTCCACGCCGTTGTGTTCGGCGTGCTCCCGCGCGGCCCGTTGGACCTCGGCGAGGACGGTGTCCAGTGCGGACTGGTCGGCGGCCCGGGAGTCGAGCCAGCCCCTGACCAGGGAGGGGATGGCGTTGACACCGTTAGGTTCAACGGCGACCTTGCCGAAGGTGGCGACCGCGCCCGCGAGTTCGGCGGCGCGGCGGGCGGCGAGGACGGTTTCGGCGTACGTGAGCATGGGGTCGCGGCGGTCGACGAGCCGGGTGGTGCCGGCGTGGTTGGCCTCGCCGCGGAAGTCGAACCGCCACCGACCGTGCGGCCAGATCGCGCTGGCGATGCCGACCGCGTCCCCGGTCAGGTCCAGGGCCCGCCCCTGTTCCACATGGAGTTCCACATAGGCGCCGATGCGGTCGAGTCGTTCCCGGTCGGGGCCGATGGCCTCGGGGTCGTATCCGGCGCTCTCCATGGCCTGGGGCAGGCCGATACCGGCCGCGTCCTTCAGCTCGTACGCCTGTTCACGGGTGAGGAGGCCCGCGGTGAGGCGGGAGCCGACGCACGCCAGGCCGAAGCGGGCGCCTTCTTCGTCCCCGAAGTTGGTGATGGCGAGCGGACGTGTGAACCGTGCTCCCCTGGTGCGGAGTTCATCGAGGGCGGCGAAGGCGCTGACCACGCCGAGGGGGCCGTCGAAGGCGCCGCCGTCGGGGACGGAGTCCAGATGGGAGCCGGTGACCACGGCGTCCCCCGCGGCGGGGTCGCCGAGCCAGGCCCACTGGTTGCCGTTGCGGTCGCTCTCGTAGTGGAGTCCGCGGGCGTGCGCTTGCTCCTGAAACCAGGTGCGGCAGTCGGCGTCGGCACCGGTCCAGGCGTAGCGCCGATAGCCACCGGTGTCGCGGTCGCGGCCGATGGGGGCGAGTTCCTTCCACATCGTGTGGAAGGAACTCGACTGGGGGGCGGGGGCGGTCACTCGCCCTCCCGCATGGGGATGCGGACCCCTCGGGCGTCGGCGACCGCTTCGGCGGTGTCGTACCCGGCGTCCACATGGCGGATGACGCCCATCCCGGGATCGTTGGTGAGCACCCGGCGGACCTTCTCGCCCGCGAGTGCGGTGCCGTCGGCGACCGTGACCTGACCGGCGTGGAGGGAGCGGCCCATGCCGACGCCCCCGCCGTGGTGGATGGAGACCCAGGAGGCACCGGAGGCCACATTGACCATGGCGTTCAGGAGCGGCCAGTCGGCGATGGCGTCGGAGCCGTCGAGCATGGCCTCCGTCTCCCGGTAGGGGGAGGCGACCGAGCCGCAGTCGAGGTGGTCGCGGCCGATGGCCAGGGGTGCGGCCAACTCTCCGCTGGCGACCATGTCGTTGAAGCGTTCGCCCGCACGGTCGCGTTCGCCGTAGCCGAGCCAGCAGATGCGGGCGGGCAGGCCCTGGAAGTGGACACGCTCCCCGGCGAGGGTGATCCAGCGGCGCAGGGACTCGTTCTCGGGGAAGAGTTCGAGCATGGCGCGGTCGGTCTTGGCGATGTCGGCGGGGTCGCCGGAGAGCGCTGCCCAGCGGAAGGGCCCCTTGCCCTCGGTGAACAGCGGGCGGATGTACGCGGGTACGAAGCCGGGGAAGGCGAACGCCCTCTCATAGCCGGCAAGTTGGGCTTCGCCGCGGATGGAGTTTCCGTAGTCGAAGACCTCGGCGCCCGCGTCCTGGAAGCCGACCATGGCTTCGACGTGGCGGGCCATCGACTCCCGGGCCCTGAGAGTGAAGTCGGCCGGTTTCTCGGCCGCGTAGGACGCCATCTCATCGAAGGGGACGCCGAGCGGGAGGTAGGCCAGCGGGTCGTGGGCGGAGGTCTGGTCGGTGACGATGTCGATGGGCGCACCCATGGCGAGCAGTTGCGGCAGCAGTTCGGCCGCGTTGCCGAGGACGCCGATGGACAGCGGGCGGCGGGCGTCCCGTGCTTCGGTGGCGAGCTGGAGTGCGTGTTCCAGGGAGTCGGCGCGGGTGTCCAGGTAGCGGTGTTCGATGCGGCGCTCGATGGCGCGCGGGTCGCAGTCGATGCAGATCGCCACGCCGTCGTTCATGGTGACGGCGAGCGGCTGGGCGCCGCCCATCCCGCCGAGGCCGGCGGTGAGGGTGATGGTGCCGGCCAGGGTGCCGCCGAAGCGCTTGGCGGCGACGGCGGCGAAGGTCTCGTAGGTGCCCTGGAGGATGCCCTGGGTGCCGATGTAGATCCAGGAGCCGGCCGTCATCTGTCCGTACATGGTCAGCCCGAGGGCTTCGAGGCGACGGAACTCCTCCCAGTTGGCCCAGTCGCCGACCAGGTTGGAGTTGGCGATCAGTACGCGCGGGGCCCATTCGTGGGTCTGCATCACGCCGACCGGCCGGCCGGACTGGACGAGCATCGTCTCGTCCTGCTTGAGGGTTTGCAGCGTGCGAACCATGGCGTCGAAGGAGCGCCAGTCGCGGGCCGCCTTGCCGGTGCCGCCGTAGACGACGAGTTGGTCGGGGTGTTCGGCGACCTCGGGGTCGAGGTTGTTCTGGAGCATCCGGAGGGCGGCTTCCTGCTGCCAGCCCAGGGTGCTCAGTTCCGTACCGCGCGGGGCCCTGACCGGGCGGGGACCCGACGGGGGCGGTCCGGGCCTCGAAGGTGCTGACATGGAGCGAGCCTCCTCATGGCCTCGACGGCCACCGTGATGTTCGTTATTCACATCCTGACTAAATGAATATCTCTAGTCAACAGATGCGCCGGGGTCGACCCGAATGATTGGCTATTGCAATGACTGTTGACCGTCGTCACCACGCCGTACGTGCCGCCATCCAACAGGGGCTCCTCACCGAGGAAACACCGGTGGTCGCCCTCCTCGACACCGCAGGGATCCGAGCGTCCGCGACCGCTCTGCGCGCCGCGTTCGCGGCCGTGACCGACGCCCCCGTACTGCACGCGTTCGCGGTCAAGGCCGCACCGCTCGTCCCCGTGCTCGCGCTGTTGAACGACGAGGGCATCGGCGCGGAGGTGGCGAGCCCCGGAGAGCTGGCCCTGGCCCGCGCGGCCGGGGTACCGGCCGAACGCATCGTCCTCGACTCCCCCGCCAAGACACCGGCCGAACTGACGGAGGCCCTCGCGCTCGGCATCGCGGTCAACGCGGACAACCCCCAGGAGCTGGCCCGGCTCGACGCCCTGGTCGCGAACACCTCCTCACCGCTCGGCATCCGGGTCAACCCGCAGGTCGGCGGCGGTTCCATCGAGGCCCTGTCCACCGCCACCGCAACCTCGAAGTTCGGTGTCGCACTCCGCGACGAGGGCGCCCGCGCATCGGTCGTACGGGCCTACCTCGACCGGCCCTGGCTGACCCGACTGCACACCCACTCCGGCTCGCAGGGCATACCGCTGGCCCGGATGATCGACGGCGTGCGCGAGGTCTACGGCCTCGCCGAAGAGGTCAACGCGGCGGCCGGACGGCAGCAGATCACCACCATCGACATCGGCGGCGGGCTCCCCGTCAACTTCGCATCCGACGAGACGGCACCGACCTACTCCCAGTACGCCCAGCTGCTCAAGGAGCAGGTGCCCGGGCTGCTGGACGGGCGGTACGGGCTGGTGACCGAGTTCGGCCGCTCCCTGCTCGCCAAGAACGGCCTCTTCCTGGCCAGGGTCGAGTACACGAAGGTCTCCGGCTCCCGGCCGATCGCCGTCACGCACGCCGGGGTGCAGGTGGCCACCCGTACCGTCTACGACCCGGCGTCATGGCCGCTGCGGATCGCCGCGTACGACGGCGAGGGGCTGCCCAAGGAGGGCGAGCCGGTGGTGCAGGACGTGGCGGGGCCCGCCTGCTTCGCCGGCGATCTGCTCGCGGCGGGACGGCCACTGCCGCTGCTGGAGCCGGGCGATGTGGTGGCAGCCCTGGACACGGGCGCCTACTACTTCTCCAACCACTACGGCTACAACAGCCTGCCCCGGGTCGGGGTGCACGGCTATGCGGTGGACGGGGACGAGACCGACAAGGTCCGCTTCTCGCTGGTACGGGCGCCGCAGACCATGGCGGAGATCGTGGCCGAGTCGGGCGGGGGGCTCGCGGGGGCGCTGCTCTAGGGAGTGTCCACAGGCCGGCACGACGGGTCGCCGCCGCCACCGGGCGGAGGCGGCCTGCGCCGACGGCACGGGCACGGCCGGTCACCCGCGGGGGCTCGGCATCCGTCGGTGTCCCTCCGGGGGCGATTGTCACCCCCGGCTGCTTTCCTGGAGTCATGGCGAACAGAAGCGTGGTCGTGGAGCGCCGGATCGCGGCTCCCGCAGAGCGGGTCTGGCGCACGCTGACGGACCTGGAGCGGGCACCGGCCGTCCTCAGCGGGGTGGACTCGGTCGAAGTGCTGTCCTCCGGCCCCTTCCGCGTGGGAACGCGCTGGCGGGAGACCCGCCGTGTCTTGGGCAGGCAGGCCACGGAAGAGATGTATGTGACGACCAGCGAGCCACCGCGTCGATTCGTCGTGGAGGCCGACTCCCAAGGGGCGCACTACACATCGGAGTTCGTCCTGAGCGAGACGGGCACCGATCGGACACAGGTGCGGATGACGTTCACGGCGGTGCCGCCCCCGGGGATGAGCGGGCTGCTCGCCAGGGTCTTCGGGGCGATCGGTGCCAAGGCCGTGGCGAAGACGATCGCCCGGGACCTGGCGGACGTGGCAACGGCGGTCGAGCAGGGGTACGGCACGGTCTGACCCCTGCCCCGGGGGCACCCGCGCCGACCGTTCTCAGCGGATCTCGTCCGCCTTGACCTGCCGGGGACCTCCCGCACGGCCACCGAGCAGCTCCCTGGCTCCGAGCCTCACCGCGTTCGCGTCGGTGACCACCTCACGGGCCCTCGCCAGCCCCAGCCGACGCGCCCGCTCCTGCTGCTCCTGACGCAACTGGCGCACGTCCACGGCGACCCCGGCCGGCGGCCCGGTGGTCTCCAGAGCGGTGATGCGCTGGTCCATGGCCGCCAGCAGCGCCCGATCGAACGTGGTGACCGCATCGATGAACACGCTGGTAGGCACCTCGACCCGCCCCATCAACGGGCAACTGAACTCGATCTCGACATCCGGCCGGTGCGTCCAGTCGACGGTGACGAGATCGCCGTCCTCGGTGATCGTCCGCCACCAGCGGACGTGCGGAGGATTGCGGAGGGGTCCCAGGTCGATCGAGCGCTCGGCGTGCCACTGCTCGGCCGCCTCGGCCTGCGGCGTGTGCTCACCGCGCGGCCAGTCGTCCCTGTCCCGGGTCACAAAGCCGACCAGATCGTCGGGGATCGGCTCCAACACCGTGGGGACCATCTCCAACAGGTCCTCCCAGAGACGGGCGACGTAGTAGTCGGCGTACGGGAACGGCCGCTCCGCACCGAACTTCGCCGCCCACCGGTGCAGCGTGCGATCCGAGTAGCGCAGCAGTTGATGACCGCCCACCTCGATCCAGTACCAGCCGTCCGTCAGCCCGAACCAGTGCAGCGAGGGTTTCTCCCCGCCCCACGGCCGGACGTCCGCCAACGGTCGCAGTTCGAATCGGAATCGCATCACGACAGGAGTGTGGCAGCCCGCCGCAAGCCCACGAACCCCCCGCAACCCACCCGCTCCGGGCGTTGCCGGAAGAACCGATACCAGGCCGTGCCCGACTCGCGTTCGTACGGTGCCTTCGTCGGCACATCGGGAACCGCACATCCCCGGATCCTCCCGGGCAAGAGGGGTACACAACGAACGCAGAAGCTGCACATCCCCCAGGCATCAGGCCCCACTTCGGGGGCAGACCTCCTCCCACACCGCACCAGGAGATCGAGAGAGAGGCCCATGACCACCGCATCCGAAACCGCCAGAGCCGAAGAGGTTCCGGACGGCGACGGCCCGCTGAAGCGGGCCATCGGGCCGAAGCTGCTCATCCTGTTCGTGATCGGCGACATCCTCGGCACCGGGATCTACGCCACGACCGGCAAGGTCGCCGGCAAGGTCGGCGGCGCCCTCTGGCTCCCGTTCCTCATCGGGTTCGTCGTCGCCGTGCTCACCGCGGCCTCGTACGTCGAGTTGGTCGGCAAGTACCCCAAGGCGGCGGGTGCCGCGCTCTACACGCAGAAGGCGTTCAAGGTCCCGTTCATCACCTTCATCGTGGCGTTCCTGGTGATGTGTTCGGGCCTGGCGTCGGCCAGTGCCGCGGCACGGGCGTTCAGCGGTGACTACTTCCTGGAGTTCACCGACGCCGTCCCGGCCACCCTCATCGCGATCCTCTTCATCCTGGCCCTCGCCGCGCTCAATCTGCGCGGTGTGTCGGAGTCGGTGAAGGCCAATGTGGTGCTGACGATCGTCGAACTCAGCGGGTTGGCCATCATCCTGGGCATCGGTGCGTGGGCGGTGTTCTCGGGCGACGGCGATGCGTCCCGCCTCACCGAGTTCGAAGCGTCGGGCACCGGATACGCGCTGATCACCAGTGTGTTGGGGGCGACGGCATTGGGATTCTTCGCCTTCGTGGGCTTCGAGGACTCGGTGAACATGGCCGAGGAGACGAAGGATCCGATCCGCACCTTCCCCCGTGCGATCTTCATCGGGGTCGCCGTCACCGGAACCATCTACGTTTTGGTGGCGCTGGTCTCCTCGCTCCTGGTCGACCACCGCACCCTGGCGGGCTCCAGCGGCCCCCTGCTGGAAGTGGTCAAGGCCGGCGGGGTGGACTTCCCGCCCAAACTCTTCGCGCTGATCGCCCTGTTCGCCGTCACCAACTCCGCGCTCATCAACATCATGATGGCTTCGCGGCTGTGCTACGGACTGGCCAACGAGGGCATCCTGCCGCGCGCCATGGGCAAGGTGCTCCCCGGTCGGTGCACCCCCGTGGTCGGCATCGTGTTCGTGTCGGTGCTCGCGATCGGACTGGTCACCACCGGGGAGATCGAGGGGCTCAGCGACACCACGGCGTTCCTGCTGCTGTGCGTGTTCGCGGTGGTCAACATCGCGGTCCTGGTACTGCGTCGGGACCGGGTCGCGCACCGGCACTTCCGCACCCCCACGGCGCTTCCCGTGCTCGGCGCACTGACCGCGCTGGTGCTGGCCAGCCCGCTGGCCGACCGGGACGCCGAGGTCTACATCCGGGCGGGCGTGCTGCTGGCCATCGGCATCGCCCTGTGGGTGCTGAACAAGGCTGTACTGAAGGCACGCGGCGAGGTGGGTGCATGACAGCCGGGACACAGTGAACGACTGGTCACGGCTCGGAAGAGGGGTCCGGTGAACACCGGGCCCCTCTTCCAACGCCCGGAGGTCCTACGAGAACCGCGCCCGGGGGAGGTCCCGTTTCGGTGGCGTGAGGCGGGGGCGCTCGACCGTTGGAAGTGCGCTGCGGCGCGCGCTCGGCTCGTATCGGTGGTGGAGGCAACTACACCTCATACCAACGGAGGTTGACAAACCGCACATCCAGTACAGAAAGATACAAAACCCAGAAACATGATCATGTGGTGCGCGAATCTTACCGAGTTCATGCAACTTTCGATCAAAGTCGGCGAAAAATGAAAGTTCTTTCATCTGGAGCCACCACATAGCGTAGCCTCCCGGTCACCGCCGCCGTACATCAGTGCGCGGAACACCTGGGCGGGAAAGGAGGAGTCCACGTGCCTGGAATAGACGAGTGCCTACTGGAAGCCATGCTGGTGCCAGGCGCACGCGGCGCCTCCGTCGTCGACTGGGCCAGCGGGTTGGCGCTCGGTAGCGTGGGCGAAGCGGCAGGTGGCGACCACGAGAGCACCGCGGCAGAGACCAGCGAACTGGCGAGGCTCAGCACAGAGTTCGCGGCCTTCGCCGCAACCCCGACCGCACCGACCGCACCGACCGCACCGACCGCACCGACCGCACCGACCGCACCGACCGCACCGACCGAGGGTGAGCCCCCGCCGTCAGAGGCGACAGCAGAAGGGGCGGAGGGATCCCCAACGGTCCCGCTCCCCCGACCCGCCCCGGACGACGGCCCACTGGTGGAAGACCTCATCCTCACCACCCGTACCGGCTATCACATGGTTCGTTTCGTGGACACGGCCTTCGACAGCACCGTGTGCCTCCACCTCTGGCTCGATCGCGACCTGGGCAATCTGGCCCTGGCCCGCATCCGCATGCGCGACCTGGCCGAACGGCTGGTGCTCGGATGAGCAACAGGCTCTCGGTCGTCTCGCCCATGCTCCGCCGGCTCACCGATGAGCGCGCCACCGGCGTACTGATCCGGGACCACGGGGCGCTCTACCTCGTCGACGGCCAGGTGGTCCATGCCGAAGCAGCCGCCGCCCCCGGACTGGACGTGCTGACCGCCGCCAGCGGCCGACTCCGCGCCACCGACTGGGAGGACGCGATAGCCGAGGCGGGTGCCCGGTGCCAGGTCGCCCGCCAACTCGTCGACAGCGGCGTCATCACCGCCGGTGAACTGGAGATCTGCCATCTCGGCGCCCTCTTCGACGCGGCCTTCTTCACCCTTGCCACCCGCAGTGGGGCAACCAGGTTCCGCTACGGGGTCACCCACTGGCTGGGCCCCGTACGACCGGTGTCCCCCGGCGCGGTCGAACGCGAATCGATGCGTCGGGTCCGGCTGCTGAACTCCATCTGGCCCCATCCCGAAGTGGACACCGCGCCCGTACGGCGACGCCCGAACCACGGACGGGCCATCAGCCCCCACCGCCGTCCGCTCCTGGACCTCGCCGACGGCGTGCGCACACCACCCACCATCGCGCGGGAGTTGGGGCGCCCCGCCTTCAACACCCTCGTCGAAGTGCGCAGACTCGCCGCCGAAGGGTTGATCGACGCATCGGCCGGTGTCCCGGGGGCGGGAGTACGACCACCGCCGCCCGCGGAAGGTGCGGTGCGGCCGAAGGAGCTCTCGGCGGCCACGGCGCACGAGCCGCCGCCCGCCCCGGACAGTGCCCTGCTCCGCCGTATCCGTGAAGCGCTGGAGGCCCCGCGGTGACCTCGCCGAACGTCCGCCAGGCCCCTCGTCGGACCTCATGAGGCGCGCCACACGGCTCCGTGCCGAAAGGAGACAGCTGATGACGACCGAGGCCGACGTCCTCGCCGAACTGCGGCGCCTGCGGGTCCGGATGCCTCAGCTGGCGGGAGCCCTCGCGATCAGCACGGACGGCGTGGTGCTGGCATCGGACACCGGACGCGCACCGGAGGAGTCCAAGGAACACACCGACCGACTGGTGTCGTTGACCCTCTCCGTCCTCGGCCCCGCATCGCACCTCACCGCGGTCGGCGGCCGGGGCGGCTTCCGTGAACTCCTGATCCGTGGCGAACTCGGCTACACGGCGATCTACGGAGCCGGTCCCTCGGCGGTGCTCGCGCTGCTGGCCGGCCCGCGGGTCAACGTGGGCCGGCTCCATCTGGAGGCCCGACGTGCCGGTGCCCGCATCGGCGATCTGGTCGACGACGCCCTCGGCGCCCTCGAACGGCCGGAGGCCACCTGACCGATCCCCTCCACCCGCCCCTCCCCGACCCATCAGCACCCAGGGCGCACGCCGCACGGTTCGAGCCGTCGACGGATCACCGCCCCGCATCACGAGCAGTACCAACGAACACCGGAAGGAAGCACACAGCACATGGCCAACACCGAAGCCGCCCTCAAGGAAGCGACCACCCTCATCGAAGGCGCCCTGGGCGCCGCCCTCGTCGACTACACCAGCGGAATGGCGCTCGGGACGATAGGCGGCGGCAAGGACCTCGACCTCCAGGTGGCCGCCGCGGGCAACACCGACGTGGTGCGCGCCAAGGTCCGCACGATGGAGCAGTTGGGGCTCAAGGACGGCATCGAGGACATCCTCATCACCCTGGGCACCCAGTACCACCTGATCCGACTGCTGCGCGGGCGCGGCACCGACGGACTCTTCCTGTACCTGGCGCTCGACAAGAACCGCTCCAACCTGGCGATGGCACGCCACCAGCTGAAGAAGATCGAGGCCGAGTTGGAGATCTGACCGGCCCGGCAGCGGACCGAAGCCGTCCGGGCCCAGGCCCCGGACGGCGCTCAGCGACGCCGCGCCCCACCGGGCGCGGCGTCCCCGGCGGCGATCCCCGTCGTACGGAAGCCCTTGACCGGCTTGCCCACCGGGCCTGCCTTCGCCCAGTCGGTGCGCAGCCACAACAACTGCTCCGCGTCCTGTTCGCGCCGGCCGAGCCAGAGCGCCTTGGCCCACAGCCCTGCGCCCGCCCCGGCGAGCAGCAGACCACCGGCCGCCGGTAGCGCGAAGGAACTGACGATGGCTGCGACCACCGCCACCGCGCCGTGCCACCGATGGGCACGGCGCCAGTTCCGCAGGGTCACCCGGCGGTCCTGGAGGATGTCGGTGCGTCCTGCTCGGGTGGCGGTGTCGGCGAAGTGGACGTAGCGCCTGCGGCGTAGCAGGGCCGTCACGACCGCCGCGATCAGAAAGAGGGCGGCCCCGGACAGGACGCCGATGCGGCGTCCCGTCAGACCGGGCAGCAGTACGCCGATGCCCGCGGCGATCAGTCCCGACCACCACAGGGGTGCTGCCCCTGCCCGTACGACCACGGCGACCCTCGCCAGTGATTGCGCCCCGCGCCCCACTTCCACACTCCGTCCGTCGATGTGTTCGCCACCGTCGTACGCCGTGGTCGAGCGCGACCTGTGGGGCGTCGTGAGGTGAACGTCCCGCGGAGATTAGCGCCGTTTTCTGAGGGCCGTCTGAGAATCGTCCCGACGGCTCGTCACTCCGCGAAGAGGCCCCGGGCCGCGGCGCGGGCGTCGAAGTCCTCCAGCCGGGACTGGGCATCGGGCAGTGCGTCGCACATCGCTTCCAGCAGCACCCGGCCGAGCAGCATCGGGGCGCAGGCCGTGTCGAAGGAGAAGCCCGTGCCGACCGCCGCCGGGATGAGCAGGTCGCTGTGTTCGGCGACCGGGGCGAACGGGGAGTCGGCGATCGTGACCACCGTCAGCCCGCGGGAGCGCGCGTACGCGAGTGCTTCCACGACCTCCTTGGGGTGGCGGGGTAGTGCGAAGCAGAGCAGGACGTCGGCGCCCGCGCGCAGGGAGGAGTCGATGCGGTCGGCGAGCAGACTGCCGGCCTGGTCCAGCAGGCGCACATCCGGGTGGACCTTGCTCGCGAAGTAGGCGAAGCCGTGGGCCTGTGCGGAAGCCGCGCGCAGACCGAGGACGGGAAGGGGCCGGGAGGCGGCGAGGAGTCTGCCCGCGCGTTCGACGGGTTTCGGGTCGGCGAGCAGGTCGGAGAGTTGGCGCAGGTTCTCGATCTCGGCCTGGACGGCCTGCTGGTACTCGTTGGGCGTGTCATCGGCCGTGGTGGCGACCGTGCGCCCGGGTGGGGTGATCTCGCGCAGGTGCCGGCGCAGTGCCGGGTAGCCGTCGAAGCCGAGGGCGACGGCGAAGCGGGTGACGGACGGCTGGCTGACGCCGGCCAGTTCGGCGAGTTCCACACTGGAGAGGAAGGGCACGTCGGCGGCGCGGCGCACCATGTGGTGGGCGATGCGCCGCTGGGTGGGGGTGAGTCGATGCCCCTCGAACAGCTCCTGTAGCCGGGTGGCGGGGGTGTCGCTCATGCCGTCCTCTTCGTCGCGCCTGTCATCGCCTCTGCACTCCTTGGGTCCGTGGTCGTGTGCGGTGTGGTCGGGGAGCCGGACCCTGACGGTCTCATCATCGGTCAGGGCGGCACACCACGGCCGGGTTCCGGCCGCTCGGGATGGTCGGGGCGCCGAAACAGTGGGGGTAGCCCCACTGACGCGGGCGATCCGTCCCCGTAGCGTGAGGGAGTATGGAAGCCCGCGACCCTGAGCTCAAGAAGGAGCTCGACGCCACCTTGCACGCCCGCCGCGAGCTGGGGGAAGAATACGAATCAGCGCTCGTCGAGTCGTTTCTGGACAAGGTCGAGCAGCGCCTCGACGGAACGGTGGACCGCCGCGTGCGACGACAGTTGGCCGAGCAGCAGATGGCAGTGGCGCGCGGGACCCGCCCGCCCCAGCAACCGGCCGACCCCAACTTCGGGGAGCGGTTCGGTTTCGGCATCATCACCATGATCCTGGCGATTCCGCTGTCCGCGATCGGTGTGGTGAACGCCGATCTGCCCGGGCTGATCGTGACGTGGACCGGGATCGTGGGCGTGAACGTCGTCCATGCGTCGGGAGGCTTCTCCCGTTCCCGCAAGAGCCGGCGGGACGAGGGGCACTCCGAGTGGGAGGAGTGACCTCCGGGCACCCGGAGGTCACACCACCGCTCCACGGACGTACGTACGGCTGACGCGGGGGCCGCCGCAACCCCTCGGCCGCCGGCCGAGGGCCGGGACGGCAGCGGTCCCCGCGGGGGACACGGGCCCGAGTGAGGGCCGGGCCTGTGTCCTTAGACGCCATCGAGCCGGGAGCCGCTCCGGTTCACGACGCCGTCCGTGAAGCACCACTGTGCACGACGCGTGTTAAGCGGATGCTGCCCCGATGTGACACCCGCGTGCCGAATCGTGGCCCCGCGACCGGACCAGACCGTGCCGGGCACGGTCCCGCATCCGCAACCGCATCCGGCACGGTGCCCGTACCCCACCGGCCGCAGGTGCCGCCGGAGCGCCGCCCCTCCGGTCAGGTCGCCCCGGCCCTCAAGGGAGCATGGGAGTACGGGACCGTCCTCAGCCGGTCGTCAGTTGGCGCCGTTGGCGAGGAACGCCAGCAGGTCCTGGCGGCTCACCACTCCCTTGGGCTTGCCCTCCACCAGCACGATCGCTGCGTCCGCCGCATGCGCGGTGTCGCTGAGCACGCTCATCAGGTCGGCCACGGGCTCACCCGATCCGACCTGCGGCAGGGGTGCACTCATGTGCTTCTCCAGCGGGTCGCTGAGGGTGGCGCGCTCGGTGTAGAGGGCGCCGAGGAGTTCGCGCTCCACCACCGAGCCGATGACCTCGGCCGCCATCACATCGGGGTGGCCCGCGCCCGGCTTCACGATCGGCATCTGGGACACGCCGTACTCGCGGAGCACCTCGATCGCGTCGCCCACGGTCTCCTCCGGGTGCATATGCACCAGGCTGGGGATCTTTCCCCCCTCCTTGTGGCGCAGCACGTCACCGACGGACGCGGAAGGGCCGGAGCCCTCCAGGAAGCCGTAGTCGGCCATCCACTCGTCGTTGAAGATCTTGCTCAGATATCCGCGTCCGCTGTCGGGGAGGAGGACGACCACCACGTCGTCGGGCCCGAGGCGCTCGGCGACCCGTAGTGCCGCCACGACCGCCATGCCGCAGGAGCCGCCCACGAGGAGTCCCTCCTCCTTCGCGAGGCGGCGGGTCATCTGGAAGGAGTCCTTGTCGGACACGGCGACGATCTCATCGGTCACCGTCCGGTCGTAGGCGGTGGGCCAGAAGTCCTCACCGACGCCCTCGACCAGGTAGGGGCGGCCGGAACCGCCGCTGTAGACCGAGCCCTCGGGGTCGGCGCCGATCACCGCGACGGAGCCGTCGCTGACGTCCTTGAGGTAGCGGCCGGTGCCGGAGATCGTGCCGCCCGTGCCGACGCCCGCGACGAAATGGGTGATCTTTCCCTCGGTCTGTTCCCACAGTTCGGGACCGGTGGTCTCATAGTGCGAACGCGGATTGTTGGGGTTGGAGTACTGGTCGGGCTTCCAGGCCCCCGGGGTCTCCTGCACCAGCCGGTCGGAGACGTTGTAGTACGAATCTGGATGTTCCGGATCCACGGCGGTAGGGCAGACCACGACCTCGGCGCCGTACGCCCGCAGTACGTTGATCTTGTCCGTGGAGACCTTGTCCGGGCAGACGAAGATGCACTTGTAGCCCTTCTGCTGGGCCACGATCGCCAGTCCCACACCAGTATTTCCGCTGGTCGGCTCCACGATGGTGCCCCCGGGCAGCAGCGCCCCGCTCTCCTCCGCCGCCTCGATCATGCGCACGGCGATGCGGTCCTTCACCGAGCCGCCGGGGTTGAAGTACTCGACCTTGGCCAGGACCGTCGCCTGAATGCCCTCGGTCACGCTGTTGAGCTTCACCAATGGGGTATTGCCGACAAGACTGATCATCGAGTGGTGAATGCGCACAATGTTCTCCGGGATCTCCGTAGTGAATGCGGCCAGAGTAAGCGGACCGGTGCGGGATTGGGCGACGGCGGCTACGGGGCAGTTAGCTCATAACCGACGAGTAGCTCGCAGCGTCGGAGGGCGAGGAGAGGAGGTCCGGACGGTGTCGAGGGCAAGAGTGGCACGGCGCATCGCAGCAGGCGCCGCCTACGGCGGCGGGAGCATCGGCCTGCTCGGAGTGGCGACCATGGGCGTGGTGGTCGCAGAGGTGCAGTTGGCAAAACGCACGGTCGGCGGAGGCACCGCGCCCGTGCCACCCCGCGGTGACGGGCTCTACGGGCTGGCCTTCGGGCGCACGGACCCGATGCTCCTGGGACTGCTGGGCGACTCCACCGCGGCGGGCCAGGGGGTGCGCAGAGCCGGCCAGACCCCGGGGGCGCTGCTCGCATCGGGGCTCGCGGCGGTCGCGGAACGGCCGGTAGAAGTCTGCAACGTCGCACTGCCCGGGGCGCGGTCGGACGATCTGGAGAGGCAGGTCACCGCCCTCCTGGCGGACATCTCCAGACAACCGGACGTCTGTGTGATCATGATCGGCGCGAATGACGTCACGCACCGGATCCCGGCCACCGAATCGGTGCGCCATCTGGCCTCCGCAGTACGGAGACTGCGTACGTCCGGTGCCGAGGTGGTGGTGGGCACCTGCCCCGATCTGGGCACGATCGAACCGGTGTACCAACCCTTGCGCTGGCTGGCCCGCAGGGCGTCCAGGCAACTCGCGGCCGCCCAGACGATCGTGACGGTGGAACAGGGCGGACGGACGGTCTCGCTGGGGGATCTGCTGGGGCCTGAGTTCGCGGCCAACCCGCGGGAGATGTTCGGCGCGGACAACTACCACCCCTCCGCCGAGGGCTATGCGACGGCGGCGATGGCGATGTTGCCGACCGTCTGCGCGGCGCTCGGGGTCTGGCCCGAGTCGGACCGGCCGGACGCCCGTCGCGACGAGGGCATGCTCCCGGTGGCACAGGCCGCGGCGGAAGCGGCGAAGGAGGCCGGTACGGAGGTCACCGGGGCGCGTGCGCCCTGGGCACTGCTCAAGCACCGCAGGAGGCGGCGGCTGCCCGAGCCCCCGTCGACCCCGGACGCGACCGAACCGTCACCCACGGAGGCCACGCACCACTAGCGCCCTTCTTCCGGATCTTGCTGGGCTCGCATGTCCTAGCCCCCTCCCTTCCGGATCCGGACCTCGCCGAGGCCGTCGCGCGCCCGTGCTCACGGGCGCGCCCTCGGCAGGAGGACCCGTCGGGCGACGGGCGTGCGCAGCGGAGCAATCCGTACCGGCTCCACCGACCGTTCCGCCCCTCACTTCCGTGCCCGAAAGGCCACGAAGCGAGCGCTCGCTTAGAATTGAGGTGACGATCACACACCAGGACGCGTGACCCCACTGCTACCTACAGGTAATTTCCGACGGAACCCCTCCCCCAGCTCCTGGAGCCCTCGATGCCCGAAGCCGTCATCGTTTCCGCCGCCCGCTCCCCCATCGGCAGGGCCTTCAAGGGCTCCCTCAAGGACCTACGGGCCGACGACCTGACCGCGACGATCGTCCGGGCCGCCCTCGACAAGGTGCCAGAGCTCGACCCCAGGGACATCGACGACCTGATGCTCGGCTGTGGCCTCCCCGGAGGAGAACAGGGGCACAACCTCGGTCGGATCGTGGCCGTACAGATGGGGATGGACCATCTGCCCGGCTGCACGATCACCCGTTACTGCTCGTCGTCGCTCCAGACCTCCCGCATGGCCTTCCACGCCATCAAGGCCGGTGAGGGGGACGTCTTCATCTCGGCCGGGGTCGAGATGGTCTCCCGCTTCGCCAAGGGCTCGTCCGACGGTCTGCCGGACACCCAGAACCCCCTCTTCGAGCAGGCCCAGGCGCGTACCGCCAGGGCCGCCGAAGGCGGAGGCGAACCGTGGCACGACCCGCGGGCGGACGGTCTGCTCCCGGATGCCTACATCGCCATGGGCCAGACCGCCGAGAACCTCGCCCAACTCAAGGGCGTCACCCGGCGCGAGATGGACGAGTTCGGCGTCCGCTCGCAGAACCTGGCCGAGGCCGCCATCGCCCGGGGTTTCTGGGAGCGCGAGATCACCCCCGTCACCACCCCGGACGGCACGGTCGTGAGCAAGGACGACGGCCCCCGCGCCGGAGTGACGCTGGACGGCGTCGCAGGACTGAAGCCGGTCTTCCGCCCGGACGGGCTGATCACCGCCGGCAACTGCTGCCCGCTCAACGACGGCGCAGCCGCCCTGGTGATCATGAGTGACACCAGGGCGAGCGAACTCGGACTGACCCCGCTGGCCCGGATCGTCTCGACGGGGGTCTCCGGACTCTCCCCGGAGATCATGGGGTACGGACCGGTCGAGGCGTCGCGCCAGGCGCTCGCCCGGGCCGGGATGACCGTGGACGACATCGACCTGGTCGAGATCAACGAGGCGTTCGCCGCGCAGGTCATCCCCTCCTACCGGGATCTGGGCATCGACATCGACAAGCTGAACGTCAACGGCGGCGCGATCGCGGTGGGCCACCCCTACGGCATGACCGGCGCCCGGATCACCGCCACCCTGATCAACAGCCTCCAGTTCCACGACAAGCAGTTCGCGCTGGAGACGATGTGCGTCGGCGGCGGCCAGGGCATGGCGATGGTCATCGAGCGACTCAGCTGAGCGACACCCGGCTCGGTCCGGCGCGGCGCTGCACGGCGCAGCGCCGGACCGAGCCGCTCACCGAGCTGACGCGGACCTGCCCCGGAGGACCGCTTCTGACCACTTCTGACCACTGTGCGACAGCCAGTAGTCGGGTCGATTGCCACCGCGTGCCACCACCTTGGCACCCAGGGCCAACTCGTGACCGAAACTGCCCCAGGATGTGACCTACGCCCCGCACGGCCCATATAACCGCAGGTCAAACCTGTTTGGCAGTAAACACCGGGCCAAAAGACCTGTCCAATTTGTGACGTAATGCACTGACAGCTTGGCCAGACCCGTCGCAAGCTGAGGTAGGAAGTCGGGGGTGTCGACGAAAACGGGAGTACGTCAGTGAGCGCCTTGTCTCTTGCCCTGCTGCTGACCACGGCCGCCGCAACGGTCGTGGGTGCCGCTGCCCTGCACGCCGCCCACGGGCTTCGCCGGCAGGTCACGGCCCTTCGCACCGAACTGTCCGACCTCCATCGCGTCGGCACCGAGCACCCCGTCGCCGTCGTGCCCCAGGCACGCGCGACGCCCGTCGCCGAGATCCGGGCAGCGGTCGCGGAAGCCCTCGCCGAGGAGCGCGAACGGGAGCTCGCCGAGGCCCGCGCCTTCTGGGCCGCCCAGGAGTCCCGTGACGCCGCGGACGCGCCCGCCCTCGCGGGCGACGCTCCCGCGCCCCTGGCGAGCGGTCTGGGCGCACCCGGTGACGAACTGCCGTTCTACGTTCCCCGGCAGAGCGACTTCATCGGCCTGGAGGCCCTGGACCTGGAGGCGATCGAAGCCGTTCAGGACGATCTGGTCGAGTTCGCCGACCTCCCCGAGGTGACCGAGTTCGCCGAGGACTCGCCCGAGCTGGCCGCCGCCCGCCGCCGCCACCCCTCCCACCCGGACTTCGTCCCCGTACAGACGCCGGTCGTCACCGACCACGAGCGGACCGTGGAGCGCCTGGAGCAGCTCGCCTCGGCCCGAACCGAACTGGCGGACGTACGGCCGGGGCCGCTCGGCACGCTCGACGTGTACGTCTTCACCGATGGCACGACCCTCTGCATGACCCCGGGCCACCGGGAGACCGCGGAGCGCCTCGCCCATGCCCTGCGCTCGGGTGACACACCGATCCTGCTGGGCGGCTCCAGCGTCTCCGGGGCGTACGCCTTGACGTTCATCTGCGGCGAGGAGAGCGTCTACATACTCGCCGACCGCGTCATAGCCTCACTCTGAGTCCATCAGACCCGCCCTCCGGGCGGACGGCACCACCGCGAAGACACTCCTCAGCGGAACGCGCGTTCCGTAGCCTCCCTGACCAAGGTCACGGCCTCGTCCACATCCGCCGAAGGGCGGGACGGGGCCGTTCGCAGTGCCTCGGCGAAATCCGACACGGCCACGAGCAGTTGGTCCGCAACTGCAAAGAGCCCGACGTCCGGCATGGTCCTGGGCTCCTGCTCGGGGGCCTCGATCCGTTGGGCCCGCAGGGACAACTCCCTGGCCAGCGCAAGCGCCTCGGCCGCAGCCCCGCGTTGGAGGCGGCTCTGGGGGGCGACCCTCAGACGGTCGGCGAAGCGGTCGGCGACCGCGGTCAACTCTGTCGTATCCAGCACATCGCGACCCTATGCGCCCGTCCCGGACTGTTGCCAATACGCGAACCCTCAGGCACGGTGTCCGGAAGGAGCACACGCGCAACGCGTCCGGAGGCGCCGATGTCCCAAGTCTTCTCCGAAGAGACCCACCGCAATCTGCTCTCCCGAATCCCTCAATGCACTGGTCGCGAGATCTCCGACTGGCTCCGCACCGTCGAGGAAGGCCCCTCCCTCTTCCGTTTCGAGGAGAAGGTCAGCTGGCTCCGGGGCGAACACGATCTCGCGTACGGCCACGCCAAGGCGATCATCCACGAGTACGACCTGAGGCGTGCCGCCCGCAGACTGCTGTAACCGTCCCCCGGCGGTTCGTCCCGACGACCCCTTGTCCCCCCGACATGCGGAAGGGCCCGCAGGCAGCGCCTGCGGGCCCTCTCGTACGACGTGTTAGTCGTTGCCCTGAAGGATCGACAGGAGACGCAGCATCTCCAGGTAGATCCAGACGAGGGTCAGGGTGAGGCCGAAGGCCGCCAGCCATGACTCCTCGCGCGGCGCACCGTAGGTGAGCCCGTCCTCGACCTGCTTGAAGTCGAGGGCGAGGAAGCACGCGCCGAGGATGATGCCGATGACGCCGAAGAGGATGCCGAGGCCGCCACTGCGGAAGCCGAGGCCGTCTCCACCGCCGATCAGGGCGAACAGCAGGTTCACCGCCATCAGGATCATGAAGCCCATCGCCGCGGCCATGACGAAGCCGTAGAAGCGACGGTTGACCCGGATCCAGCGCATCTTGTAGGCGATGAGCACGCCGGCGAAGACCGCCATCGTGCCCAGGACCGCCTGCGGGACGACACCCGCACTGATGTAGGTGCTGACCGCGCTGGAGATGACTCCGAGGAAGACGCCCTCGAACGCGGCGTAGCTCAGGATCAGCGCCGGAACCGGCTTGCTCTTGAAGGCCTGGACGAGTGCCAGGACCATCGCGATGAGCGCGGCGCCGATGGCGATGCCGTACGACTTGCCGATGCTGTCCTGGTCGACCGGAAGCAGGAACCAGGAGAGGGCTGCGGTGACCACGACCGTGCCGAGCGTCATCGCGGTGCGCGAGACGACGTCGTCGATGGTCATCACGTTGGAACGGGCGGGGGTCTGCTGGTCCCCGCCGAGCTGGGTGTCAGCCGGTGCGTACGGGTTGGTCGCGTACGGGTTGCCGGTGCCCTCGGCGTAGGGGTTGGTCGCTACGGCGGGGCCCCCGGCCTGCGGCTGCGCGTTGAAGCCCGCATAGCCGTTGTCGCGGCTGAACCCCCGTCGCGAGAAGACCGGGTTACTGCTCCTCATCTCACTCCTCCATGGCCACCCTGCGCGGCCTTGCGTCAAGAGTAATGCGGGTGCAAAGAAAGCACCCTAATGCTCCAGGAGGATCTTTCCCGATCGTGACCCACACAACAGGCGATTCCCGGCATTTCGCCCGCACTCGGAGGTGTGGCGGGCCGTGCACCCATCGGGGGTGCCGCGGATCACTCTGATCACTTCGGACGCCCCGATCACTTCGGACGCCCAGACGATCGCCACGGGAGAGGGAAGCGAGCACGGGGATGGCGGGAGCGTCCAGCAGCCGATGGCCGACGAGCCGACAGTCGGCGTCCCGGCCCATCCGAAGATCGGGACGACGGAAGCGGGGCAGCGGGGAAGCGGAGCAGCGGGGGCGAAGGAATGGAGCGAGGAGGAAGGGAAGGAAGAGGGGAAGCAGAGGACATTCGGGCGGGGCGTCTGGGCAGTGGAAATCAAGCCAACTTCGCCCCGGGCGCCCTCACGGGTACGACGGTGAGGGTCGCACCCTCCGGGCAACCCGCCCCCACGACCCGCGAGGGATGACCGAGCGCACTGGAAGGCGACCAGCCGACGACCAGTCGATGTCGAAATCACTCGAACGTGTGACCTCAGCGAGTCAATGGAGGTCAAGGATTCAACCACTCCGGGTCGAGATTCGACTCCGGAGAGTGCCCGGAGCCGGACTCGAACCGGCACGGCCCGCCGCATCGTCACAGGTCAGGGCGTTGACCTGCGACGCCTCTCCAGAAACAGCCCCATCCACGCCCGATTAGGCCCGATTAGGGGCAACGAGCCGGTACCCCGTGCGCCAGTTGGCGCACGGCTGGCGCACAGGCGAAAAGTGCCTGGTAGATCGCCCCTCACGCCGCTGAACGCGCCGCTCCGTGGCCCGCCCGCACCCCCCGGAGAGCCGGCCGGATCCAGGTGGCCGGAACGCGTCACCGCACCCGGTTCACCCGGTGGATGCATCCGTGCGGGGCGTCCTTGTCGGCCCGTTCCGCGCTGTGCCACGGTGATGCGCATGGACCCTGCACAGCTCCACGGCCACGTCCGCAGAGGACCGGTGGACACCCTTTCCATCGCCGACGCATCCCGACAACTCGACGCGGTCACCCGCTACGTAGCTCAAGCCCGGGAAGCCCTCACCCGACGTGAAGAGGAAGGCAACTTCCCCGCCCTCGACGCCGAAAAGGCGCTGGCCTTCGCCCACGAGGCCGAGTCGCTATCGCTGACCGACGATTCCGGCGAGACCGTCGCGGTGATCATCTCCCCGGCCGTCCTCGAAGTGCTGGAAGACGCCCTCGGGCTCCTCCAAGGCCAAATGAACCAGCTGCGCGGCATCACATCCACAACGACCACCGAGGAACTACGGGATGAGCTGAACGGACGGATGGCCTCATGAGCCGAATCGTTTGGGAGGTCGCGGCCAAGAACAACCTTGCCCGGTACCGCAAGGATGACCCCGCCGGCGTCGACCAGGTACTCGACAGCGTCAACCTGCTAGGGAGCAACCCCCGCCCCTCCGGGGCACGGGACTGCGGCGAAGGCAAGTACCGGATGCACGTCGGGCGCTATCGGGTCTGGTACACGATCAGGCAGAACCAGCCGGTCGTGATCGCCATCGACCTCGTCGGCCGCATCCCGTAACCCCCGTTTCGTCCCAGACGAGAGCGAGTCAGCCAGCTCCAGGCGTCGGGCCGCGCCCCCTGACCCGTTTCCTGACCACCGATACCCACCCGCTGCTAGGCTCCGGCGCCATGCCTCCCACCGCCGCAGCAGCAAACCACCCCCGCACTCCCGCTGCGCCCCGGACGAGAGGCACCGCCCTACGGCCGGCCCGGATGCCCGATGACGACCTCATCGAAGACGCAATGATCCGAGGCGTCTCCTATGAGGGGACTCTTCGCCGGCCAGCGCCTAGAGCTGGTGGAGGTCGAGCCGCGTACGGGACGCCGGCATCAGGATCGAGCCGTAGATCAGGCCGCCGCCGATTCGATGCAGGGCTCGCAAACGACTCGCGAGTAGAGGAATGCGAGACTCCTGAAGGTGCTCTCGGCGCATCCGAAGAGGGCCAACCCGGCGTCGTTACCGCACTCCAGACAGATTCGTTCAGCGGCGCGGTCCTTGGAGCATGACAGGCAGTTGAACTCATCCGGGTGCTCGGCGTGGACCACAACAGGTTGAGCGCCTCCGTCGGCGAGGTGCGGGCAGATCTTGGCCTCCCCTGCCTCAACCACCGCGCAAACGTAGGCCGACGTATCCCGCTGCCATCGGGGGGCCTGCTCGACCCGTGTGGAAGCGCCCTTCCCGCCGCCTCTCTGTTCCAGCCATGCCGCAGCGTCGGCACCCGCCGCACGAAGCTGGTCGTCGAGAGCGACCAATCCCGGGTGATCAGGCATCAGCGCCGGGCGCTCCTGACCGGACGGGCGACAGAACCCGGTCGACGAGATGTTGCAGACGGGCGTCAAGCAGTTCGGGTGCGTCCGGCGCGCATGTCGCCAGGGCCACCATGCTCGTCACAATGACGTCGCACAGCTCTTTGCTGACGTCATCCCAGGTGTGCGACTTGCCCTTCCTGGGGTTGGCGCCGAGTGCTCCGTGGAGCGCTTCGACGGTCTCGCCGAACTCCTCGCCGATCTTGAGCACACGCCACAGCTCGACGGACCCCTCAGTGGCCGGGGTGAGTTCCGAGTCCAGCCACGCGCGCAGCAACTCGACGCGTTCCCACGTCCCGGAAGGTTCGGTGTTCGTCATCAGGTGTTCTCCTCCGGAGGTGGACATCAGAAAAGGGCCGACACGGACGCTCCCGGGACGGTAACCGCGAGCGGTTCTGTCGCGGTGACGGCTAGGCCCACTGAGAGGGCTGAGTGGTCGGTCAGCCGGGGCGGCGCAGCGGTACGTGGTTCGTGGACGTAGGTGCAGGTGCGGAGGGCATCGTGTAGCC
Source organism: Streptomyces sp. NPDC005963 (assembly GCF_040638655.1). Classification (NCBI taxonomy): domain Bacteria; kingdom Bacillati; phylum Actinomycetota; class Actinomycetes; order Kitasatosporales; family Streptomycetaceae; genus Streptomyces; species Streptomyces sp. NPDC005963. The sequence continues at coordinate 55,419 of NZ_JBEXVD010000018.1, read as the reverse complement.
CGGTCGAGATGTGGGCGTGGTCGTAGCGGTATCCGTCGCCGGTCTTCCCGACCCAGGAGTATTCCGGCGCATCGGGGTGGAGGTGACGGAAGGCGTCTGTGTATCCGAGGCCGCTAAGCCCGGTGTAGAAGTCGTACTCGAACGGCTGGAAGAACCGGTACCGGGGGGTGTGGTCCGGCTCCAGGACGTTGAGGTCGCCCATCACCAGCCGTGCACCCGCGTGGCCGGTCGGTAGTGCGCTTGCGAGTTCTTCAAGGAACCGCCGCTTGCGTTCCCTCTTGGTCTCGGTGGCGTCCCGGGAGGGCACATAGGCACCGATCACGTTGAGCGGCCCCTCCTCGGTGTCGACCGTGACCGCGACTGCCCGGTGCGGCAGGTACTCCAACGTCAGAGGGAAGGGATGCATGGCCAGACGGGACACGATCATCACGCCCCGCTCACGCGCCTCCCGCGACGGCAGCGGAAACGTGACGTGATAGCCGGCCCCCTCGAACTCGTTGGCCAGGTATCCGCATCCCGCGCTGTTCGCCGTCTCCGTCAGCACCAGGACGTGCTCGGGGCGGGCCGCCAGGTAGGCAAGCTGCCTCTCCGCGCGCTCCCGGGAGGGGTTGTTGAGGTTGAACGTCAGTACGTTCAGTGGCATCTATCTGTGATCTTTCATGAGACGGGTGATGGCAGCCACGACCGGGCGGGCGGCCTCGCTCGGCGGGATCGTCGCCTCTACAGCAAGGACTGGCGCCCCTCGGTCCCGGAGGTACCTACCGGCCTCGATGAAGTAGCCGAGTTCGATCAGCCGAGTGTCATCCTCTACCTCGAATCGGCTGTGCAACGCCCCGCGGGTCGCAAGTCGTTCCGCCAGTACCTCGGGAGGCGCGGTCAGCATCACCGTCAGATCCGGTTGGATGACTCCTTCGTTGAGGAGCCAGATGAAATCGCGGTCAACGCCGTCCATGCACTGGAGGGCCAGGGAGCTGGCAATGTACCGGTCGCAGACGACCACCTTCCCCCGGTCCAGGGCCGGCTGGATCTCCTCCGCGTGCTGGTACCGGCCGGCCGCTACGAGGCACGCGAGTGCCATTCCCCTGTACTCGTCCGTGCCATGGCGTGCGAGGTCCCCCAAAGGGGTGTCCGTCGGCTCTCTCGTGGCGAGGACCGGCACCCCCTGCTCGGCCAGCAACCCGGCCACGGCGGCTGTGACGGTGGACTTCCCCACGCCGCCCGGCCCTTCGACGGCGACCAACAATCCCGGTCGGCCCGTGCGTTCGGTCATGAGACACCTACCACGGGCAGCATCCGCGTCCGCTTCGGCACGATGGGGCACTGCTCGGTGTCGACGGCGCCGATCCGCTGCCCGGACGCGACCACGGCGGCCGGACAGCCCTTCCCGCAGGAGCCCGACAGTGAGCAGGCACCGCAGGTGGGGTTCGCGCCGACGGTCCAGTGATCGCTGAACTTCCCGTACGCATCCAGCCGCGCGGCGATGTCGTCGTGCTCCCAGACGTTGCCGACGAGGAAGTCCGTGTCCGGGTGCTGGCTGACCTTCGCCCTGGCCGCGAACACCAGGTACGGGCAGACCGCTACGGCGCCGTCGGTGAACACGTAGATGATGCTGCCAGCCTCACAGCCGGCGAGGGGCTGATCGTCATTCGGGAAGCGGATGTGCACGACATCCAGGTCTTCCGCCGCAGCGGCCACGGTCGCGGCCCGGATGTGCCGCATGTGGTCGTCCGGACGGGCCAGTGTGCGCTGCGAGTTCTCCCCGCGCCCCATGGGGCCCAGCGGATTCATCAGGACGTAGGTGGCGCCTTGCTCTTGGGCGAAGCGCACCAGTTCCTCGTACTCATGGTCTTGAGCCAGATTGTTCGGCGTGCACAGCAACCCCTGGAGGATGCCAGCCTGGGCAAACCGCCGAATCGTCTCAGCGGTCTCCGTGAATGACCCCAGTCGGCCGCGGAAGCGGCTGTGCGAGTCCTCAGAGAAGCCATCCATGCTCACGTTCATGTGTGCGTCCATGTCGGCCAGGGCGGCGATCTGTTCGTCAGTCACCATGGTGGCGTTGGTGCACACACCGACGCCCATGCCGGCCTGGCGAAAAGCGTCGGCGATCTCGATGAGGTCGGGGTGCATGAACGGCTCGCCGCCGGTGAGGGTCACCCGCGTGACACGGGCTTGGGCGAGCTGCGGAATCAACCGGACATGGACCTGGTCCAGGGGCATGTAGTTGCCGCGTTTCGTCGCACTGACAAAGCAATGCGCGCACTTCTCGTTGCACGGCTCGCAGATCTGGATGAGCGCTTTGCGGTAGGGGCTGTCGACGGTGGTTCGGAAGTAGCAGGACGCCGCCTGTCCGGCAGTGTTGATTAAGCGGGCAGTCACAACAGTCTCCATGGTTGAGTCCGGCCCCGGACAGGGGCGGGGTGTGGCCGCTTCCGCCGTCACAGCGGAGCGGCAGCCCGTCATCAGTGCTGGCAGAGCCCTGGACCAGCGCCGGAGGAACCCGAGATGACGGGCAGTCAGTGAGCGATAGCCACGCGCCAGTGGCGAGCGGCCCGGGCGGGGACTGCGCCGTTCGGACAGCGCCGGTACTGCACGGCCGGCCGCCACAGCACCCGTACGCACGTCTCCGCCTACGGCGGCCACCACACGGGCGAAGCCGACTGCGCCGCCAACGTTCCCCGAAGCGTGGGCCATTGACGCTCCGCCTGCTTCAGCACGCGGCGTAGCGCCTCGCGCTCCGCAGAAGCGGGTGACTGTTGGCCGAAGTGCGGCCTGGCCGGTTCCGAGCCAAACCAGGCACACCGCGGCGGCCAGGGCCGTGCCTCGAGCTGGCGCCAGACGAGGAGTTCTTCGTGTGCTTGGAGGGTCGGTACGCGATGCGGGCCTGCGGGCGGCTTGGAAACCCAGGGCGCGCAGGCGCTCCATGATGTCCGACGTACGGTGCGTCCAGTGCTCCTCGGCACCCGCGGGGACATGTCCGGTACCGCCATCGCGCCTGTACATCTTGTCCGGGTACCAGCGCACGACAGCACATTGGGTCGCATCGGGCGGCCATGCCTCCTCCGGCACGGAGAGCGTCTGGCACCAGCCGGTCCCTTCGGGCAGCGTGCGGTAGGAGATCCCGTCACGGCGGGTCGTGGTCGGGGTGAGCCCGAGGCCCCGGAGCTGCCGTTCCACATCCAGCGCGTGGCGATCGCAACTTCCACGAGGTTCCATATCGGTTCCGGTCATAAGTTTCCAGTCGAGAACACAAGAAGGGAGAATGAATGGCTACTGATAGGCAACATAAGCAAGGACGGTCATGAATGCCGCCTGCTCCCGTACTCCGGAAGCCGTTGCAGCTAAGCGCCCGCAAAGTGCTCGATATCGTCTGCTGCCTGCCCCCTCCCCCGGGAACAGGAGCTCTCGGAACGGCCCGACGAAACGGAAGGAGATTTGGGCACTTCATCAAAACGTCCCATAGTGAGATACAGGGAAAGAAAGGTGATCAAGGCAAGATGGAGGCGTCAAGGGCCTGGGGACGGGCTCTATCGAGTAGGGGTGTGGTCGCTCTGCCAGATATAGCAGGAAGGCATCAATTCAGCCCGGCAAGGCGGGTAGAGAGGCGCCGCAGAAGGTCATTCAGCGCGGAGAAGGAAAGCGCTTATGGTGCTCGCTGAGGAAGGGCGGCCACGGAATCCCAAATGAGCCCGCCCGGCTCGTGAGATTGCCAGGGCCGGGCCGTGAACTCGTATCGACCTGCCCAGTCAGCGACTTCCAAGGAGAAGGGCTGACCAGCCTTAAGATTCTGCACGATCGGGCGCCGAGCGTCCTCGTCCGCGACCCATGCCCGAAGCGTGGTCGGCGCGTCGCCGAGGTCAAGGTCGAGGGTGAGCCGAGCGTCAATGGAGATGAGGGCGGCCGACCACGGAACATCGGGCTCGAGGTCCAGGCCGTTGGCAATGCGCACCGCCTGCACACATAGCCACCGCATCGCCCGCGCCGCATACGGAGTCACGAACACTCCGAGGATGTCCCTCTCGGGGGGATAGTGGGCAATCACCTGGGCCCAGTACAGGAAGCACTCCTCGGAACCCGTGCTGCTCGATGCCGGGCGACGTGCGAGCCCGCTCATTGCGCCTCGGTAAAGACAGCCCACACGGACTTGCCGTGGGTCAGGACATCGAAGCCCCACCGGCCGTCGCAAAGAGCAGCCACAAGCTTTAGACCACGACCGGATTCGGCTTGGTCATCAGCGCTTCGGTCTGTGGACATAGCCCTCGGGTCATCATCCGTCACGACCAACCGCACAGAAGCCCTGTCCTGCCTCGTAACAGTTACCCGCACCCGAGGGCCCGACGCGTGCATGAAAGCGTTCGCAACCAGCTCGGAAACGACAAGTTGAGCCGCGTCCCTAGCGCCCTCCAAGCCCCAGGCACTCAGTGCCGAGGACGCGAGCCGTCGCGCGCTGCGCGCAGACTCAGGCACTCTCGGCAGGGTCTCGGCATAACTGACCGCGACCGCCGTGAGGGCGCTCGTTCGACCTGCCGCATGGTGGGACTCGCGCAGCACCTCCTGGCCCAGGGTGACCAGAACGATCATCCTGTGGGGCGGGCAGAGCTCGCCAGGACCGCAGGGAGGGAACATCCACCACGGGCGGCCCTCGGCCGGTGTGATGGAGCGGAGTGCCTGCTCGGGTAGGCGCAGCTCGGCGAGTGCGCCGCGCAGAGCGTTCGCTGCCGAGGCGGCACGGGCCCACGCAGGCCGCCACGTCTGCATATCCACCACAATCACCGGCCCTTCGCGGCGCAGCGAGGACAGCGGCACGGCGGATACGCCGAGGTCGTCACCAGGGTCGGCGAGGTCTGCGGACCGCTGGGGGTGTCCACCACGACCTCGGGTGACACGGAATAGCGAGACCTGTCCGGCCTCACTCCATACACACGCATCGTCATCACAGGTGCCCCCTGGTGTCGGCTTGTCCCTCCACAGAACCAGCGTCTCCCAGGCGGAATCGACGCCAGCGCGATGTAAGAACGATGCAAGTCCGGCCACGACGGGTGATCGAGCCCTGTTCCCGGGGCATGAAGCAGGGCAGGGGCGGTACGGTCACCGCACCCGTCATCCCGTGGACTGTCCCGGAGCCCGCATGGCTGACCGCCGCAATCCCCCCAACGCGCAGTTGCGCGCTGTCCGCGTGGGCGAATTCCAGATGAGCCGGCAGGAGTTCGCGAAGCTCGTCGTGGCCACGGGCGAGGAACTGGGCGAGCGCGTCGGCTGCACGTCGCGACTGGTGGCTGCATGGGAGGACGGGGAGGTCGTCTGCCCGCGAGCGGTCTATCGGCGGATCCTCACCCAGCTCACCGGACGAACCATGGCGCAGCTCGGATTCCACCTCGCCGCCCCCACAGCGATCGCCCGATCAACCGTCGCACCGTCGGAGTATGAGGAGTTGCCCGTGAACCGCCGCGACTTCCTCCTCGACGGCGCCCTGTCTCTGGTCCCCCTCGGCGCGCTGCCCTCGGAGCGGCCCAGCCGGATCGGGGCCGCCGCCGTCCAGGCCGTCGACGATGCGGTGACCACCATCTATGGCCACGACCACGACCACGGCTCAGCCGCGCTGCGCCGGGGAGCGGCCGAGGCCCTTCACACTGCCTACGGCTGGCTACAGGAGAGCAGCTACAGCCACGACACGGAGCGCAAGCTGCGCTCCGCGACCGGGCATCTGAGCATCGCGGCCGGATGGCTCGCCTACGACTCTGGCCGCGCCGCTGATGCCCGCTCCCTCTACGGGGAGGCCCTGGCCGCAGCACGGATTGCCGACGATTTCGGCTTGGAGGGGCACGCGTTCGGCTGTCTGTCCCTGCTGGCCAAGGCGTCCGGGCGGCCCCGCGAGGCGATCAGCTCCGCCCAGGGCGCGCAGAGCGCCGTGCGCCGGTTCGGATCGCCGCGGATGCTCAGCCTGTTCGCCATGCGGGAAGCCGGCGGGTGGGCCCTACTCGGGGACCACAGCGCCGCAGACAAGGCGATCGTGCGCGCGCACCACCTCTACGCCCAGGGGCCGGCCGAACCCGACCCGGGATGGCTGGAGTTCTTCACGCCCGCCGAACTCGCCGGGCTGGAAGCCCTGGCTCGCGCGGACCTGGACCAGCACGAGCGTGCCGCCGCCGGGGCCGAACAGGCCGTCCTTCTCCACGGCGATGCGTTCGCCCGGAACAGGGCCTTGTACACCGCGGACATCGCCATCCAACATGCGGTGAGGGCACGTCCCGACCCCGAGGCGGCAGCCGAGGCGGCCGGACGCGTCCTCGCGTACCTTCCTGGGGTGCGCTCCGACCGGCTACTGAAGCAGTTGCACAATGTCGAGAGCGCGCTCCAGCGGCATGCCGCCGTCCCTGCGGTCGCCGACTGGCTGGAAGAGTACCGCGCCACCACCGGCATCAGCTGAGGAGGAATCGGTGACCACCAGCACCGACATGGTGATCCGCACCTACGGGCCCGGCAAGGTCCCGCCGATGCTCGACGTCGTCGCCGACATCTGGGCGGACGCGCACCCCGAGCTGGTCGACAACCCCGGCGCCGAGGCCCAGGGCCTGTCCGTACCCGCGCTCCACCGTCAGATCACCGGGCACCTCAAGCACCAGGGGTTCGCCCTCGTTGTCGCCTACGCGGGCGGGACCGCGGTCGGCTTCGGGTACGCGTTCCCGTGCACCGCGGCGTACTGGTTCGGCCCCGATCTTGTCGACCGGGTCCCCGAAGCGGCACGGACCGAGCGGCTGATGGGCCTGTGTGAACTCGCCGTCCGCCCACCATGGCAGTCCCGAGGCATCGGCACCCGGATACACGGCGAGCTACTTAGGTCCATCGCCCCACGCTGGTCATCACTCCTCGCGCTGCCATCCAACCGGCACGGCCACCATCTCTACGCCCGCCTCGGCTACCAGTACGCCGGCCCCTACCGGAACACCGCAGATGGCCCGGAGTTCGACCTACTGCTACTGCGCGTGGGGACTGACGCCTGAAGGCTGACCGGACCGTCACATCCCGCTGGGAATATGCCGCCCTCCGTCGCAGGTGAGGCATTCGACGGTCTCGCCTACGCACGCCATCACATCTACTGGTCGGATCAAGCCACCTACATCGGCCACCCGGAAGACGACTTCGAATCATCCCGCCGCGAGTGGGTGCCCCTGAAGGACGTCCCCGCACTCATCGCCCGCGGTGAAGTCCCCGCCGCGAACATGGCAGCCGCGCTCCTCATGTTTCACCACCTGCGCAGTGGCTGAGCAGCGGCCCCGCCCGCCGGTATCGAGGGGGCGGGCGGCTTCGAGCCAAACCCGCCCGGTCACGCTGCACCATATCCATGGGCGACCGCGGTGGCGGCAGCAGTAGGGCTGGTCCACCCCAGCCAGTAGACGTAGGCGGCCAACTGACACCAGTTCAACGGCGTCCATGCGCGTACAGCCTGCCGTAGGGCGCGCTCCGGTGGCATCGCGGGTGCGAGCAAGCCGGCGCGTATGATCCGCCGGCGGCTATCGAACTCCCTAGGGCCCCGATCGAAGCCGGCCTGGATGACTGTGACATTGCGTCGCTTCGGGCTCCCCGACGTTGCCACCGTGCGAGGCACGCTCATCGATGTCTACGCCGAGGTGTATGCAGACCGACTCGACGACCCCTTCACGTCCCTGGACCGGTTCCAGGACCGACTCCAAGGTCACATTTCCCGACCCGGGTGGACTGCGGTAGTCGGCTACGACGGCGACCAGCCGGTGGGCTACGCCTACGCGGCGGCGCTTCCTGAATCCACCCGCTGGTGGTCGGGGCTAGCCAAGCACGAGACGACAGAGACCGGTACGCGCGATGTTGGCCCTCTTCGAGTTGATGGTCCGCGCACCCTGGAGAAAGACCGGCGCCGCGCAGAGCATCCACGAAGAACTCCTGCACAGCCGTTCGGAGGAGCGCGTCACGCTGATGGTCGAGCCACGCAAGCCCGGCGTACGACGACTCTACGAGCAGTGGGGATATGCGCGCGTAGGCGACCTACAGCCGTTCCCGGACTCCCCGACACTCGAGCTGACCTCGTACCGGATGACGGCGATACTGCCGATCGCCGCGTCCCGTCGGTCCCGGGAGGTCCCGACCGGGCTGGAGCCGCAGCCGTACGGATCGCGGGCAAGGGCGACGCCGGCGTCGAATTGTTTGCGCGCTACGGCCGGGCACGCGGAACGCCCGGCTGCGGCCGGGCTTTCCGCCGAAGACTCCGCCACCGCACAAGCGGCCACCGTCCCCACCGCCTCCAGAGACTCCGGTCACGCCGGGTCCCCCCGCTGCCCTCACCTGGGAGCGGGGCCGGACCATCGTGGCAAACCGTCGAGGCGCGGGCTGGTCAATGGAGTCCCGACCATGGGCGGAGACGAAAGCGGTGGAGCGCGTAGTAGATCAACCCAAGCGGTGGACCCTCAATGCACCCCGTCACTTGAATGACGTAGTCCGTGAGTTGATGCGAACGGTTCTTCGCGACGGTGGCCGCCGCGTGGGCCTGCACTTGGGTGAGCAGAACCGTCAGATCCTCGCCCTCGTCCTGAGCCACCAGGCCGGGCGGGAGTCAGCCCTCGATCCCGTTCTCTCACGTCTCCAGGAACTCGGCGTAGTGAGCTGCGGAACGGAGGCCAGCACCGAAGGGCGCCAGGTTTGGGCTGTAGTCGACTGTTCGGCCCGATAGCCACCGCGGCGTACTCCCTGTTCGACATGACATGGCGGCATACCGTCCCGGCCCCGTCGAGCACAGCCACCAGGTAGTGGCCCGAGCCGACGATCAGCCATCGGGACAACTGTGCACGGTGCAGTCGCAAGCGAGTGAAAGAGCGAGTACCACCCCAACGACCGGCCGGGCATCGAAATCACTCGAACGTGTGACCTCAGCGAGTCAATGGAGGTCAAGGATTCAACCACTCCGGGTCGAGATTCGACTCCGGAGAGTGCCCGGAGCCGGACTCGAACCGGCACGGCCCGAAGGCCAGCGAGGTTTAAGCTCGCCGTGTCTGCATTCCACCATCCGGGCCAGGTGCGCGGCTCCGCGTAAGCACAGGAGCCTATCCGGGTAGATCGATACGCCCGGTGCCCCCCTGGCCCGATGTTGTCTTATTTTATTGCCGCTTGAGGGTGCGTCAGCCCAGGTGAAGGGAGATCCTGACGGCGCCATCCCAACAGGTGGGCACACATGCGTTGACACGTGATTGACGGAAATTCGCCGCAACTGCCACTGGTTCGACCTCTTACCCACCGAGTCGACCCAGCCGGGCGGCATCCGCCTCCGAGTCACCCTCGTCACACCGGCCCCGTCGCGTGCACTTCCCCTATATCACTCAGCGGAATGCCGAGCCGTCCGACCGCCTCTGAGGAGCCATGACAGGGAGCGAGAACGGACGCCCGCCCTCCGGTCCGCGGGCTCATTCCCCCTCAGGGGCGCCGTCATACCAGAGGAGGACGACCGTCCTCCTCAGTCCGCCCAAAGAGGGCCCCGGGAACGGGCACGGGGGCTGACGATCGGCTCGAAGAGGGCAACCAGGATGGAACACGTCCCCAGCAAGCCTCACAGCCGACGTGACAGGAGCCCCTCCTCGTGACCACCACGCCCATCGCACACCGCGCCACCGCCGTGGCCGCCCGCGCCACGGATCTGTCCAAGGTGTACGGACAGGGCGAGACCCAGGTGGTCGCGCTCGACCGAGTCACCGTGGACTTCCGCCAGGCCGAGTTCACCGCCATCATGGGCCCGTCCGGCTCCGGCAAGTCCACGCTGATGCACTGCGTCGCAGGTCTCGACACCTTTAGCTCGGGCTCCGTGCGCATCGGCGACACCGAACTCGGCACCCTCAAGGACAAGCAGCTCACGCAGCTGCGCCGGGACAAGATCGGCTTCATCTTCCAGGCGTTCAACCTGCTGCCGACGCTGACGGCCCTGGAGAACATCACACTCCCGATGGACATCGCCGGCCGCAAGCCCGACAAGCAGTGGCTGGAAACCGTCATCGACATGGTGGGTCTGCGGGACCGTCTCAGCCACCGCCCCACCCAGCTCTCCGGCGGCCAGCAGCAGCGCGTCGCCGTCGCTCGTGCCCTCGCCTCCCAGCCGGACATCATCTTCGGTGACGAGCCCACCGGAAACCTGGACTCCCGTTCCGGTGCCGAGGTCCTCGGCTTCCTCCGCAACTCGGTGCGCGAACTCGGCCAGACCGTTGTCATGGTCACCCACGACCCGGTGGCCGCCTCCTACTCCGACCGCGTGATCTTCCTGGCCGACGGCCGGATCGTGAACGAGATGCTGCACCCCACCGCGGACGGCGTCCTCGACCAGATGAAGGCATTCGACGCCAAGGGCCGGACCAGCTGACCATCGGCCGCCCCGTCGACCTCCGGCTCTCACCACAGGACTGACTGACATGTTCCGTACCGCCTTGCGCAATGTGCTCGCGCACAAAGCCAGATTGCTGATGACAGCGCTCGCCGTGATGCTCGGCGTCGCCTTCGTCTCGGGCACCCTGGTGTTCACCGACACCCTCGGCAACGCCTTCAGCAAGCAGTCGGCCAAGAGCTACGACGGCATCGCCGTGGTGGCCAACGGCTCCACCTCCGAGATCGGTCCCGGCGCCGAGAAGGAGGAGGGCATCCCGGCCGCCGCCCTCCAGAAGATCAAGGGGCTGGAAGGCGTCACCGACGTCACGGGCCGGGTCTCCGGGTTCGCCGGCGTCGCCGACCCGTCGGGCAAGCTGATCGGCAGCGGCTGGGCCAACAAGGGCGGCAACTACGCCCCCGGCAAGGACGGCAAGGACGCCGCGTACGACTTCACCCAGGGCTCGGGCCCGGCACAGGCCGGACAGATCGCCCTGGACAAGGACACCGCCAGCAAGGGCAAGTACAAGGTCGGCGACTCCGTCCGTGTCGCCACCAACGGGCCGGTGCAGGAGTACAAGCTCTCCGGAATCTTCACCACCGAGGACGGAGCGGTCAACGCGGGCGGCAGTCTGGTCCTGTTCGACACCGCCGTGGCCCAGAAGCTGTATCTGAAGCCCGGCTTCTACCAGGACATCACCGTCAGCGCCCCGACCAGCACCTCGGACACGAAGCTCCTGGCCGAGGTCAAGCCCCTGCTCCCGGAGGGCGCGAGGGCCCAGACGGCGCAGAAGCTGGCCGACCAGGAGGCCAAGGACATCAAGTCCGAGCTGAGCGCGGTCAACAACATGCTGCTCGCCTTCGCGGCCATCGCGCTGTTCGTCGGCACCTTCCTGATCGCCAACACCTTCACCATGCTGGTCGCCCAGCGCACCAAGGAGCTCGCCCTCCTGCGCGCCGTCGGCGCGTCCCGCCGCCAGGTCAAGCGCTCGGTGATCCTCGAAGCACTGGTGGTGGGTCTCCTCTCCTCCGTCGTCGGTTTCGTCCTCGGGCTCGGGCTCGCCGTCGGGCTGCGCTCCGCCATCAGCACCTTCGGCGCGAAGCTCCCCAACGGCCCCTTGGTCGTCTCCCCCACGGCCGTGCTCGCCGCGCTCGCCGTCGGTGTGCTGATCACCGTCCTCGCCGCCTGGCTGCCCGCCCGCCGCGCTGCGAAGATCGCCCCGGTCGCCGCCATGAGCAGTGTGCACGCGGTGGCCTCGACCAAGTCCCTGGTCGTACGGAACACCATCGGCAGCATCATCACCGCGGCCGGTGCGGCAGCGATCCTCGCCGGTGCTTCGACCGGTGGCAACGACGGTCGGCTGATGATCGGCGCCGGTGCGTTCCTCACCCTCATCGGGGTCATCATCCTGATCCCGCTGCTGTCCCGTCCGATGATCGCGGTGGTCAAGCCGCTGCTCCAGCGGCTGTTCGGGGTCTCCGGCAAGCTCGCGGGACAGAACGCGGTCCGCAACCCCCGCCGTACCGGTGCCACGGCTTCCGCACTGGCGATCGGTCTCACCCTGGTCACCGGTCTGACCGTCATCGGTGTCACGCTGGGCCAGGCCATCGACCGGATGACCACGGACAACGTCCGCGGTGACTACATGGTGAGCATGGCCAACGGCGGCTCCATGGACCGTTCGGCGCTCGAAGCGCTCCAGCGGGCCAAGGGCGTGGAGGCCGTCACTCCGCAGCAGGCGATGGACATGGAGGTCAAGGGCGAGGACCGGGCCGTCTCCGCGGTCACCCCGGGTGACGTCGAGAAGGTCTTCACCATGAAGACCATCTCGGGCTCGCTGTCCACCCTCGCCGAAGGACAGGTCGCCGTCGCCGAGACGGTCGCGAAGGACAACGGCTGGAAGGCCGGTGACTCCCTCCCCGTCAAGATCGGTGACGGCGAGCCCCGCAAGTCGCTGAACCTGACGATCGGCGCGGTCTACAAGAACAACGAGTTCCTCTCGCCGTTCGTCGTCTCGACCGCGTTGGCCGACCCCCACTACGAGAAGCCCTACATCTCCGAGATCTGGTTGAAGATGGACGGCGGCGAGACCAAGGCCAATGAGCAGGCCCTGGTGGACGCGCTCGGCGACAACCCCGGCATGAACGTCATGGACCGTCAGGACATCCGCAATATGTTCGGCGGAATGATCAACACCATGCTGTACATGATGTACGGACTGTTGGGCATGGCCCTGATCATCGCGGTCCTCGGAGTGGTCAACACCCTGGCGATGTCGGTCTTCGAGCGTCAGCAGGAGATCGGCATGTTGCGGGCGATCGGTCTGGACCGGGCGAAGGTCAAGCGCATGATCCGTCTGGAGGCCATCGTGATCTCGGTCTTCGGCGCGGTGATCGGAGTCGTCCTGGGCTCGTTCCTGGCCTGGGCGATCGGCGAGACGTTCAAGAGCAGCATCCCGAACTACGAGCTGGTCATCCCGATGGACCGCATCGGTCTGTTCCTGCTGCTGGCCGGTGTGGTCGGCGTGCTGGCCGCCCTCTGGCCGGCCCGCAGCGCCGCCCGCCTGAACATGCTGACGGCGATCAAGACGGAGTAGTCACCGCCGCATCCCGGGCCCCGCGCTGCCGAGCAACCGTGCTCGGCGGCGCGGGGCCTTTCGGTGACGTCCCGCGCGGGCCCGTTCAGTTCCAGGTACGGCTGCGCAGCGGCACGTCCGACGTACCGTCCGGGCGGGTCCGCACCGCCAGGATCTGGTTGACGCCGATCCTGTTGCGCTCGAACGACAGTGCGCTCGCGGCCATGTAGAGCCGCCAAACCCTCGCCCGAGCCGGCGAGGTGAGACGGACCGCCGTCGGCCAGTGCTCCTCCAGATTGGCCACCCAACGGCGGAGCGTGAGGCCGTAGTGCTCACGGATGGACTCCACGTCCCGCACCTCGAAGCCCGCTTCCTCCAGCGTGCCGACCGTACGGCCGAGGGGTGCCAGCTCACCGTCCGGGAAGACGTACCGGTCGATGAAGTCGTCGAGTCGATAGGCCGACTCATCGCCCTCGGGACGACGGGCGATCTGGTGGTTCAGCAACCGCCCGCCCGGGGCGAGCAGGGCGTGGAGCCGGTCGGCGTACTCGCGGTAGCGGGCGGCACCGACGTGCTCGGCCATCCCGATCGAGGAGATCGCGTCGAACGGCCCGTCCCTGACGTCCCGGTAGTCCTGGACGCGGATCTCGATGCGGTCGGTGAGACCGGCTTCCGCGATGCGCTTGCGGGCGTACGCGGCCTGTTCCCGGGAGAGCGTGATGCCGATGACCCGGACGCCGTACTCACGGGCCGCGTGCAGCGCCAGCGAGCCCCAACCGCAGCCGACGTCGAGCAGCCGTTGGCCCTCCGTCAGACCGAGCTTGCGGCAGACCAGGTCGAGCTTGTCGCGCTGGGCGTCCTCCAATGTCTCCGGGACGGCACCGCCGGGGCCGGACGGGCCGGACTTCCAGTAGGCGCAGGAGTAGACCATGGACGGGCCGAGGACGAGTTCGTAGAACGGGTTGCCGACGTCGTAGTGGTGACTGATGGCCTGGCGGTCGCGGTACTTGGTGTGGAGCGGGCCGTGGCGGCGGCGGACCTCTTCGACGGGCGGTGCAGGCGGGGGCAGCGGTCCGCCCCAGCGGATGAGGGTGCGGGCGGCCGAGCGGATCGAGGGGTCGAGCAGGAAGCGAAGGCGGCTGTCGACGGCGGTGGTGGTGCGCCGTGTGGCCCGCGCCAGCCGGCCCACCGGGCCGGTCGGCTGAGCCCCCGGTCGGGGTCTCGCGTCCGTCCCCCGACCCGTCGGGGCATCCGGTTTCCGGTCCCAGAGGAACCCGGACAGCTGATCGAGAACGGTGTAGAGATCGCCTTCCACCTCGATGTCCCCGGCCACCCAGGCCCGTGCCAATCCCAGCTCACCGGGCCGCCACAGCAGCCGGCGCAGGGCCCTGCGGTGCCGTACGACGAGCACCGGCCCGCCGGGCGGTCCCGACTCCGACCCGTCCCAGGCCCGGATGCGGACGGGAAAGCGCGTGCCGAGCAACTCCTCGGCAAGGGCGGTCAACCGCTGTGCGGCGTCGGCCATGGTGTGACCTCCGTGGTGGGGTGCTGCCTGCGTGCGTACCACTGCTCGTTCCGTCGCATCGACGACGTGTGCCGATGCGCGTACCGACGACGTGTGCCGATGCGCATCACCGACGACACCCATCGGTGATGCACATCGATGACACGTACTGATCGGTGAACAACGCACGCACTGTGGGTGCTTCCCACCGCGGGGGCGCTCCCGCACGGATCGGGCCGCGCGCCCCTCGGTCGGCGGTGTGGATCCACCGCCTCGAACGGGTGCCCAAGGGCCCGGGGCGCCGCTCCCGGGGAGCCTTGGGCACCACTTCACGCAGGCGTGGTGCGGGGTACGGGGCGGTGGAGCGCGGGCATGGCGAAGGGCCGCCCGCACCACGGATGGCGGACGGCCCTTCGGTCAGGTACTGCGGGTGAACGGCGAGGTCAGGAAGCCTTCGCCTTCTCGGGGGCGGGCGCCGCCTGTGCGGCGACCGGGGTGGGCTTGGCGGCCTCGTAGAACTCCTCGCGCGGCGTCTCGATCGCACCGAGCGAGACCACTTCGCGCTTGAGGAACATCGCCAGCGTCCAGTCGGCGAAGACCCGGATCTTGCGGTTCCAGGTCGGCATGGCCAGACCGTGGTAGCCACGGTGCATGTACCACGCCAGCCGGCCGCGGAGCTTGATCTTCACCTTGCCCACGACGATCATCGCAACGCCCTTGTGGAGGCCGAGGCCCGCCACCGCGCCCTTGTTGGCGTGGCTGTACTCCTTCTGCGGGAAGCCCCGCATCCCGGAGATCACGTTGTCGCCGAGGACCTTGGCCTGGCGCAGCGCGTGCTGGGCGTTCGGCGGGCACCAGGCGTTCTCGACGCCGGCCTTGCGGGCGGCGACGTCGGGCACCTGGGCGTTGTCACCGGCGGCCCAGGCGTAGTCGAGGCCCTGCACCTGGAGGCAGGTGGAGGTGTCGACGTGTCCACGGGGGCCGAGGGGCAGGCCGTAGCGGGCGAGTGCCGGGTTGGGCTTCACACCGGCGGTCCACACGATGGTGTTGGAGTCGACCTCAAGGCCGTTCTTGAGCACCACGTGGCCGTCCACGCAGGAGTCCATCGAGGTCTGGAGGTAGATCTCGATGCCGCGGCCTTCGAGGTGCTCCTTGCCGTACTTGCCGAGCTTGGGCCCGACCTCGGGAAGGATCTTGTCCGCGGCGTCGACCAGCACGAAGCGCATGTCTTCGCGCTTCACGTTGGAGTAGTACTTGGCGGCGTCCCGCGCCAGGTCCTCGACCTCGCCGATGGTCTCCGCGCCGGCGAATCCGCCGCCGACGAAGACGAAGGTGAGCGCCTTGCGGCGGACCTCTTCATCGGTGGTGGAGTCGGCCTTGTCGAGCTGCTCAAGCACGTGGTTGCGCAGGCCGATGGCCTCTTCGATGCCCTTCATGCCGATGCCCTGCTCGGCGAGGCCGGGGATCGGGAAGGTGCGGGAGATCGCACCGAGCGCTACCACCAGGTAGTCGAAGGGCAGCTCGTACGCCTCGCCGACCAGCGGCGAGATCGTGGCTACCTTGCGGTCCTGGTCGATGGTGGTGACACGTCCGGTGAGCACTTCGGCCTTGGGCAGCACGCGTCGCAGCGGTACGACGACGTGCCGCGGCGAAATGCTGCCGGCAGCTGCTTCGGGCAGGAAGGGCTGGTACGTCATGTAAGAGCGCGGGTCGACGACCGTGACGGTCGCCTCGCCGTACCGCATCTTCTTGAGAATGCGGCGCGCCGCATACAGACCTACGTACCCCCCGCCAACTACGAGGATCCTGGGACGCTCCGTGGTGCTCATGCCATCGAGTATCCACCCCACCGACATGGGGTGCTCGTGAGCCCCTTCACAAGGAGTAGGTCCACCTCTGCTACACTGCGCGCCCCCGTGATCGAGGTCATGCACCTTCCAGGGAACCACAGCACCTTGGTGATCGTTGGGAACCGCCTGTGAGCTGGCCCTTAAAGCCGGGCGGCCAAGAAACCACTGAGCTGGTTCATCTGACGGAAACACCCCCTCCGAGGGCCGCCACCTTCCATTCGAGGCCCAACAGCCCCTCAGAGGCGGCTTTTCGGCCGTCAACCGCGCCCATCAGGACCCTTTTCCTTGTGAAGAACTTCACGAACTTCATTTCTAGGCGACCGACCAGGCGATCCCATCGAGGATGTCGTGCTCGCTGACCACCACTTCTTCGGCCCCGATGCGCTCCATGATGGCCAGCAGCACACAGGCGCCGGCGACGATGACGTCCACGCGCCCCGGGTGCATCACGGGGATCGCCGCCCGCTCGTCGTGGGTGGCGTCGATCAGCTTCTGGACGATGGTCCGCACCTGCTCCACGGGGATCCGCGCGTGGTGGATCGCGGTGGAGTCGTAGGCGTCCAGGCCCAGCGCGATGCCGGCGACCGTCGTCACCGAGCCGGCCAGGCCCACGAGGGTGCGCGCACCCCGGAGCGGTACGGTCCGCTCCGCGAGGTCGAGCGCCGCTTCGATATCGGCCCGGACCGCCGCGATCTCCACCGGGGCCGGCGGGTCGCTGCGTACGTGCCGCTCGGTCAGCCGCACACAGCCGATGTCCACCGACCGGGCGGCCTCGACCCGCTCCCGGCCGATGACGAACTCCGTCGATCCACCGCCGATGTCCACCACCAGCCGCTCCTCGTGCCCGGGGAGCTCCTTCGTCGCGCCGGTGAAGGAGAACTCGGCCTCCTGGTCACCGCTGATGACCTCCGGCTCCACGCCGAGGACATCCAGCACCCCGCGCACGAACTCGTCCCTGTTCTCGGCGTCCCTGGATGCCGAGGTGGCCACGAAGCGCAGCCGCTCCGCGCCATGCTCCTCGATCACCGCCGCGTACTCGCGGCAGGCGGCGAAGGTGCGCTCCAAGGCCTCGGGCGCCAGCCTGCCGGTGCGGTCGACGCCCTGACCGAGCCGGACGATGGTCATCCGACGGTCGAGCTCCACCAACTGCCCGGTGGCGGGGTCCGCATCGGCGACGAGCAGACGGATGGAGTTGGTACCGCAGTCGATCGCGGCGACGCGGGTCATACGGGCTCCTCGGAGGATCTGAAGGAATCCAGAAAGATCTATGGAATGGGGTCGAGCCGGAGGGGAGGGTTCAGCCGGCTTCCGGGGGTGCGCAGGGCGTGACGCACGGTCCCTTGCGCCACCACTCGGGCAGCAGGGCGATCGTCTCGTCCCCGAGCGGGTTCACCCCGGGGCCCGCCGCGAGCGAATGCCCCACCAGGACGTGAAGGCACTTCACCCGGTCCGGCATGCCGCCGGCGCTGGGGAAGCCCTGGAGCACCTCGATGGCGTCGCGGCGCCGGATGTAGTCGTCGTGGGCCGCGCGGTAGGAGGCCGCGAGTTCGGGGTCGCTCTCCAGCCGCTCGGTCATCTCCTTCATCACGCCGTTCGCCTCCAGCGTGCCGATGGCGGATGCGGCCCGCGGGCAGGTCAGGTAGTACAGCGTCGGGAAGGGGGTGCCGTCGGGCAGCCGGGGTGCGGTCTCGACGACATCGGGTTGGCCGCAGGGGCAGCGGTGCGCGATGGTGCGCAGTCCGCGCGGCGGCCGGCCGAGCTGCTCCTTGAACGCGGCGATGTCCGCGTCGGTGGGCTCGGTCGGGTCGGTGTGGGGAGGAGGGGTTTCCATGCCTGCCTTGGATCTAACGGTTCTTCGGTCTCACGGGTTGGACGATCTCGGGGTGAGCGTTGCAGCAACGGACGCGTCCGGGGGCGCCGCGACGTACCAGGTTCGCAGATGCCCGCGTCAGCCGCGGTCCGCGGAGTCGACGCCGTCCCAGACGTTGGAGTACCAGGGCCGGTCGGCGGCGTCGTCCCGGCCGCGTTCCTGCTCGGCGTTCTCGGGGTCGATCATCGTGTATCCCCGCTCCCCCGGCAGCACATAGTGCAGGTGCTCCCGGGCGAGACGCCGGATGTACGCGTCGTCCTGGAGGCGCGCCTTCTCGTCCCGCAGGCGTTCGACGTGCTGCTCGGCCTCGGCCATGCGGTCGCGCTGGTCGGACATGTCGCCGCGCTGGGACACGTACTGGCGCATGGGATAGGCCAGGGCGACGATCAACGAGCAGACCACGAGGGCGAGGAAGGCCGCCCGCCCGGTGAGCCGGGACCTGCGGGCCTGCCGCTTGGTCTGGGAGCGGTAGACGCGGGCGGCGGTCTGCTCGCCGAGCAGCCGCAGTCTGGTCGCGGTGGAGAACCGGTCTCGATTCTTCCCGGCCATGTCGTCCCGCCTCCCCTGCTCCGTGACCCGTGTCGTACGGCTGCCGCCCGGACGCGTCCGCCGTACGGAATCGCCCGTTCCGTACGACGGGTGCGTACGGAGGTGGTGGGCGGCGCCGTCGGGTGCCGCCGGGGTCTGTGGGCCCGCCATGTGCCTACGTCCCCGGACACGGTACGGGACCGTGGCCGGGGACGTAGGGAGACTGGCGGGGCAGCGACCGATCCGGCCGCTGCCCACGACCGACGACACCTCAGCGTGCCTCAACCCGTGCGGCGGGGCTGAGGTCGCCGCAGGCGATCAGTCCTTGAAGCGGGGGAACGCGCTGCGCCCGGCGTACACCGCGGCGTCGTCGAGGATCTCCTCGATGCGCAGCAGCTGGTTGTACTTGGCGACGCGCTCGGAACGGGCCGGGGCGCCGGTCTTGATCTGACCGCAGTTGGTGGCTACGGCCAGGTCGGCGATGGTCACGTCCTCGGTCTCACCGGAGCGGTGGGACATCATGCACTTGAAGCCGTTGCGCTGGGCCAGCTCCACGGCGTCCAGCGTCTCGGTCAGCGAACCGATCTGGTTCACCTTGACCAGGAGGGCGTTCGCGGCGGCCTCGTCGATGCCGCGGGACAGTCGCTCCGGGTTGGTGACGAACAGGTCGTCGCCGACGATCTGCACCTTGGTGCCGAGCTTCTCGGTGAGGACCTTCCAGCCCTCCCAGTCGTCCTCGAACAGCGGGTCCTCGATGGAGACCAGCGGGTAGGAGGCGACGAGCTCCTCGTAGTACTCGGTCATCTCGGCGGCCGAGCGGGACTTGCCCTCGAACTCGTACTTGCCGTCCTTGTAGAACTCGGACGCGGCGACGTCGAGCGCGAGCGCGATGTCCTTGCCGGGCGCGTAGCCGGCTTCCTTGACGGCCTCAAGGATGAGGTCGAGCGCGGCCCGGTTGGAGTCGAGGTTCGGCGCGAAACCGCCCTCGTCGCCCAGGCCGGTGGACAGGCCCTTCTGCTTCAGGACCTTCTTGAGCGTGTGGTAGACCTCGGTGCCCCAGCGCAGCGCCTCCGAGAAGGACTCGGCACCGATCGGGGCGATCATGAACTCCTGGATGTCCACGTTGGAGTCGGCGTGCGAGCCGCCGTTCAGGATGTTCATCATCGGAACGGGCAGCAGGTGCGCGTTCGGGCCGCCCAGGTAACGGAAGAGCGGCAGGTCGGACGCCTCGGACGCGGCGTGGGCCACGGCCAGGGACACGCCGAGGATGGCGTTGGCGCCGAGCGAGGACTTGTCCGGGGTGGCGTCGAGGTCGAACATCGCCTGGTCGATCAGGCGCTGCTCGGTGGCGTCGTACCCGACCAGCTCGGGGCCGATCTGCTCGATGACGGCGAGGACGGCCTTTTCGACGCCCTTGCCCAGGTAGCGGTTCTGGTCGCCGTCGCGAAGCTCAAGAGCCTCGAACGCGCCGGTGGAGGCGCCGGACGGAACGGCAGCACGACCCGTGCTGCCGTCGTCGAGGCCAACCTCGACCTCGACGGTGGGGTTGCCTCGGGAGTCCAGGATTTCCCGGGCTACGACGACGTCGATGGACGGCACGAGCATCTCCTTCTGGGATGTGACGCGTGGGGTGCAGGGTCTCTTTGGCCTTGCGGCATGAGCCTAACCGCCGTGCGGGTGCCGTTCGTCGGATGCCCGCCCCCTGGGACGAAAAAGGGCCCTGATACGCCGGACTACCATCGGGTAGCGGGCGGGGCACTGCTGTTGTCGGCACGGTGCGGACTGCGTGCCAGGCCCGCGCGTGCGGCACGGACGGAGAAACCCCGGGCCGGCGCACATGGGGGGATGTGCACCGACCCGGGGTGGTTCGGGCCCCGGGGGGAAGGGGCCGAAGGCAGTTCACCGGGGTTGCTTCGGGCGTGGGGGCGGGTGGCCAGGAGAAGGAAGCCGACCCGGCTCGACGGCACTCGGCGAACTGCCGGGGTCCGCGGCGCCGATCCCGGGGGGAGGGGGATCGGCACGGAATCCGGGGCCCTCGTGCTCGGCGGCTCCACCGAAGCGGTCCGAGCACGGGGTTGTACGGGTGGGCCCGAGGGGCTTCGGTCGGTTGGCGCGGCCTCAGAGGGACTCTGCCCCATCAGGCCGGCGGCCGTCCGACCGGGAAGTCGGCTCCGGACGCACCCGTTCCGGTCGGGGCTCAGCCCAGGTGGAGCTGCTGGCCCACGTAGATGACGTCGGCGTCGCTGATGACGTCCTTGTTGAGCTCGAAGAGCTTCTCCCAGCCGCCGTCGACCTTCTCGGCTTCCGCGATCTTGCTCAGGGTGTCGCCGGCCTTGACCTGGTACTCGCCGTCACCCTTCTGGAAGCCCTCGGCCTTGGCGGGGGCCTCGGAGCGCTCGGAGCGGGTGGTGGGGACCTCGGCGCGCTGCTGCGGCTTGGCCTGCTCCTTCTTGGGCTCGGCCTTCGGCTGCTGCTTCTTGGGCTCCGCCTTGGGCTGCGGGGCCTCGGCCGCGCCGCCGCCGTACGGGGTGTTGGACAGGCCCACGCCACAGGACGGCCAGGCGCCCTTGCCCTGACCGGCGAGGACCTTCTCGGCGATCTCGATCTGCTGCGCCTTGGACGCCTGGTTGGCGGTGGATGCGTACTTCGTGCCACCGAACGCGGCCCAGGTGGAGGCCGAGAACTGGAGGCCGCCGTAGTAGCCGTTGCCGGTGTTGATGGACCAGTTGCCGCCGGACTCGCACTGGGCGACCTTGTCCCACTCGGAGGCGGTGGCGGCGCTGGCGGAGGTGGCGCCGATCAGCGGGGCGGCGACGGCGACACCGGTGACACCGGCGAGTGCCATCAGTCGGCTGGCCTTGCTGGGGCGGCGGTGCTTCGCCTTGCTGGAAAACAGCATGGAGTCTTCTCCTCACCGACGCCTACGAGGTGAGCTGTCGGGTTCGGGCCTAGTGAGTTGCCCGGCCGTGCGTCCTTGCGCACGGCTTCACCCCTAGCCGGTTCCCACCGTCGTCTCCAACGGTCGTTGCCGGCACTTACCTTGGGTCCCCCGCTCCTGCCTTCGGCGCTCTACGCGACGTGTACTCCCCCCGACCGACGGCAGGATTCGGCGTGACGGTCGACGGTGCCCGCGGTGGCGAGCGGTTCAGACCGTAGGCATGACTCTCCCCGATGTTCAAAGTCGAACATCGGGGAGAAATCGCCCATCTCATCAACAGTGCGCTTTGCGTTTCCGCAGGTCAGGCGCGGAACGCAGGATTCCGCTAGCCCCGATAAGCGAATTGCCGCAAAGAGACGCTTGTCTCACTTCGCCAAATCCGGACAAAGAGTGGCTAACAGCCTCTACTTAGCGGTGAGATCGAGGCTCTGACCAGGGTGAATGAGATCGGGCTCGTCGCCGACCGTCTCCTTGTTGGCCTCATAGAGGGCGGGCCAACCACCGGGCAGTTCGTTCTTCTCGGCGATCGCCCAGAGGTTGTCGCCGGCCTGCACGGTGTACGAGCCGGGAGAGACGCTGGCCGTGCCGGACTGCTCGGCGGTCGTGGCACCCGCGTCCGTGGTGCCGAGGTCGGAGCGGCTCCCCTCACCCCGGGAGGGATGGGCCTCGTCGGTCTCGCGCGGCGCCCCGGGGTCGCCGACCGGCTCGGTCGGCGCGGCCGAGCCCGTCGACTCGCTGGCACCGGTAGGCGCGGACTGCTCCGGGCTCGACTCCGTCGCCGCCTCGCCCCGGTGCTTTCCGGTGGACCCGGAGGGCTGCCCCGGGCTCGACTCCGGGGACGCGGCACCGGAACCGCTCGGCGCGCTCCCGGCCGGTGCCGGAGTCTTCGCGGGCGTCTTGGCGGGAGCGGTGCCCGTCGGAGCGGACGGCTTGGGGATCTCCGTGGGCTCGGCCGATGGCGTCGGCTGCGCGGCGGGCTTCGTCGGAGCGGTGGGGGCCTCGTTGGGATCGAGGACCACCTCGACCCCGGCGAGGGTCGCGCACGCCCTCCAGGGCCGGATGCCCTCGGAGTCGACGACCTTCTCCGCGATGGCCTTCTGCTGTGCGGGGGTGGCGAGGTCCGCGCGGGAGGCGTACTGCGTACCACCGAACGCCTTCCAGGTCTCCTGCGACATCTGGAGACCGCCGTAGAAGCCGTTGCCGGTGTCCGCGGTCCACAGGCCCCCGGTCTCACACTCCGCGACCTTGTCCCACGCGGTCGCTTCGACTGCCGACGCCGACGTCGCGCCGAGGAGCGGAATCGCGATGGCGGATCCCGTCACCCCTGCCGCGACGACGAGGGCAGGAGCTTGACGGGGTCGGCGATGTCGACCATTCCCGGAGAGCATGCGGTTGCCTTTCGCGAGACTGCTGAGGACGCGCAGAACGTAGCCGCACTCGAACGTCTGTCACAAGTCGATGCAGCTGAGATTACGTCATTGTCACGGTTTTGATGGCTCGTCAGATGTTTCGGGATGTGAACTCGACGGGAAGGGTTCGCAGCCCACGCATGATGAGCCCCCCACGCCAGCGCAAATCTGATGAATCCGCAGCCAGTTGCAGATCGGGGAGCCTGCGCAGCAGCGTGGCGATCGCGGTCTGGCCCTCCAGTCGTGCCAGCGGCGCACCGAGGCAGTAGTGGATGCCGTGCCCGTATCCGAGGTGCTGATTGTCACGCCGGGAAAGATCGAGGACGTTCGGCTCCTCAAAGCGGTCAGGGTCGCGATCGGCAGCCGCGAGCACCACCAACACCGGGTCGCCCGCGGCAATCCGCTTCCCACCGATCTCCAGTGACTCGGTGGCGAACCGCCAGGTGGCGAGCTCCACAGGACCGTCGTACCGCAGCAGCTCCTCAACTCCGGTTTCCAGTAGCCCGGTTTCCCCGGCAGCCAGGGACGCCTGGAGGCGCGCGCGCTGTTCGGGGTGGCGCAGCAGGGCGTAGACGCCGTTGCCGATGAGGTTGACCGTCGTCTCGAACCCGGCGAACAACAGGATGAAGGCCATCGCGGCGGCTTCGTTCTCCGTCAGGTGCTCGCCGTGATCGCTGGCCCGGATCAGGCCCGAGATCAGATCGTCCCCCGGATCTTCGCGCTTGCGATGGATCAGCTCGGCCAGATAGGTCCGCATCTTCTTGACCGACCGGGCGACCCCGCCGCGCGGCCCGCCGCCGTGCCGGATCATCATGCCGGCCCAGTCGCGGAAGTCGTCCTGGTCCTCGGCCGGGACACCGAGCAGATCGCAGATCGCATAGATCGGCAGCGGGAAGGCGAAGTCGTGGATGAGGTCTGCCTCCCCTTTCGCCGCGAAGGAGTCGATCAGTTGGTCCGTCAGCTCCTGGACGCGGGGGGCGAAGGCCGCGACCCGACGCGGAGTGAACGCCTTGGCCACCAGCCGACGCAACCGGGTGTGGTCCGGCGGGTCGATGTTGAGCAGATGCGTCATCAGCTCGGCCTTGCGCTCGCCGGGGATGCCCGTCTTCCCCTTTGCATGTGCGGGCTCGTCGTGGTGGGCGGGGTTCTTCGAGAGCCGGGCGTCGGCCAGCGCTTGGCGGGCATCGCCGTAACGGGTCACCAGCCACGCCTCGACACCGCTGGGCAGTCGGGTCCGATGGACGGGTGCGTGTTCCCGCAACCAGGCGTACGCCGGGTAGGGATCGGTGGCGAACTCCCAGGTGAACAGCTCGGGCGCGGCAGGGGCACCCGGGGCGCCACCGGTCTCGTCCGGGGTGCGGTCGGCGTCCGACGGGGGTCGATCCGAGGAGCCCGAAACGGGACAACTCGGGCTCGGTGCCGTGGGGCTCGCCTCCGGGGCGGGAAAAGTGACCGGATCTGAGCCTTCGCGGTCGGGTGCCTCGGCGGGCTCGGAGGGGTGTTCGGAGGGCTGGGCGGGCGGGCCGGGCGCGGGGGTGTCACTCACCCCCTGACGTTATCCGGCCCGCCCGACCGGGCCGAGGACGGTCCGTACCGGTAGGGCCAGCCCCTCCGGTCCGCACTGCTGATCCCCGTACCGCTGCTCCCCCTACCGCTGATCCCGTCCGCGCTACTGCTCGCCGGCCGGTTCCGTGGTCGGCCTGGTGGAACGCTCCGCACTGAGGATCGCGTCCCGATAGGTGCGGGCCGCCGCCCGCAGCGCCGATTCGGGGTCGACACCCGCAGCCTCCGCCTCGACGGCGAGGGCGAGCAGTTCGTACCCGATGCCGTCACCGCCGGGCAGGGGCACCTGGAGCCCGGCCGTCCGTACCCGGGACGCGAGCTTCGCGGTGAGCGCCAGCCCCGGCTGTCCCAGGGGTACGCCCTCGGTGATCGACGTGCGCTGCTTCTCCGCGGCCTTCGTCCGCAGCCAGTGCTCCTTGACGTCCTCCGGGGTCTCCGCGGCGGCGTCGCCGAAGACATGGGGGTGGCGGTGGATCAGCTTGTCCACGATGGTCGCGGCGACGTCGTCGATCGAGAACGGCTCCTCGCCGTCCTCCTGGGCGATGCGCGCGTGGAAGACGACCTGGAGAAGCACATCGCCGAGTTCCTCGCGCAACTCGTCGCGGTCGCCGTCCTCGATGGCCTCGACGAGTTCGTACGCCTCCTCGATGCCGTACTTGGCGAGCCCCCGGTGCGTCTGCGTCGAGGACCAGGGGCATTCGGCGCGGATGCGGTCCATCACCTGGATCAGGTCGAGCAGCCGGGCACCGGGAAGGTCATAGGAACCGGGCAGCAGTTCCAGATCGGGCATCTGCTCCCGGCCCGATCCGGCGATCCGGGCGAGCCCGTCGGTCAGTGCCGACTCTCCGTCACCGGAGACCAGGACCACGACGGAAGCACCGGCCCCGCAGGCGTCGACCAACTCCCGCGCGGTGGGCGCGCCGATCTCGACCGTGACGCCCGCCTCGCGGAGGTAGGGCAACTGCGGATGCGCACCGTCCGCGCACAGGACCCGGTCGGCGGTGCGCAGCGTGTGCCAGGCGGGCCAGGACAGCAGTCCGGGCGCCACGCGGTGGCTGGCGGTCAGCAGGACGACGCGGCCGGTGGCGGAGGATTCAGTGGTCACACCTCGAACCTACCTCGGGCCGGTGTCACTCCCGCTGACCAGGTCTGACCGCGGTACGCACCGCGGTCGAGGGGTGCCGGGAGCCGGCGCGGTCCACAGGTTCCGGATGCGCGGTCGAGGCTTGGTGCTTGAGTTACGCGCCGTCGATCTCGGCCGGCTGCTGCTCCTTGGTGACCTGGGTGATCCAGGGCGCCTTGTAGTCGCCGAGTTCCAGCTTCTTGTCGTCCCAGACGCCGAACCGGGGGTTGACGTCGATGTCCAGCTTCTTGGCCGCGACGGTGAACGCCGCATTGAGCTTCTGCTGGCCCTCGGGGGTGTTGCCCGCACCGATCGCGGTGGCCAGTTTGCCGACGAGGATGTCCCTGCGCACCACGTCGTTCAGCTGGTCGGGGGCGACTCCCCGCTGCTGGAGGTACATCGAGGCGAGTTGCTCCTCGCCCCCGGCCTGCTGGACGAAGGCGGCGCGGCCGTCCTGGATCTCCTTGCGGTTGACGCTCACCCCGGCGTCACTGGCCGCGCGCTCGACGACCTCGGCGACGATGAGTTCGTAGAGCTTGGCCCGGCCGAGCTGACCGGTGGCCTTGATCAACTGCGCAGCCTCGGGGGCGCGCTCCTGTGCGGACCGTACGTCCTTCACGTTCGCCTGGACGGTGGAGACCTCGATCCGGTCCCCTCCGACGACGGCGGCAGCGCCCGGGCGGGCCTCATTGCTACAGGCCGCGAGCAGTGGCGCAGCGACGAGCAGTGCGGAGACGATGATCGCGGTGCGACGGCGGCGGTGCAAAGGAGCCTCCCGGCGTGATTGTGCGGCAATGCACAAAGTCCTAGCGGTGATGATGTTAGGCAGTTCCGGGCGGTCGGGGCCACCTCTTCGCGGGCACTGATTCGGTCAACGATCGAGGGCGGGTTCCCGTTTCGAACCGTTCTGGAGCCGTACGTTCCCACCCGTGGTGCCGTGCCGCACGCGAAGCGGGGGCGGCGAGGGGCTCCAGGGGCGTCGCCCGGCGGGATGCCGCCCGCTGGTCACCGGCTCGGTGCCGGGCTTCGCGCGGGCGTTCACATGGCTGCTCAACCCGGCTGCGGGCGGACGCGAGCGGAGCTTACGGCCCCGCCGGGCCCTTCTCGTGGACGGCGGGAAGCGCACGTGCCTCGCTTCAGGGACGGGTGAGGATCACGAGTTGCCGGGTCGCCCTGGTCATCGCGACATAGCGGTCGACCGCTCCTTCGACCCCCTCGCCGAACGCGTCGGGATCGACGAGCACCACCAGGTCGAACTCAAGGCCCTTCGCCAGCTCCGGAGTCAGCGACCGTACGCGCGCGGTCGCCCGGAACGCGGGATCGCCGATGACGCAGGCGATTCCGTCGTCCTGTTCGGCGAGCCAGGATTCGAGGATCGCGTCCAACTCGGTGACGGATCCATGGACGACGGGGACGCCACCGCTGCGGATCGAGGTCGGCACGTTGGCGTCCGGGAGCACGGCCCGGATGACCGGCTCGGCCTCCGCCATGATCTCTTCCGGTGTCCGGTAGTTGATGCTCAGGGAGGCCAGATTGATCCGGTCGAGCCCGACCCGCTTGAGCCGTTCCTGCCATGACTCCGTGAAGCCGTGCCTGGCCTGGGCGCGGTCTCCGACGATGGTGAAGCTCCGGGACGGGCAGCGCAGCAGCAGCATCTGCCACTCCGCATC
Source organism: Streptomyces sp. NPDC005963 (assembly GCF_040638655.1). NCBI lineage: Bacteria > Bacillati > Actinomycetota > Actinomycetes > Kitasatosporales > Streptomycetaceae > Streptomyces > Streptomyces sp. NPDC005963. The sequence continues at coordinate 28,020 of NZ_JBEXVD010000018.1, read as the reverse complement.
GGTCAGTTCCTGGGCCTCGTCGACGACGACGTGGGCAAACGGGCCGGTGAGGGGTTCCGGATCGGTGCCGGGCAGCGCGGACTGGTCGACCAGGCTTTCTTGGAGGTCCTGTCCGTGCAGCATCGTCACCGCACCCTCGCCGTCGGGGTCGGCCGCGATGACGCTGTCGATGACGGCGGCCATGCGCTCGCGCTCGGCGGCCATGGACGCCTTGTGCCGCCGTTTGCGCAGCGATGTCTTCGGGTCGCCGAGCCGCTGCCGGGCCGCGTCGAGCAGGGGCAGGTCGGACACCGTCCACGCCTGGGGGTCGGACCGCTGGAGCTTGGCGACCTCGTCGCGGGTGAGCCAGGGGGCGCACATCCGCAGGTAGGCGGGGACCGACCACAGGTCGGACACAAGGTCGGCCGCTTCGAGCAGCGGCCAGGCGCGGTTGAGGGCCCCGACGAGTTCCCGGTCGTGCAGCAGCGACTTCCGGAACAGCGCGGGTGAGAGGTCGCCCTGGTACTTGTCCGCCAGGATCGCGACCAGCGCCTCCCAGACCTGTTCACGCCCTTCATTGTGCGGAGTGCCAGGCTCCGGTGCGTCGAACGCCTCGGCCCAGTCGTCCGCGCTCAACCAGATGCTGGAGGAGGAGGTCGTGACCGCCATTGCTTCGGTGGGCGGCTCCTCGTAGAACCGCACGGCCGGCTCGATCGCCTTGACCATGTGCGCGCTCGACTTCAGCCGGACCACGTCCGGATCGGCTTCGACGCCCGCATGGGCGCCCTCGGCCACGAGGTCGCGCACGGTGCAGGTCTGCACGCCCTCCTCGCCGAGGCTCGGGAGCACATCGGCGACGTACGCCAGATAGGGCTGGTGCGGGCCGACGAACAGGACGCCGCCGCGACGGTGGCCGAGGCGGGGGTCGGAGTAGAGGAGGTAGGCGGAGCGGTGCAGGGCCACGACCGTCTTGCCCGTACCGGGACCGCCGTCGACGACGAGCGCGCCGCGGGATCCGGCCCGGATGATGGCGTCCTGGTCGGACTGGATGGTGGCGAGCACGTCCCGCATCCGCGCGGACCGGTTGGTGCCCAGACTGGCGATGAAAGCGGACTGGTCGTCGAGCGCCGCGTGCCGTTCCCGGCCGTCGGCGGTGAACACCTCGTCCCAGTAGTCGCTGATCCGGCCGCGGGTCCAGCGGTATCTGCGGCGGCTGGCGAGCCCCATCGGATGGGCGTGGGTCGCGGCGAAGAAGGGCTCGGCCGCAGGGGCGCGCCAGTCGAGCAGCAGCCGACGCCCCGCACTGTCGGTGAGGCCGAGCCGTCCGATGTACAGGGGCTCGTCGGAGGGGTCGTCCGCCGGGACGATGTGTCCGAGGCACAGGTCGAGACCGAAGCGGCGCAGGGCGCGCAGGCGCCCGGTCAGCCGGTGCACCTCCAGGTCGCGCTCCATCGCCTCCCGACCGACGCCGCCGGGCGCCCCGAGCACCGCTTCGAGCTGGCCGGACAGTTCGGCGATGGTCTGCTCAAGGCTCTCCGCGATCGCGGCGAAGTGCTCCTCGTCGCCTGCGATCAGCTTGGTGTCGGCCTTGGGCGCAAGACGGTCGGGAAGGGCGAACGCGCTGGTGGTCCGGGGGGTCATGGCAGCAGCTCCGATCCGAGGTCACGCCCGCGAGGCCGCACGGCACTCCCCGGGATCCGGTGCCGAGCGACCGCAGCGCGAGCCCGCCCACACCCTGGACTGATAACTGACAACAACACACACACTTCGTGAATCTCCCATTTCCGCAGGATCCGGCCTCGGCATGCGATTCTGCGGTACGACCGGGGCCTTGCCGCAAGCCCCCCTGTGCGCTATACGTTGTCAGTGGCGGGAGGCGGGGCTCGGACCACGCCTTCGACAGCCCTCCCTGACCGGCCCGAATCTCGGCGCTGGATCTCCGGCCTGAATCTCCGGGCTGACGGGACCCACCAGGATCTCCGGACACGGCCGTGGGCCGCGGATGGCCACCGAGCGCGATCACCTCGGTGATGAGCCCGCTTCTCAGCGAAGACCTCTCAGCCCCCTGTGCAGGCCCTGGTCGAGCACGCCGCATCCGGCCCGCTTCAGACGGCGTCCACCGCTGAGGGCTCGGGCTCCTGCCTCGCCCCGTGTGTCCCGTTCCGCGGTTCCGGCTCCGCCGGCCGCCCTTCGGCCCTGCCATCGGGACGCAGCATGATCGTGCGGGACACGACGAACGTGATGGGGATCGCCGCAGCGGCTGCGATGAGTGGGGCGTACCGGCTGCCCATGCCCCACACATCGACCAGCAGGTACACACCGGCCGTCGTCACGGTGAAGTTCGCCGCGTTGGTGAGGGGGAACAGCAGGAACTTCCGCCAGGTCGGCCTGGTGCGGTAGGTGAAGTACGACGTCAGGAAGAACGATCCGATCATGCTCAGCACAAAGGCGAGCACATGGGCCGCCACATAGGGCAGCCAGGTCAGCAGGATGAGGTACAGGCCGTAGTACGTCCCGGTGTTCACCGCTCCCACCAGGGCGAATCTCACCAGTTGGCCCCGGACTTCCATGGTCGTGCCAACTCCCCGTGCATCCCGACTCCGATGCCGCAGCATACGCCCGAGCGGGTGCGCCTACCGCGCCGGGCCGTGGGTGGGACCTCGGTGCGGGCCGTGCAACTGCTGCTGGCGGCTGAGGGCGCGGCGCAGTTCGCCGGGTAGCTGGTGGTAGGGCCCGTACGCCCGCTCGGAGTCGTGCAGCAGCCCTTGCAGATGGTGGTGGGCGGCGGTGTGGTCGCCCGTCGCCAGCATCAGATTGCCGATGCGGTGCCGCAGGTCGAAGGCCCGGGCGAGACCGGGGCTGCCGGGCTGTTCGTTCTGGTAGTACGCAAGGATCGCGCGGTACTCGGCGAGGGCGGCGGCCGTCTCGCCGAGTTGCTCCAGACAGTGGGCGGCGTCGAAACGGAACTGGAGCGTCTGGGCGTCGCCGGGGCCGGCCTCCGCGGTCCGGTCGTCGGCGAGCCGACGCAGTTCGGGCAGCGCCCGGCGGTACTGACCGTCGTCCAGCAGCGTGGTCGCGTACTGCTTGCGCAGGATCTTGACGACCGGGGAGTGTTCGCCGTGCTCGGCCGCGGCGGCGGGCAGGATGCTGCCGAGGGTGTCCACGGCCTGGGTGATGCTGCCCTCGCCGAGGAGCCGTTTGACCTCGTCGACGGCTGCGGCGACATCGAGTCGCGGTGGCGGCGGAGCCGTGACGGCGGGCGGTGGGGCGGGGTTCCGGTCGGGCCAGGGTGCGAAGGGCCGCAGGAAGGGGCGGGTCGGATCGAGCGGTCCGTTGGAGGGGCCGCGCGTGGGCAGCAGGGGCGCCAGGGCCTCGTACACCTCGTGGGCACCGGACGGGCGGTGCTGCGGGTCCTTGGCGAGCAGCCGCAGGACGAGCGCTTCCAGCGGCTCGGGCACCTCGGGGCGCAGCCGGCGGATGGGCAGCGGCGGTTCGTAGAGGTGCCGGTGGAGCACGCCGAGTGCGGTGGAACCGGCGAAGGGCACATTGCCGCTGAGGAGTTCATGGGTGAGGACGCCGAGTGCGTACAGATCGGTGTACGGGCCCACGGCGCCGCCCATGGCCTGTTCGGGGGCCATGTAGGCGGGGCTGCCGATGGGCGAGCCGGTGTGGGTGAGGCGGGTGGTGTCGGTGTCGATGACGGAGGCGACGCCGAGGTCGAGGACGGTGAGGGTGCCGTCGGGTTTGACCATCACGTTGCGGGGCTTGAGGTCGCGGTGGACGATCGGCACCGCGTGCACCGCGGCCAGCACGCCGCACAGTTGGGCGGCGACGCAGACCGCCCACTGCCAGGGGTAGGGCTCGTGTTCGGCGAGGTGGTCGGCGAGGTCGGCGCCCTCGACGTACTGCATGACGAGGAAGAGGTCGTCGCCGTCGTTGCCCGCGTCATGGACGGTGACCAACCCGGGGTGGGAGACCTGGGCGGTGACGCGGCACTCACGGACGAAGCGTCGGCGCATCTCCCCGGCGGCGGTGGCCGCGGCCATGTGGTCGGGGCGCAGCAGTTTCACGGCGACACGGCGGTCGAGCCGTCCGTCGTATGCCGTCCACACCTGGCCCATGCCGCCCTGCCCGATAACGGTGGACAGTTCGTAGCGGTCGGCGACGACGCGTCCGATCACCGGCCCTGCTCCCTGCGGAGATAGTCGCTCAGTTCGTCCAGTTCGGCGCGGACCTGGTCGATGCGGCGTCCGTCGGCAGCGGGGGCGGCAGGGGGCGGGGTGTTCACAGGAGGGGCGGGCGGCACCGACGGCGGGGGCGAAGGCGGCGGGGTGTTCATGGACGGCGTGTTTACGGGCGGGGCGGGCGGATAGCCGTAGCCCGGGGTGCGTCCGGGTGGCGGGGTGTTCACGGGTGGATAGCCGTAGCCGGGGGCCGGCGGTTGCCCGTACGTCGGCTGCGCGGAGGTGTAGGGCGGGGCGGCGACGGCCCAACCCTTGGCCGGCTGCTGGTGGTGACGGATGTCGATGACGAGGTAGTGCACGGGCACCCCGATGGCCAGCGCCAGAAGGACCAGGAGGGCGATGACATCGCCGCCGGTCATCTCCTCTTCCTTGGTGTCCGTGGTGTCCGGCTCCTTGCCTGCCTCGCTGACCTCGACGATGAAGCCCATGACGATGATCGGCAGCAGCAGGGATATGCCGAACAGCACCCAGTCGAGGGGGCGTCGGCGGATGATCGCGATACGGAGCATGGCGCTCCAGGCGAGCATTCCACAGCTGAGCAGCGACAGCGCCACGAAGACCACGCGGAGCGTGTTCAACAGGGCGGGCGACGGCGGTCGACCGGGGGGCGGCGGGGCATAGCCGGGGCCGTGCATTACTGCTCCTGATGGCCTGGGGACGAGGCTGGCTGAGGCATTGAGCGTATACATCGACGACGTCAACGGCTCCAGGGTTGTAGGGAGCGTGTTGGTCGATGCGTCCCGGTCGCCCTTTCGTTCACTTCTGTCACGCCTTGCCCGGCGGCCGAAGACTCGTTCGCGGCCCTCGTCAACGGCCGTGCGGTGGACCGGCCGCGGGATGCCCCGGGCCCGGCCCACCGCGGGGAGTCACCGCGGTCGTACGGTTCCGTCGGTGAGTCCGTCGTACAACCCCTGGACGAGTTGTTCACCGAGTCGGCCCGCCAGCCTCAGCGCGTCCTCGAAGGCGGACAGGGCCCGGAACCTCTCGCCGTACTGGCGTTGGTCCACGAGGGAGATCCGGGGGAGTTGCAGCCTGCGGACGTCGAGTCGGGTCGCCGTGGAGGCGTAGCTACTGGCTTGACGGGTGTTGGCGGTGGCGCGGAGGAAGCCGGCGAGGAACCAGGGGTCGAGTGCCGCCGGGTCGGGGCGCAGCAGTTGGAGGTTGCGGCCGAGGGCGGCGCCCGCGGTGGATTCGTCGACGACCCGGACGACGGAGCCTTGGCCCAGTACGGGGACGACGACGTCCCCCGCTTCCACACGGACCGGTTCGCGCTCGGCGTCACCGGTGCCGCTCGGGTCCGCGGACGGGTCGGGCAGGGGCGCTGAGGGCGGGGCGCCGGTCAGGACGTCCTGCTCGGTGAGGACCCGGGCATGGGTGGGGGTGGCCGGGGCGGGCGGGGTGGGCGCGGGCACGGTCACGTTGCCCGCGCGGATGGTGAGGGCGCCGGCACGGGCGAGTTCACCGAGGGTGGTGGCGGGCCAGGGGGTCGGCTGTCCGGTGACGGCGGGTGCGGGGGTGAGTTCCGCGGTGAGTTGCAGGGTGTCGGTGAGCCGGTCGCGCACGCGCAGGAGGTCATCGGCGTCGGCACCGGTGGTCGCGGGCGGGACGTGGCGGGCGGGGGCGAGGTCGATGTCGTCGTCGAGCAGTTCGATGACGGGTACGGCTCGGCCCGCTCCGGCGCGTTCGGTCGTGGGCGCGGTGCCTGTGGGGTCGTCGAAGGGGAGCCAGGCGTCGAGCACGGCGTGCTGGACGGCCGGCCAGTCGAGCTTGTCGCGCCCGCCGCCGCTGCCGGCGAGTTCGGCGGTGTCCACGAACAACAACTCGGGGGCGGGCGGCTGGTGCGGTTCCGGCTTGCGCAACACCCAGAGGTGGAGGGGGATGCCGTAGGGGGGTGCCGCGCCGGCGGGCAGGGCGATCACGGCGCGCAGTGCTCCGCGGCGCAGCAACCCGGCGCGGATGCGACGGCCTGAGCGGCGGGAGGCCGCGGCGGGGGGCATCAGCAGGACGGCGGTGCCGCCGGGGCGCAGTCGGGCGAGTGCGTGCTGGACCCAGGCCAGTTCGGATTCGGTGCGGGCCGGGAAGCCGTACTCCCAGCGGGGGTCGTAGGCGAGTTCGTCGTGGCCCCAGTTGCGTTCGTTGAACGGGGGGTGGCACAGGACGGCATCGGCGGCGGTGTCGGGGAAGGCGTCGGCGCGCAGGGTGTCGGCGGCCCGGGCGCGTACGGGGGCGTCCGAGAGGAGGGCGAGGCGCAGCGCGGTGAGTGCGGTCAGGTCGGGGTCGAGGTCCTGTGCGTACAGGGCGCCGGGGGTCTTGCCCCGTTCGTCGGAGGTGGCGACGGCGCAGAGGAGGTGTCCGGCGCCGGCTGCGGGGTCGAGGGCCACACCTCCCGCGGGCAGGTCGGCGATCCGGGCCATCAGCGCGGCGGGGCCGGGTGGGGTCAGCGTGTACTGGCGCAGATTGACGTCGAGGTAGCGGCCGAGCAGGAACTCGTAGGTGTTGCGGGGGCCCAGTTCGGCGGCGAGTTCGGCAAGGGGGCGCAGGAGCGGCACGAAGGCGGGGAGTCCCTGCCCGTCGGTGTGGTGCTCGGTGAGTCGGTGCAGCAGTGGTGTGCGGTCCTCGCCGAAGCGGGCGGCGAGGGTCTGTTCCAGGGCGGTCGGCAGCAGTTCGACCATGCGGCCGTCCGGGAGTGCGGTCAACTCCTGCCAGGTGGTTGGCCGGTCGCGGACGAGGAGGAGGACGCAGCCGACGCGCACCAGGGCGGTCGCGGTGGTGGCGGGGTGGTCGGCGAGTTGTTGCCAGACCCGTTCCCGCAGGGGGACTTCGGCGAGTTTGCCCTGGCTGCGCAGCCAGCCTTCGACGTCGGCGAGGGCGAAGGAGGGGCTGGTTTCCGTGCCGCCGACGGGTTTGGGGAAGTCGGGGTGCCTGCGGCGCCAGTTGCTGACCGCGGCCCGCCCCACTCCGGCCAGCCGGGCGATCCCTGCGGCGGTCACCTCGCTTGCGTTCTCCGGCACGTTTCTGCCTCCGTCACTCGTATCCGCTGGTCACGACCCCCTGTTGTGTCACCGATCATACCGATCCGCGCGAAAGAAACCCCTTCACAGCGTGATTCAACGTGAACTCGAATCATCGTGTTGACTCGGTTCACAGTCTCTGTTCTTATTAACCCGTCGAACCGAGGGGCTGGCAGATGGTCCCGATCACACGTCTTGTCCGGGAGGACATTCATGTCGCACTCCATGCAGCCCCCGCACGGCGCCGCCCCCCAGCACGGGGCCTACACCCCGCCGCCGCAGCACATGCGCAATGGACTCGGCACTGCCGCCCTGGTGCTCGGCATCATCGGCGCCATCACCGGCTGGATCCCGTTCATCTTCTTCCTCGGCGGCGGACTGGGGCTGCTCGCGCTGATCCTGGGCCTGGTCGGCCGTGGTCGCGGCAAGCGCGGCGAGGCCAGCAACAAGGGGGTGGCCACCGCGGGTGCGGTGCTCGGACTGGTGGCCATGGTCGCCGCGACGGTCGGCATGATCGCCAGCTTCAAGGCGGTCGACGACGGCCTGAAGGAGTTCGACAAGGCCACCAGCAACACCGGCACCAAGGCGCCCACCACGGACACCGGCACCGGCACCGACGACACGTCCAAGAACAAGAGCAAGAAGAAGAGCAAGGCGAAGGCCGGATCGGGCGGTGGCGCCGGTTCCGATGTCCTCGCGGCAGGTGAGACCACCACCTACAAGGACGATCTGAAGATCACCGTCTCCGCGGCCAAGAAGTTCTCGCCGAGCGAGTACGCCATCGGGCACACCGTCGGGAACAAGGCGTATCAGGTCACCGTGACCGTCGAGAACGGCGGCGACAAGAAGTTCGAGTCGACCCTGCTCACCGCGGACGCCCGCGCCGGCGACGAGGGCGTCACCGCCGAGCAGATCTTCGACGACAAGGTCGGCGCCGGCTTCACCGGCACGATCCTGCCCGGCAAGAAGGCCACCGTGCAGTACGCCTTCGACGCCCCCGCCGCAGCGAAGACCCTCACCCTTGAGGTCAGCCCCGGCTTCCTGCACGACCCGGTCCTCTGGGAGCTCGCCCTCTGACCCACCCAAAAGCCCACGGACATGGAGAAGGCCGCCCGCATCGGGCGGCCTTCTCCATGTCCGCTCAGGCGCCGCACTGCTCCAGCATCGTGCGCTTGTCCGCCGACGTGACGGGCAGTTCGTACTTCAACGCCACCTGCGCGAACCGCACCGCGTACGAACAGCGGATCGGCTTGCTCGGCGGCAGCCAGGACGCCGGTCCTGAATCGCGCTTGGCGGAGTTCGCGGCACCCGAGACCGGCAGCAGGTTCAGCGCGTCGTTGGCCAACCGCTGCCGCTTCTCCTCGTCCCAGCCGGCGGCGCCCATCTGCCAGGCGTACGAGAGCGGCACCATGTGGTCTATCTGGATCTTGGCCGCGTCCGACTGCTTCCAGGGGATGTCCTCGCCGGTGTAGGGGTCGTGCAGGTTCATGCCGATGACCACACAGTCGGAACCAGGTCGGAGCAGGACGTTCCGGCCATGGAGCTTCAGCATGTCGTTGCGGGTGTCGCAGCCGTTCCGCGCCAACGGCACCCCCTCCGCCGTGTCCATCCACGCATAGCCGAACTCCTTGCGGGCGTAGCCCGTCCTCGGCCCCCGCCCCCGGGTGGACAGTTGTGAGATCAGCTCGCGCGCCGCCGTCTCGTCCTTCGTGGCGGAGATAGCGGCCAAACCCGGCTCTGTGCCGTCGGAATCCACCAGGGGGTTGGCGCCGCGCCCGTTGGAGGCAGAGGAACCGCCGCCAGATGCACCGCTTCCATCGGGGTCGCCGTCCGTACAGCCCGCCAGCAGGGCTGTGAGCATCAGCACCGCGCAGCCGACAATAGGTCTTTCGCGTCTCTTCATCCGCAGAGGTTACTGAGTGGGCACCAGTTCCCGTTCTGGGCGGTTCGGTTCGCCGTGCTTCCTGCGAGCCGGATCGCTTCCGTACGCCCCTCCAGCGCACCCGACACGACCTTCGACGGCGCGACCCTGACGGCCATCCTGAATGGAAGAGGAACTTCCGCATCTGGAGGAGGTACCGATGGACCGCTCACTGGTCGTCACCATGGCCGCCATGACCGCCCTCACCGGTGGAATGGCCCTGGCGGCCGTCCAGACGGACGGGAGCACGGACCCCGCGAAGACCCGGACCACCGACGGCACGGCGGCACCTCTGAGGGTCTCGACCCCACCCCTGCGACTCTTCGGCGACGCCGTGGTGCTGGAGCCGGGGCAGAGCGGCAGCGCCCACGTCAGCTGTCCGACGGGTCAAGTGCCGAGCGGCGGAGGAGTGTCCAACGGCAACACGTTCGTCCACCTCACCGACGGATTCGCGACCGGCCCCCTCTGGGTCGCCCGCGCGAAGAACACCGACCGCGCCGCCCCCCACCCACTTCGGGCCTTCGTCATCTGCACGACGGCCCGACGCTGACCGTCCGTTGTACGGGCAGCCCGACGCTGACCGTCCATTGTCAGTGGCCGGTGCCACCATGAGGACACCTCAGCAGAAAGGCACGGGAGATCCACCATGGGCACCTGGGACATCGGGCACTTCGACAATGACACCGCCGCCGACTTCGGCGGCACGATCGACGACACCCCCGCCGACCAGCGGGCCGATGTGCTCGCCGAGACCCTGCGGCGCGCCGCCGCGACGGACGGCTTCCTCGACAGCCACTACGGAGCACAGGCCATCGCCGCAGCCGCGCTGATAGCGGCCCAGTGCCCCGGCGGTGAGCCGATCACCACGGCGTACGGGCCCAAGAAGGCCCTTCCCGAGCTTCCCGTCGCCCTGCGTCCGCTCGCCGTCGAAGCCCTCGATCAGGTGCTTAGTGAGGACTCCGAGTTGGTGGAGCTCTGGGGCGAGACCTCCGATCTGGCCCCCTGGCGGGAGGGCGTCGAGCGCCTGCGTCAGACGCTGACCGCAGCCAACGCCTGACGCCCGCCCGCCACACACACAGGAGGCCGTCCGCTCACGACCCGAGGATCGTCGTCAGGAACTCGCCCGTCCAAGCGAGCAGTTCCCGACCGACCACCGGCTTGCCGCCGATCTTCCCGGACGTGGGCCGCGGCACCAGCACCTGGTGCACGGCCGGCTTGATCACCGAGCGCGGATGCAACCGCTTGAGCCGCAGCTCCTGGGACTCGCGCAGCTCCACCGGGGCGAAGCGGATGTTCGACCCCTGGAGGACGATCTCCGAAACACCGCACGACCGTGCCAGCATCCGGAGCCCGGCCACCAGCAACAGGTTCTCCACGGGCTCCGGGAGCTTTCCGTACCGGTCGATGATCTCCTCGCGGACCGCCTTGATGTCCTCCTCCGAGTTGACGGAGGCGATCGAGCGGTACACCTGGAGCCTCAACCGCTCCCCGGGCGCGTAGTCGTGCGGGACGTGCGCGTCCACGGGCAGCTCGATCTTGACCTCAAGCGGCGGCTCCTCCTCCACCTTGCCGTCCAGCGAGGCCCGGTAGTCGGCGACGGCTTCGCCGACCATCCGGACGTAGAGGTCGAACCCCACGCCTGCGATGTGCCCCGACTGCTCACCGCCGAGGAGGTTGCCCGCGCCGCGGATCTCCAGGTCCTTCATCGCCACGTACATGCCCGCGCCCATCTCGGTGTGCTGGGCGATGGTGGCGAGGCGCTCGTGCGCGGTCTCGGTCAGCGGCTTCTCCGGGGGATAGAGGAAGTAGGCATAGCCCCGCTCCCTCCCCCGCCCGACCCGGCCGCGCAACTGGTGCAGCTGCGAGAGCCCGAAGTTGTCGCCGCGTTCCACGATGAGCGTGTTGGCGTTGGAGATGTCGATGCCGGACTCCACGATCGTCGTCGACACCAGCACGTCGAACTTCTTCTCCCAGAAGTCCACCACCACCTGCTCCAGCGAGGACTCCGTCATCTGCCCGTGCGCGGTCGCGATCCGCGCCTCGGGCACGATGTCCCGCAGCCTGGCCGCGGCCCGGTCGATGGACTCCACCCGGTTGTGGATGTAGAAGACCTGGCCCTCGCGCAGCAGTTCGCGGCGGATGGCGGCGCCGATCTGCTTCTCCTCGTACGGGCCGACGAAGGTCAGCACCGGATGGCGCTCCTCCGGCGGAGTGGTGATCGTCGACATCTCCCGGATGCCGGTCACCGCCATCTCCAACGTCCGCGGGATCGGGGTCGCGGACATCGTCAGCACGTCCACATTGGCCCGCAGCTTCTTCAACTGCTCCTTGTGCTCGACGCCGAACCGCTGTTCCTCGTCGACGATGACCAGCCCGAGGTCCTTGAACTTGGTCTCGGACGAGAAGAGCCGGTGGGTGCCGATGACGATGTCGACGGCACCCTCCCGCAACCCCTGCAACGTCGCCTTCGCGTCCGCGTCCGACTGGAACCGCGAGAGCGCCCGGACGACCACGGGGAACTGCGAGTACCGCTCGGAGAAGGTGCCGAAGTGCTGCTGCACCAGCAGTGTGGTCGGTACGAGCACGGCGACCTGCTTGCCGTCCTGCACGGCCTTGAACGCGGCCCGCACCGCGATCTCCGTCTTGCCGTAACCCACGTCACCGCAGACCAGCCGGTCCATCGGGACCGTCTTCTCCATGTCCTCCTTGACCTCGGCGATCGTGGACAGCTGATCGGGGGTCTCCGCGTACGGGAAGGCGTCCTCCAACTCCCGCTGCCAGGGGGTGTCCGGGCCGAACGCGTGCCCGGGGGCCGCCATCCGGGCCGAGTACAGCCGGATCAGGTCCGCCGCGATCTCCTTGACGGCCTTCTTGGCGCGCGCCTTGGTCTTGGTCCAGTCGGCACCGCCGAGCCGGTGCAGCGTGGGTGCCTCGCCGCCCACGTACTTGGTGATCTGCTCCAACTGGTCGGTGGGGATGTACAGCCGGTCGCCGGGCTGGCCGCGCTTGGCGGGCGCGTACTCGACCACCAGGTACTCACGGGTCGCGCCCTGGACCGTGCGCTGCACCATCTCCACATAGCGGCCGACACCGTGCTGCTCGTGGACGATGTAGTCGCCGGTCTCCAGGGTCAGCGGGTCGATCGTCTTACGGCGGCGGGTCGGCATCCGCTGGCCGTCCTTGCCAGCGGCCTTCTGGCCCGACAGATCCGTCTCGGTGAGGACGGCGAGCTTCAGACCCGGGTCGATGAAGCCGTAGTCGATGGAGCCGCACGCGACCTGGACCAGGGACGGCGAGATCTCGGTGAGGCTCGCCTCAAGCCGGGCCGGGATGCCCTCACCGCTCAGCACCTCGGCGGTACGGGCGGCGGGGCCGTGCGCCTCGGTGACGTAGACCGTGCGCCAGCCGTCCGCCAGCCACCCCTTGGTGTCGGCGAGCGCCCGGGCGGTGTCACCGCGGTACGACTCGGGGGCGTGCATCCCCAGTTTGATGGTGCTCTCGGACAGTTCCTCGTCGGCGGCGAACGGCGACACCGACCACCACATGACATCCAGCTCCCGGGCCCGGTCCCGGACGTCGGCGATGCCCCACAGGGAGGCCGCGCCCACATCGATGGGCGCCTCGCCGCCGCCGGCCGTGGCCGCCCAGGACGCCTGGAGGAACTCCTGGCTGGTCGCCACCAGGTCGGCGGCCCTGGTCCGCACCCGCTCGGGGTCGCAGACCACCGCCATCGAACCCTTGGGCAGCACGTCCAGCAGCAGTTCCATCTCGTCGACGAGCACAGGAGCCAGGGACTCCATGCCCTCGACGGCGATGCCCTCGGCGAGCTTGCCGAGCAGTTCGCCCAGCTCCGGGTGTGACTCGGCGAGTGCAGCCGCCCGCCGCCGCACCTCGTCGGTCAGCAGCAGCTCACGACAGGGCGGCGCCCACAGCCCGTGCTCGGCGACCTCAAGGGAGCGCTGGTCGGCGATCTTGAAGTAGCGGATCTCCTCGACGTCATCGCCCCAGAACTCCACCCGCAGCGGATGTTCCTCGGTCGGCGGGAAGACGTCCAGGATGCCGCCGCGCACGGCGAACTCGCCGCGCTTCTCGACCAGCTCCACCCGGGAGTACGCGGCTGCCGCCAGCGCGTCCACCACATCCCCCAGATCGGCCTGCTGCCCGGAGCGCAACGCCACGGGCTCCAGCTCCCCCAGGCCCTTGACCTGCGGCTGGAGCACGGAACGGATCGGCGCGACCACGACGGACACCGGGCCGGCCGAGGGGTCGTCGACGGACGGATGGGTGAGCCTGCGCAGCACGGCCAGCCTGCGGCCGACGGTGTCGGAGCGGGGGGAGAGCCGCTCGTGGGGCAGCGTCTCCCACGACGGGTACTCGACGATGCCGTCCTCGGGGAGCAGCGACCGCAGGGCGGCGGCGAGGTCCTCCGCCTCCCGCCCGGTAGCGGTGACGGCGAGAACGGTCCGCCCGGTGCCGCGCGCCAGCGCGGCCACGGCGAAGGGGCGGGCCGCGGGCGGCCCCACCAGATCCATGTGCCCGGGGCCGGGGCCCCGGGCTGCCTGCACCGCCTCAGCAAGCGCAGGGTCGCGGACGACGGCATCGAGGAGACCGTGCAGGCTCATGAAAGGGTTTCCGTCCCGGGGGTGCGCAACACAAATGACCCGACACGTCCAACGGGCCGGGGCTCTCCAGCGTACGCCCGCGGGGGACGGCCCCGCCTCCGCTGAGGTTGAGAGCAGGCGGGGGCCTGCCCTGACCGGTTCCCCAGCACGCACGGGCAGGGAGTCGTCGCCGAGCTCCAGGACACCGCGCCGCTGGCTGCCCGTACGCTCTGTGCATGGCTGAGCACCTGGGAGACCGGCTGGGCCGACTGCGGCGGCTCGGCGATCAGACGCAGGAAGGTCTGGCGGAGCGGGCGGGCGTCTCCGTGGACGTGATCCGGAAGCTGGAGCAGAGACGCAAGCACAGTGCCCGGCTACCCACCCTCCATGCCCTGGCCAAGGGTCTGGGCGTGGAGTTGACGGCGCTCCTGGGCGATCCGCCCGGTGTGCCTTCCAACGGGGACGCCGACCCGCCCCAGTTGGTCGCCGTACGCCGCGCGATCATGCCTCCGCTGTTCGCACCGCTCCCGGAGCCGGCCGATGCCAAGGCTCTGACCCTGACGTTGCTCAAGAAGACGATCGCCGAAGGGTGGACGCTCTATCACCGCGCTGAGTTCGGCCGGCTGATGGATGTGTTGCCCGACGTCCTCGCCGACGCCCGGTTCCTCGCTGCCGTGGGCACCGCGGACCAGCGTGCGGCCGGCCAGGCTGCCTTGGGGAAGGCGCTCCAACTCGGTGGGCACCTCGCCATCCGCATGGGCAAGACGGATCTGGCCCTGTCGGCCCTGGAAAGAGCGATGGTCGCCGCCGAACAGTCATCGGATCCACTTCTGGCCCCCATGATCAGCAACTCCGTGGCCTGGAACTACCAGCGCCAGAACCGCCTCCCCGATGCCGAACGGCTTGCGGTGCACGCGGCCGACTCCCTGAGCCGGGAGGGCGTGACCACCCTGGAGGGAATGCGGGTCTGGGGCGGACTGGTCATGTCGGCGGCAACGAGCGTGGCCCGCAGCGGTGACTACGAAACGGCCGGCGGCATGATGCACACGGCCGAGGTGGCGGCGGGTCGGCTCGGTGGGCTCCCCAGCACGGCCGACGGCCGGATGGTGTCCGTTTTCAGTCGGTCGTCGGTCCGTATCGAGCGGGTTCGCCTGGCAGTGCAGCACGCTCGACCGGACGAGGCGCTGACCCTTGCCCGGGGGATGCGGTTGAGTTCTGACACACCGGTGTCCTGGCGGACCTGGTTGCTCCTGGACGTGGCTCGGGCGCACACCGATCTGGGAAACGCCGAAGGGGCAGTCCGAGCCTTGCAGTCACTGCGCCGTGTGGCTCCGGGTTGGATGCGCCACCACACGCTCGCGGTGTCGATAGTGAGTGATCTGTGGGCCGGGCCCGTTCGTCCATCGGGCCTGCGCCCGCTTGCGGAGTTCCTTGGTGTCACCACCCAACAGCCGCCCGGAGAGTAGGACGTTCCGTCCCTGTCGACCCATGCATCCGAGCGAAAGGCTTCGGGTGCAAGGCGTTGGACGGAAGGGACGACGAAAGAGATGACCGGCAAGAGTGAGCTGAGGCGACCCGACGCGGCGACTCGCCCGGACGCCATATCCGTACCCGGCCCTCCGACGACCGATCGGCAGCTCACCGGGCGATCGGAGGCGGGACGTGGTTCCTCCGCCCGGCGGTGATGGCCCCCGAGTCTGCGGTGCTCTCGCCGTGATGCCCATGCCTCTCGTCGCACAGATGATGCGACTTGCGCCCGATGCCGGTGATCCGCTCTACGTCGAGACGTTCCTCCGCTGCAAGGTGGCGGAGCACGCGAAGGGGCGTCACTACGACCTGGTCTGGCAGTTGGACGACGCCCGGCAGGGCGAGATGTGGGCCGCCTGGACGGACGGCCGAGCGCCCGAGACCGTACTCCTTCTGCCCGACTGCCCGGGACACAACGGGAAGTCGGGCAAGGACGAGGAAGCGTGCACCCTCTTCGCCCGACATCCGGGGCCACACAGCTACGACCTGGACGATCCGGAGGTCGAAGCGCTCAGTCGGGCCCCCGGATACCGCCGGCTGAGCGAGGAGATCGACGCCCTCGTCTCGGCCTGGCGCCAGAACGTGCAGGGCAACCAGTAGCCCCCGGGCCGTCGGTCACGGGCACAACGCACGGCCCCCGGGGTGCGGTTCCTCCGCGCACCCCGGGGGCCGTCCCCCATTACCGCAGCCCCGGAGGGCTTCCCCGTCGCCCCCTATTCGGTGGCGATGGCGTTCAGTACGTTCATCCGGCCCGCCCGGAACGCCGGGACCAGGGCCGCGATCAGTCCGACGAAGGCCGAGGCCACGAAGACCGTCAGGATCGTCGACCAGGGGATCTCCAGGACCTTCAGGCCCTCCAGCGCCAGCAGTTGCTGTGCGGCTGCTCCCCAGCCCATGCCAAGGCCGAGGCCGAGCAGGGCGCCGAAGAGGGCGATCACCACCGACTCCAGGCGGATCATGCGGCGCAACTGGCGGCGGGAGAGGCCGATGGCCCGCATCAGACCGATCTCACGGGTGCGCTCCACCACGGACAGGGCGAGCGTGTTCACCACACCCAGCACCGCGACGATGATCGCGAGGGCGAGCAGTCCGTAGATGATGTCGAGCAGCTGCCCGATCTGGTCCTGGAGGGTCTTCTTGTAGTCGCTCTGGTCCTGCACCTTGTACTGGGGGTAGGGCTCCAGCGACGACTTGAGCGCGGCGAGCGCCTCCTTCTCCTTGCCGTCGTCGGCCGATGCGAGCAGCATCAGGTTCTGCGGCCTCTTGTCGGCCGGGACGTACTGCTCCAGGGTCGCCGTGCTGACGTACTTCACGCCCTGGTCGAGGCTGGTGTCGTCCGCGGTGACGGCACGGACCTCAAGTCGTGCGGTGCCGCCGCCGGGGAACTCGACGCTGAGCGTGTCGCCCAGCTTCACCTTGTGCTTGGCGGCGTACTCGTCGCCGACGGAGATCCCGCCCTTGCGGTACGCGGCGGCGAGGTCGCCCTCCACGGTCTTGCGGCGCAGATCGGTGGGGTAGGACGGGTCCGCCGCGACGACGATCTCCTTGGCGGTCTTCCCGTCCGGGCCGGTGATCTTGGCCGTCACGTCCTTGTACTGGGTGATGTGGTCGACGTGCGGTGCCTTCTTCATGGCCTCGTACGCCTGGGGCACGATCGGCTGACCGGTGTTGGTGCGGACGATGAAGTCCGCGCCGACCGACTTGTCGAGCTCTTCGGTGGCCGATGCGACCATGGACGATCCGACGACCGACAGGCAGGCCACCAGGGCGAGGCCGATCATCAGGGCGGCGCCGGTGGCACCCGTACGGCGTGGGTTGCGCAGGGCGTTGCGCTCGGCCATCCGACCGACCGGTCCGAAGAAGCGCAGGACGACGGTGCTGATCGCCCGTACCAGGACCGCCGCGAGCAGCGGGCCGATGACGATGAAGCCGATGAGCGTGAGCACCACGCCGAGGCCGAGGAAGAGCGAGCCGTCGGCGGCCTCGTCGACCTGGGTGGTGACGGCGAGCGCTGCGGCGCCCGCGCCGGTCAGCAGGAGACCGATCGTGGCCCTGATCCAACTGGAACGGGCGTCGACGGGGGTGCCGGCGTCCCGCAGGGCGGCCATCGGGGAGACCTTGCCGGCCCGGCGGGCCGGGATGTAGGCGGCGAGGACCGTGACGATCACGCCGAGGGCGAGCCCGACGACGGGCGTGGTGACCTTGACGGTCAGATCGTCGGTGGACAGGTTCATGCCCATGTTGCCCATGAGCTCCATCAGACCGACCGCGATGCCGACTCCCGCGGCGACACCGAGGACGGAGCCGACGATGCCGAGGAAGAGCGCCTCGATCAGCACGGACCGGTTGACCTGCTTGCGGCTGGAGCCGATGGCCCGCATCAGACCGATCTCACGGGTCCGCTGGGCGACCAGCATGGAGAAGGTGTTGACGATGAGGAAGATGCCGACGAGGAAGGCGATTCCGGCGAAGCCGAGCATCGCGTACTTCATGACGTTCAGGAACTCGCCGATTTGCTCGCGGCCCTCGTCGGACGCTTCCTTGGCGGTCTTGATGTCGTAGTCGCCGCCGAGCAGACCGGCGACGTCCTTCTTGAGCTGTGCATTGCTGACGCCGTCGGCCGCCTCGGCCGTGACGTAGGTGAACAGGCCTTCCCCGCCGATCAGCTCGCGCTGGGCTGTGGGGGTGTCGAAGAAGAACAGCGACGCACCCGGGTTGGTGACCTTGAAGGAGGCGATCCCCACGATCTTCGTGGTGAAGTCGCCGACGGCGCTGATGGTGCGGACCTCGTCGCCGAGGGCCAGATCGTGCTTGTCGGCCGTCTGGACGTCCACCATCACCTCGGTGGGTCCGCGCGGGGCCCGTCCGGAGGAGATCTCCAGGGCGCGGAGGTCGTTCTTCGTCCAGTTGCCGGCGATGGTCGGGGCGCCCCCGCTGGCACCGACGTCCTTGTTCTTGGAGTTCACGACGGTAACGCTGTCGGTGGAGATCGCGCCTTCCGCGTACTTCACACCGGGCGCCGCGGCGACCTTGGACAGTACGGAGGCGGGCAGGGTCTCGGGTCTGCCGCTCTGGCGGACCTCGTCCTCGTCCTTTTCGCGCGGGCTGACGTTGACGTCGGATGCGGTGACGGCGAAGAGCTTGTCGAAGGTGGTGTTCATGGTGTCGGTGAAGACGAGCGTCCCCGACACGAAGGCGACGGACAGCATGACCGCTATCGCGGAGAGGGCCATGCGCCCCTTGTGCGCGAAGAAGTTGCGCCGGGAAGTCTTGAAGACGCTCACGACGTACGCCCCCGGGCGTCGAAGTCCTTCATGCGGTCCAGTACGGCATCGGCGGTGGGACGGAACATCTCGTCCACGATCCGACCGTCGGCCAGGAAGATGACCCGGTCCGAGTAGGACGCGGCGACGGGGTCATGGGTGACGATCACGATGGTCTGGCCGAGTTCGTCGACGGAGCGGCGCAGGAAGCTGAGGACTTCGGCACCCGCGCGGGAGTCGAGGTTTCCGGTGGGTTCGTCACCGAAGATGATCTCCGGCTGGGCGGCGAGCGCACGGGCGACGGCGACGCGCTGCTGCTGTCCGCCGGAGAGTTGGGTGGGCCGGTGCTTGAGCCGCTCGGAGAGGCCGACGGTGTCCACGACCCGGTTGAGCCAGGCGGTGTCCGGCTTGCGGCCCGCGATGTCCATGGGGAGTGTGATGTTCTCCAGCGCGTTGAGCGTGGGCAGCAGGTTGAACGCCTGGAAGATGAAGCCGATCCGGTCCCGGCGAAGCTGGGTGAGCTTCTTGTCCTTCATCCCGGTGATCTCGGTGTCGTTGAGGTAGATGTTGCCCGAGGTGACGGTGTCGAGTCCGGCGAGGCAGTGCATCAGGGTCGACTTGCCCGAGCCGGAAGGGCCCATGATCGCGGTGAACTGTCCGCTGGCGATGTCGACGTCGACGTGGTCGAGGGCGACCACGCGGGTCTCTCCGGAGCCGTACGCCTTGACGACCTGCCGACCGCGTGCGGCGACGGCCGTACGCCCTCCGGTGCCCCCGTGGCGGGGAGTGGTCACAGCCGTTGTCACTTTGAGTCTCCTAGGTCGATCGTTTCAGGTGTCGCCGCGCTACGGACATGAGTCTGTCGGCGAAAGTCGTTCGGCGCGCTGGGGCGGGGCGCAGTCTTGGACCGGGGGTTTTCCCCACCCCCGCCGCGCTCCCAACTCCCCGTCGCCGTAGGAATCAAGGTAGGCAACGGGCCCTGTCCGGCTCGTCGTCCCCGGGTACCAACGTTCCGTCGCGCAACGTAGGGAGGAGCCCCTAGGGGGTCTCCACCCCCGGATGGAGAAGACACCCCGCCCCGGACCGTTCAGAACGGCCGAAGCCGCCCGTGGCCGGACGAACGAGAGATGCGCCTCACCCGAAGCCTGCACCCTCCCGTTGTGTCAACCTCAAGTGAGAAGGTGTTCGAGTCAAATAGGTGTACACCGAAAGGATTTCGGGTGCGAGCGAGACCCAAGCCGTCCAAGGCGGGCACGCCACCCCCCGCACCCGACCAGCCGCGCGGACGCCGACCGTTGGTCGCAGCGCTCATGATGAGCACGGCCGTCGCCGCACTCGAAGGCACCATCGTCTCCACCGCCGTCCCCCAGATCGTCGGCGACCTCGGCGGCTTCTCCCTCTTCTCCTGGATCTTCTCGGGCTATCTGCTCACCCTCACCGTCACCATCCCCATCTACGGCAAGCTCTCCGACACCCTCGGCCGCAAGCCCATCCTCGTCTCGGGCATCGTCATCTACCTGATCGGTACGGTGCTGTGCGCCTCCGCCTGGAGCATGGCCTCGCTGATCGCGTTCCGCATCGTCCAGGGCCTGGGCGGCGGAGCGATCCAGAGCACCGTGCAGACCATCGCCGCGGACCTCTATCCACTGAAGGAACGGCCGAAGATCCAGGCCAGGCTCTCCACGGTCTGGGCGACTTCGGCGATAGCCGGACCCGCGATCGGCGGGCTGCTCGCCACCTACACGGACTGGCGTTGGATCTTCCTGGTCAATCTGCCCATCGGCCTGACCGCGCTCTGGCTGATCTACCGCCATCTCCATGAACCCGCCCGCCCGAAGCCGACCACCCGCCCGGCCGTCGACTGGCAGGGCGCACTGCTCGTCTTCGCCGCCGGGTCCTGTCTGCTGATCGCCATCGTCCAGGGAGGCATCGCCTGGCCCTGGCTCTCCACCACCTCCGTGGCACTGTTCTCCGCGGGCGCGCTGTGCATCGCCCTCACGGTCGTGGTGGAGCGGAGGGCGGCCGACCCGATCCTCCCGGGGTGGGTGTGGCGCAGACGGACGATCGCCGCCGTCAACCTCGCACTGGGCGCACTGGGGCTCGTCATGATCGCCCCGATCGTGTTCCTGCCGACCTACGCCCAGTCCGTCCTGGGCCTCGGGCCGGTCGCCGCGGGATTCGTCCTCTCCGTGATGACGATCAGTTGGCCGATCGCCGCCGCCAACTCCAGCCGCCTCTACAACCGCATCGGCATCCGGACGACCGCCATGATCGGCATCGGGATCGCCTCACTGATCCTCGCGGTCTTCCCCCTGCTCCCCTATCCGGGCTCCCCCTGGCAGCCCGCCCTGCTGATGCTGCTCCTCGGCGCGGCGCT
Source organism: Streptomyces sp. NPDC005963 (assembly GCF_040638655.1). Taxonomy (NCBI): domain Bacteria; kingdom Bacillati; phylum Actinomycetota; class Actinomycetes; order Kitasatosporales; family Streptomycetaceae; genus Streptomyces; species Streptomyces sp. NPDC005963. The sequence goes on along the minus strand of NZ_JBEXVD010000018.1, from coordinate 7,097 downwards.
CGGCTTCTTCCAACTCCCGCTGATCGTCGGCGTACAGGCGACCGTCGGCTGGTCGGAGCGCGGCACGGCCACCGCGTCCGTCCTCTTCTACCGCCAGATAGGTCAGAGCGTGGGAGCAGCGGTGTTCGGTGCGGTGGCCAATGGCGTACTGGCCGCACGGCTGGGCGGGGCCGGGGACCTCGACGCCGTCTCCACCGCTCTGGAGGACCCCGCGTCCCTCACCACCGAGGCGACGGAACGACTGCGGCGCGCGGTGGACGCCGCAGTCGAACACGTCTACGTGGGCGCCGCCATCGCCGCCGTACTCGCCCTGATGGCGCTGCTGTTCATCGCCCCGCGACGGTTCCCGGTGATCGACGAGACCCCGGCGCCGCAGGACACGTCACCGGCCGACTCCTGAGAACTGCCGCAGGACACGTCACCGGCCGACTCCTGAGAACTGCCGCAGGACACGTCACCGGCCGACTCCTGAGAACTGCCGCAGGACACGTCACGGGCCGA
>NZ_JBEXVD010000018.1:0-6500 GCF_040638655.1 Streptomyces sp. NPDC005963 | reverse complement strand
CCGACTCCTGAGAACTGCCGCAGGACACGTCACGGGCCGACTCGTCCCAGTGAGCACCACCCGCCGCCCCCTGAACTCGGACAGCACACGAACAGGGCGGTCGTCACCCCTCGGTCGGAGCCCTTCCCGTCAGCGCGGCCAGACTGCTGCGCACATGCGCCATGTGGGCCTGCATCTCCTCGCGGGACTCCTCGTGCTCACGCAGGATGCGTTCCGTTTCGCGAGTGGTCCGCTCCTCCTGGACCCTGGCCTGCGAGATCAACTCGGCCGCGCGGGCATCCGCGTCCTCCTGATCGTGCCGCGCCTTCTCCTCCGTCTCGGCGAGGGCACGCTTGGCCTTCGCGAGGACACTGTCCGCCAGTGTCGCCAACTCCGTGTGCCGGGCCTCCTGCTCGGCGAGGTGCGCGGCGAGTTCACGGCTGTCCGCCTCCCACCGCGCCGACTGCTGGGACTCCAGGTCGGACAACAGGGCCTCGGCACGGTCGCGCATGTCCTGCCAGCCGGCAACGGCTTCGTCCCGCAGGTCCTGCGCCTCGTCGCGGGCCTCCCGAAGGGCGTCGTCCGCGGCCTTCTGAGCGGCGTGCAGTGTCCGTTCGGCCTCCTCGTTGGCCTGGGCCAGCAGTCGGTCCGCCTCCTCGCGGGCCTCACCGCGCAACCGTCGGGCCTCCGCATCGGCCGCGTCCGCCGTCGACCGGGCGGCGGCGTGCGCACTTCCCCGTACGTCCTGCGCCTCCTCCTCGGCGAGGGCCAGCAGCCGCTGGGCGCGCTCGCCCATCGCCGCGTACGTCTGGGGAGCGAGCGTCGCGACCGTCTCACGCAGTTGGGTCGCCTCCGCCTCCATCTCCTTGGCGAGTACGGTCAGCCGAGCCGCGCGCTCCCATGCCTCGTCCCGGTCCTGGGACAGGGCGTCGACGTGCGCGTCGGCCTGCTCCATCCGGTAGCCACGGCGTACGACGGCGAAGCCATGAGGCGACACTGATGCGGCACTCATCCTTCAAGCCCCTTCCGCGATTTTGCACATATCATCCCGGATTCTGGTAAAGCGCCGAGAAAGCGACACTCCACCTGTCCATATCGGTCTAAGGATGCGCTACCCGCCCAAAGAAAAACCCAAGGGGCGTCCGATCCATCACAACGGATCGGACGCCCGGGCACGATACGGCGGGACTACAGCAAACCGTCCCACATCTGTTCCAGCAGTACCGACCACCAGTTCTCAGGCGACGACAGCGCGGCCGGGTCGAGAGATGCCAGCTGTGCCTGGAAGTCGACGGTCCAACGGCCGGCCTGCTCCGGATTCAGGCCATAGCGGAAGCGCCACATCCGGCCGAGCAACGCCATGCAGCGGACGAACTCCGGCAGCCCACTGTTGACGAACTGCGGCGCCGTCGGCTGCCCTCCGGGGCCCGCCTCCACGGGTACCGCCACGATGTGGGCGGTGCCGTACTGGACACAGATGGCCCGACCGAAGTCACTGCCCACCACCAGGTAGGAACCCGCGTCCATCGCGGCCTGCACCTGACGCTGGGCGGCGAGCTCCGCGAGGGTCGGCACCACCGGATGCGCCGGCTGGGCCCAGAAGAACGGGTTGAAGTCGCCCGGCAGGCCCGCCCACACCAAGGTCGCCGCCACGACCTCGGGCACACCCTGACGCGAAACGGCCCGCTGGTCGAACCGGCAGATGCCCTGGGGCCCGAACGCGGACACCAACTCCTGGGCCACCGCCTGCGGAGGCACCGCAGGAGCGGGCTGCACGTGCGGCAACGGCGCCCGCACCGGGGCGGGCCTGGCGGGGCCGTCCGCCACCTGGTGCAGTTCGCCCTGGTGGGTCAACAGCTGTTGCATCCCCTGCTGCCGGCCCGCGTGGTCGCGGCCGTACGGGGCGATGTTGGTGATCCGGGCCTGCGGCCAGGTCTCCTTGATCATCCGGGCGCAGTAGCCGCCCGGCAGTTGGCAGGACTCCAACTCGGTGTGGAGTTCCAGCACCTGCTGCGGCGGCACGTTCAGCGCACGCAACTCGTGCAGGATCTGCCACTCGGGGTGCGGCGTACCGGGCGCCGACCGACGGATCAACTGTGCCTCGGAACCGTCGGGCGCGCGGTAGCGCAGTACGGCCTGGTAGCCGGGGCCCACGGTCGGCACACCGGGCGGCGGCTGCGGATAGCCGTACGGGGAGGGCCCGTTCCCCGGCAGAGAGCCTGGCGGCGGTCCCGGCGGGCCGGGGGGCGGGGGTGCGCCGGGGCCCCCGAAGCCGGGCTGGCTCGGGTCGGCGAGCATCGTCGCCGCGTGGTGCACCCCGCCGGGCGGCGGGGTCGCGCCCGGCGGCGGTCCGGGCGGGCCGGGAGGCGCGGGGGGTCCGGGCCTGGCGGACTGCTCCGAGGGGAGTTGCGGCGTCAACTGCGTCGGCAGATAGCCGTTGGCGGGAGTGCCGGGGGCGGCCGGTGTGGAGCCCGGAGGCGGTCCCGGCGGACCGGGAGGCGCCGGGGCCCCCGGAACGCCGGGGGGCGGTCCCGGGGGCGGCGGAGTGGCCGGGCCACCGCCGCGCGAGGGGCGCGACGGCCGTTGGGCCTTGCTCGTCGCGGCCTCCGCTATGTCGGCCGCACCACCGGTCGGCGGCCGAAGTGCCCCGGTCGACTCCTGCCGCAACGTCTGCGGCAACTGGCTGCCGCCGGACATCAGCGCGGTCGGAGCGTCCGGGCCGACGCCGGAGGGAGGCGTGCCGTCGTCGTCCACACCGGCGACGGGCGGCGCGAAGACCGTGTCGGGCAGCGGTACGGAAGCGTCGTCGGTGTCCACGGAACTGGTGTCCGTCCAGGACCTGCCGTGGGACGGGGTCCGCTCACGCTCTCCCCCGTCGGCGGCCAGCCAGACGGTGCCGTCCTGCGACGCACCACCGCCCTGCGACGGGTTTCCACCCTGTGAAGGGGGCGCTCCCACCGGGCGGGCGTACGCCCCGGGCAGCGAACCCGACCCACCGTGCTCACCGGGACCGGCGGCCGGCGGGGGCGTGTCCTGCGGCTGCCGCACGGGCCCACCCGCAGACCCCGCAGACCCCGAAGCCCCAGACCCAGACCCGGGTTCGGCGGCGGACACGGGGACGCTCGCGGACGGCCGGGCATCGGCGGCGACCGGGGTGGCGGGAGTGGCACCGAGCGGCGCATCCGCCGGTACGAAGACGGCTCCCGAACCGCCGCCCGTTCCGGTCCCGCCTGTTCCCGTCCCGCCCGAAGGCGCAGCCACGGGAGTCGACCCGTCCTGTCCCGCCACCGGCAGCGGTGCGGGGTCCTGCTGTCCGACTCCGGCACCTTCGGACGAAGTGGTGCCCCCGGCCGCCGGCTGCCCCCCTGATGTCCCGAGCCGATCCGCCGCGTCCTGGAGCCACTCGGGCGGTGTGAGCAGGAACGACGTCTGGTTGAGGTCGATGCGCTGGGGCGGTGGCGGTGTGTCCGCGGGAACCGAGGCCCGAGAGCCGTACTCCTCCTCGTACCGCCTGATCACCTCACCGATCGCCAGTCCCGGCCAGAGCGTCGCCTCACCGCTGTCCCGGGCGATCACCAGGCGCTGCTGGCCCCCGTCGGGGGTCGCCACGTCCTCGCGGTCCTCCGCCCAGACGACGAAGCCCCAATCGAATTCACGGACCAGCACCTCACGGTGCTGGTAGACGGGCATATCGCCGTTGATCCACTCTTCCGCACGCTCCTGCGCCTGGGCAAAGGTCACCATCGGAGCGTCACTCCCCGTCCGTGCTCGGGACGGCGTACGCGAAGCCGCCGTCCACCATCAGATTGGCCACCGTCTCCAACTCGGGCGGACTGCCGGCGAGCCGCTTCAGGAACCCGTCGAAGTCGGCGCCGCACGGCAACAGCAGGCGATCCACGCGGTCCTGTATGTGCCAGCCGTCCTGGTCCCGCGCGTCGTCGTAGGCGCAGAACCACACCGAGCCCGTCTGCGCCCCCCTGACCTTCACGGCCAGGATGCCGCCCTGGACGAAACCGACGCCCAGGAAGTCCTTGGTCAGATGGTCGCGCAGACACTTATTGGCGTACACCAGATCGTTGGCGGCGGCCTCGTCCCGCACGGTGAAGAAGGGCTGGTCGACCAGCAGACCGAGTTCGGCGTCAAGCGCCACGCCCACCGGAGCACAGCCGCCCGCGGCCTTCAGGAACGAGCGGTACGCGCCCGGCAGCCGGTATCCCAGCTCCTCCTCCACACCGAGGAGTTGCTGCTCAGTGACGGACAGGACGCCCTTGGGGAGCCCGAAATGCGCGGGCCTGGTCTCCTGGAGCGGGCGGGTGCCCCGCTTGTGGTGGTCGACGGCGGTGGTGGTCAGCCCGCCGTGGTGGCGCAGCAGCGCCTTCACCTCGACGGGGATCAGCTGGAGCCGCCGCGTACCGCGGACGTGATGCCAGGTCCAACCGTGCGGGGTGGCCACGGCCGGAAGCGTGTCCCACAACTCGTGGCGGCTCGCGTGGAGGGCCGCGTTCGCCGATACGTAGTCGGTGAGCCGCAGTTCGTCGATGCCGAAGCCCTGCGGCGGCTCGGCGATCTCCGCGACGGCACGGGCGTACGGCGAGAAGTCGGGGTAGCCGTCGGCGTCGATCCGCACACCGCGCGGATGGCGGGCGGCCCGCACCGGGTCGGGGAAGTACACGATCTGACCGGCGTAGGCCGCGTTCGGCGGTGCGACGTGCACAGGACCGTTCGATGGCGCGGCGTGCCCCTGGGGGCCGGGCGGTGCCCCCAGCCCTTGCCGACCTGTCGTCATGGCGATCTGCCCCCTGCTGGCTTCCGACTGTTCGGGACAGCCTATGCGGGTGGGCCCAGGGGCAGTACCGGTCCTCCCGGGTCACCCTTCTGCCGTCACCAACCGTCACGGTCGAGTGACCGAAAGACGACGAGCGGACACGTTTCACCCACCCCGCTTCCACACCCCGCACCGCGTTTGGCAAGGTGTTCACCCAACTCGGGGGAGTGCACGGGAGGGGACAGCGACACCATGCACACAGCGCAGTCAGGTCAACCGGTCACCACAAGTGACCCTCGTCTCAGCTGGAGCAGCACCGATGAGGTGCCCGCGCCCGCGTTGAACCATCGAAGGGACGGCATCCTGCCAGCTGTCGCAGCCGCACTCTCCGTGCAGGGAGAGACGCTGAAGTCCACGGCGGGCAAGGGCGACCAGCCACCTGTGCTCCACCCCCTCGTCCAGGACTTCCTGGACCGGCTCCCCAGCGGCCAGCGGGAGCGCTTCACCGGCCGCTGCCCCGAGGCGATCCTGCTCTCGCGCCATCTCGCCAACGCCGAAGGCAAGCGCTCCAAACGGGCCCGCCGCAGGCCACTTAGCCACAGCGAGGCCAAACGGGCGCTCAAACAGGCGAAACTGACGGCACGCAGAATCCGCGAGGACGGTGATCCCCTGCACGGCAGCTACGCACCACCGTGCCGCTCCTGTACGCCGATGCTCGACCACTTCGGCGTACGAGCGGTGGGCCCGTCCACGAACGAGAACGGCTGAATCCGCACCGATGTCCGAACGACTCAGTACGACCCGGTTCCCCGTCGCCGTCGACGCCGCGCTGCGCGAGTCGGGTTGGCAGCCCGGCCGCTGGGACATCAAGATCGCCGAACAGTGGGCGGACAGCCTGCGGGCCTACGAGTCCCCGGCGGGACACCAGCACAAGGTCTTCCCGGCGGCGGTCGAGGCATGGGCCGAGTTCGGCGGCCTCTGCATCACCGCCCCCGGCCCGGGGCGCCAGACGGCCCCCCTCGCGGTACGCGTCGACCCGCTCGCCGGCCTCCATCTGGCACGCACCCTCTCCGACCTCGGGCGCGCGCTGGACACGGAAATCGCACCGCTGGGGGCGGAAGGGGACGACCAGGCGGTGCTGGCGATCGACTCGTCGGGCCGGGTGTACAGCGTGGATCACACGGGCGACTGGTACCTGGGAGCGGACATCGACCGCGCCCTGTCCACCCTCGTCCTGGGCCTCCAACCCCAACGCCTCACCCTCACCTAGTGCTGTGACCGGACACGTTCACAGCGCTAACCCCACCCCAACGCCTGCACCCGTGGACCAGACCGGCGACCCCGAAACCTGCCGGCCGGCGTTCTGAGCGCGAGCCCCTGCCCCCACCCGAACCCGCACCCGCGGACCGGGCCGAGGGCCCCGAACCCCTGGCTAGCGTTCTGGGGGCGCGCAGGGAATGTCCCTCTTCCAAACCCGGACCCGTGGACCGGGCCGAGGGCCCCGGAGCCTGTCGGCTGGTGTTCTGGGGGCGCGCAGGGGGTGTCCCCGGAAGCGTCGGCGGCATCCAGAGCTGACGCCTACGGATCAGCTTCGGGCCGCCGACGCTGAGGAGTCACGCCCGAAAGCACCCCCACCACCCGCACCCCACCCCAAACCCGCCCCCGGACCCCCCAAAACCCAGCCCCCCAAAACCCAAGCACCCCCAGCCCGTCCGGCGCTTGAGGACGGAACCCCCAACCCCCCGGAGGCAGAACC
>NZ_JBEXVD010000017.1:0-171258 GCF_040638655.1 Streptomyces sp. NPDC005963 | reverse complement strand
GGGGGGACCCTGTGGGAGAGTAGGACGCCGCCGAACAATTATTGCGAGATGGGCCCTGTACCGTGACGGTACAGGGCCCATTTTGCGTTTCACCCGTATTTTCCCTGTGCTGGTGACAGTCGCCATGGGGTTTTATGGCGAGTGGGGGACTGGCCTGGTTATGTGGTGGATCTTGAGTGCAGTCCTGAGCGGACCCTAGAGCCGGCCAGCTGCCTTCAAAGCCAAATAGGTGTCAGCGAGAGAAGGAGCAAGAAGCTCCGGTGACGCGTCCACAACCGTAACGCCGCACCTCTCAAGCTGCTGTGCCGTTCGACGACGCTGTTCCAGAGCCTGAAGTGCGGCAGCTGCCCCGTACACCGCTCGAACGTCGCCCCGCTTCGACGACATTCTTTGGACTTCTGGATCTGCGACGGATGCGACGACCACTGTGTGGCGCTGTACCAACTGAGGGAGGACAGGGAGTAGCCCCTCCTCGATCGGGGCGGCGTCCAGGCCGGTGAGAAGCACGATCAGCGACCTTCTCGGCGCGCTCTTGAGGGCCGCGGTGGCGAGCCCGCGGGTATCGGTCTCCACGAGTTCCGGCTCCAGCGGTGCGAGGGCGTCGACCATCGCCGGCATGAGTTCCCGTGCTGACCTCCCCAGAACCTGGGCCCGGACACGACGGGCGTACGCCAGAAGTCCCACCCGGTCACTGGCACGTGAGGCGAGAGCCGTGAGGAGCAGTGCAGCGTCCATCGAGGCGTCCAGTCGTGGCACGTCACCGACTCGCCCTGCTGACGTTCGCCCGGTGTCGAGGACGATGAGAATGTGACGGTCTCGCTCAGGCCGCCATGTTCGGACCGCGAGCGTTGCCTGTCGCGCTGTTGCGCGCCAATCGATGGAGCGGGTGTCGTCACCTGCCACGTACTCGCGCAGACTGTCGAATTCGGTGCCCTGACCGCGCAGCAAGGCGCTTGTACGGCCGTCGAGTTCCCTCAACCGGGCGAGACGGGACGGTAGGTGCTTGCGGCTGGTGAAGGGCGGAAGGACACGGACCGTCCAAGGGACCCTGTGGTTGCCCTGCCGCGCGGCAAGACCCAGCGGGCCGTGGGAGCGGACGGTGATGAGCTCTGCTCGACGGTCGCCACGGCGCGTCGGACGGAGGGCGGTGCTGAGACGCCGTCGCTCACCTGCCGGGACCCTCAGCCGTTTCCGAGACGCTGCCTGCTCCGTACCCGGGGTCCAACTGCTGGGTGGCCAGGCATCCCTGACCTGTGCGCGAAGTGGCCTGGTGGAGGGGTTGGAGACGATGAGTTGTACATCGGCCTGCTCACCCAATCGAACAGTTGTATCACCAGTTCGGGTGAATCGGAGCGTTCGCACTGGCGCGGCGAGGAGGTAGTCGCACAAGATTGCTAGTGAGAGGGGGGCGTTCACGGCAAGCATGCCGGCCCAGCTGGGCGCGAGCATGCCCACGGGGAGAGAGCCGAGAGCGGCGAGGAGCGCAGTTCGTCCGGTGAGGGCCATGGTGCTCGTCTCAGCGGGGTACGGGTACGTGGCTGAGGATTGCGGTGATGATCGAGTCCGGGGTGGTCCCTTCCATCTCCGCCTCGGGCCGCAACTGGATCCGGTGACGAAGTGTCGGCAGGGCCAGTGCCTTCACATCGTCGGGGATCACATAGTCCCGGCCGGTGAGCCAGGCCCATGCGCGTGCGGTGGAGAGAAGCGCTGTTGCCCCTCGGGGGGACACGCCGAGGGCTAGTGAGGGGGATTGACGAGTGGCGCGACAAATATCGACGACGTATCCGGTGATCTCGGCTGAGACCGCCGTCTTGGCGACAGCGGCGCGAGCCGCTTCCAGATCCGCTGCATCAGCGACGGTCCGCAGGCCGGCGGCCTGAAGGTCGCGTGGGTCGAAGCCCTGAGAGTGGCGGGTCAGGACCTGGATCTCGTCCTCGCGTGAGGGGAGAGGCACCGTCAGCTTCAGTAGGAAGCGGTCGAGTTGGGCTTCGGGCAGGGGGTACGTGCCTTCGTACTCGACGGGGTTCTGGGTCGCGGCGACCAGGAAGGGCTCCGGGAGCGGACGCGCCGTCCCATCGATGGTGACTTGGCGTTCCTCCATGGCTTCCAGAAGCGAGGACTGGGTTTTGGGGGGTGTTCGGTTGATTTCGTCAGCGAGGAGGAGGTTGGTGAACACGGGCCCCGGTTGGAAGGAGAAGTCGGCGGTACGGGCGTCATAGACCAGTGAACCCGTGACGTCGCTGGGCATGAGGTCCGGGGTGAACTGGACACGCTTGGTGTCGAGTTCCAGGGTTGCGGCCAGGGCGCGAACCAAGAGGGTCTTGGCGACGCCGGGCACCCCTTCGAGGAGGACGTGGCCTCGGCAGAGCAGGGCGACGACGAGCCCTGTGACAGCTGGGTCCTGGCCGACCACTGCCTTCGCGATTTCGGTGCGCAGGGCCTCTAGTGAGGCACGGGCGCGATCCGAATGATCGGCTGCCTCGGGGGTCGGGGCGCTCATGAAAGTCGTACCTCTCTTTCGAGGGCGTCGAGTTGGTCTGCCAGGTGGACGAGGCCGGCATCGTCGGACGGTGCGGGGCCGAAGAGGAGAGAAGCGGGATCCGTATCAGCGCCGGCGCGGGCGACGACAGCGGGGATCAGCACGGCGATTGAGTGGGCCTCGGACGAGGGCACTTTCAGGAGCGTGGCCAGTCGGCTTCGGGCGGCGGACCGTAGGACGGCTGCCGCATGGTCGCGGGCGTTTGCCTGGTGGTAGAGCCGAGCGCGACCCTCCGTGGCTTCTGAGGCGCGAACGGCCACCGGGAGTCGCTCGGTGACGAGAGGGCCAAGGCGACGACCTCTCCAGACGGCAGCCAGAACGGCTGCGAAGGTGAGCTGGAGCGTTGCCCAGAGCCAACCGGGAGGGATGAGGTCGAAGAACGTGCTCTTGCCGTCGTCGCTGTGTGCCCCGGTGGAGCCGTCGTGGAGTGAGGGGAGGTACCAGACGAGATGTTCGCGGGAGCCGAGGAGTTGGAGTGCGAGAGAGGCGTTGCCGTGTTCCGCCAGACGATCGTTGTAGAGGATGTCGGCCGAGCCGAGCAGCACGGTGTCGCCTTGATGGGGTGCGTCCAGGCGGAGCAGGGTGGGCTGGTTGCCGCTGGGATAACAACCGTCGAAGCCGGCGGTCGTCCCGGTCGTGTAGCTCCTTCCACCGAGGTCGGCAGTGCCTGCCCTGCGTGCCGCCGGGAAGGTGCACTGCGGAGCTTTGGGGGCTACGCGCCCTGCGGTGTTCGTGTGGACGCCCGGAGCCAGTGTGATGACGGACTCCGGTCCGGGGGCCAGGAGAAGGGTGCGCCCTCCGGACGGGTCAGTGGCGAAGTACAGGGCTTGCTGTTGCTCGTCGGTCAACATGTCGGGGCTCGTCACCAGCAGGGTCGTGTCCCTACCTGCGGCGGCGGTGGCCTCATCGAGGGTGGTGACGACCTGGGTGGAGACGCCTCGGTCATCGAGGAGTTCGGCGATCGCACGGCTACCGAGGGGCTCGGCGGAGCGCGGGTCGAGGACGCCGCGCGATCCGTCGGAACGCAGTGCAGCCGCGGTGATGCCGCCGGCCACGATGATCAGGAGGGCGAGCAGCAGTCCACGCGTGCGGGTCCACATCTGGCGGGTGCTGAGGGACATGGACGTCGTACCCGGAGTGGTCCCTGTCATCCGACCTCATGGTGGGTGGGACTGGTCAACCGGGGCCTGGCGCTTTCCAGGGCGGTGTCGAGTTCCAGCAGGCGCAGGTGCGTGTCGTGGCTACCGGTACGGCCGCCGTACGTCACCTCGTCGAACGCCGTGGCGGCGAAGTGCAGCCCCTGGGAGTGTGCCGGAAGCGAAAGGCTGGCTTCTGCGGCTGCTTCGTTGGCCGTTCGACCTGGGCGCGGATCCAGCAGCGCCCGTTCCTCCAGGGAGCGGACGATGGCACGCATGCGTTCCTGGACGGCCGGGGCCCACTCGTTCAAGGCCGCATGGGCATCGGCTGCCGCGCGGTGTTCAGCCGCACTGCGCGGGGAGTCCGCGAAGAGGGGAACCGTTGAACGAAGAGCCCGATGGGGCGGCCCGAGTCGCTTCCAGAGGGCGAAGAGCAGGGCGAGCACCACGAGAACGATGACGGTCACTCCGACGATGCCGCCAGGGGTGGTCGCGGAGAAGGTGAGCACATCGCCGATCCACTCCCAGAAGCGGTCGATTGCCCTCTGGAGCAGGTTGGGATCGTTCTCGTGGTACTCGGGTTTGGACAGTTCCCGCTCGGCGGCTTCGCGGGCAGGTGTGCGGGGGGTGTCCACTGGCATGTCGTCGCCGGCGCGGACGTGGTGCCGTGCCGTGGTCACACCCCGCGGGACGAGCACCCCATCAGCTCCTGTGCCCGCTGTCGAGCGACGGGTCACCGTACCCGGGGACGCCCGCGGCCCGGGCGAGGTCGATGTCCAGGGCTTCCCTGCGGATCCGTTGGTCGATGTAGAGCAGGGCCGTCACTCCGGCGGAGATCGGATAGGTGATGGAGGAGGAGATGACCCCTCCGATGCCGGTGATGATCAGGAACGGCCAGCCGAAGTCCGGGGCGTCATCGGTCAGGAGACCACTGAGTCCGTCTCCGTCCACGGCGAAGGCGGCCATGCTGAACGGGATCGCGATGATCATCGATACGAGGAGCGTCAGCACCACGGTCAGGCTGAGGATGCCGAAGGTCCGCCACCAGGCACCCTGGACGAGTTTGGCGGAGCGGCGCATTGAGGCGAAGACGCCCTGCCGTTCCAGCATCAGCGCAGGCGAGGCGAGAGCGAATCTGATCAGCAGCCAGACGATGGCGGGGAGGGCTACGAGACCTCCGAACACCGCGAGGGCCACTCCGGCCTGACCACCCACCACCAGCCCGGGGAGTACGGCCACGAACATGATGCCGCCTGCCATCAGCGGAAGCAGAAGGGTCAACCCGAACAGGTGGGCCAGTCGGGGCCGGGCCTCGCGCCAGGATTCGGCGAGCGTCACCGGACGCCCCAGGACCGAGCGGCTGATGACCACGGTGAGCAGGGCTGTCGTGAAGAGGGTGGCGATCAACGTGACGGCGGCGGTGTAGCTCAGGGTGGCGGTACTGGCGTCGATCGCCGCTGCCAGGGTCTCGGCGTCGTCCGCGTCCTTGTCGATCGCGGGCGGCTCGGGCAGCAGATAGCGCTCGCCGAGGATCGTGGCGGTCTGAGAGATCACCGAGACCGTGATGGTGATGCCGAGAACCGTGCGCCAGTGCGCGCGCAGAGTGGAGACGGCGCCGTCGAGGATCTCACCGACGCCCAGCGGGCGCAGGGGGATGACTCCCGGCTTGGCGGCGGATTGCGGTCCCCAGCCGCCGTGCGGTGGACGGCCACCCCACCCCGGCGGAGGCGTGGCACCGTGCTGGTTCTGCCCGGGAGGACCGGAAGGGGCGGACCACTGCCCGGCCGGGGGCTGTTTGGTCGACCATTTGGAAGCGGGGCCGTTCTCGTCGGCGGGCCCGGCGGGCCGGGGTACTCCGGCATCCTGTTCGCCGGAGTCAGCCGATCCGGGCGAAGCCCAGCCCGGAGTGTCGTTCACGGTCTTCCACCTCATGGCTCGGGTTGGGGACCGGCTTGCAGAGCCGGCTCGTGCGCAGGGCCTGTCCGCGTATCAGTTCGGCAGGCAGGCAGCCATCGTGCCACGCGGGACCGTTCGACGGGTGGGCCCCCGTATCTCCTTCTCTCCTTCAATGTCGGTGCCTCACCAGGCAGACTGGGCGGATGGCTGATCAGTACGCGCAAAACCCGGCCCGCGGCGAACCGCCCAGGCTCTCCGTGGTCCGTTGGGACGAGTCGCCCGACGGGCCCGTGGTGGTGCTTCTCGACCAGACGCGGCTGCCCGTCGAGGAGATCGAACTGGTCTGTACCGATGTGCCTGCGTTGGTGCAGGCGATCAGGTCGCTCGCCGTACGGGGAGCTCCGCTTCTGGGCATCACCGGTGCTTATGGCGTGGCGCTCGCCGCCGCACGTGGGTACGACGTCGAGGAGGCCGCGTCGTTGCTGGAGCACTCGCGGCCCACCGCGGTGAATCTGGCCTACGGGGTACGACGGGCCGTGGCCGCCCATCGCGCGGCGGCTGTGACCGGCGACGTGGAGCCGGCTCGGGCGGCGCTCGCGGAAGCCAGGAAGCTGCACCAGCAGGACGCGGAGGCCAGCGCCAGCATGGCCAGGCACGGGCTCGCACTGCTCGATGAACTGACGGCGGGGGGCAGCTACCGGATTCTCACTCACTGTAATACCGGAGCATTGGTCTCCGGCGGCGAGGGGACCGCGTTCGCCGTGGCGCTCGCCGCCCATCGTGAGGGTCGATTGCGCAGACTGTGGGTGGACGAGACGCGGCCCTTGCTGCAAGGGTCGCGATTGACCGCCTACGAGGCGGCGCGCAACGGACTGGCGTACACCCTGCTCACCGACAATGCAGCGGGTTCGCTCTTCGCGGCCGGCGAGGTCGATGCCGTGCTGATCGGTGCCGACCGCATAGCCGCGGACGGCTCGGTGGCCAACAAGGTCGGAAGCTACCCGCTCGCCGTCCTGGCCAGCTACCACCATGTGCCGTTCGTGGTCGTCGCACCCACGACGACGATCGACCTGGATACGCCGGACGGAGCCGGGATCGAGGTGGAACAGCGGTCCAGCCACGAGGTGACGGACGTGGCTGCCCCGCAGCTGTCGTCCGCCGGGCCGGGGGCGGCCGTGGGAAGGTCAGTGGCGCCGCTGGGGACACCTGCGTACAACCCTGCGTTTGATGTCACACCGCCCGAGCTGGTGACGGCAATCGTCACCGAGTCGGGGGTGTTGTCCCCCGTCACCGGGGACGGAATTGCGGAGCTGTGTGTCAGGTCACGCCAGGTAACGATTAGCTAATGGGATGATGTCGTTTATGAAGGGACGAGTCCTTGTCGTCGATGACGACACCGCACTGGCCGAGATGCTCGGGATTGTGCTGCGTGGTGAAGGTTTCGAGCCGTCTTTTGTAGCGGACGGTGACAAGGCACTTGCCGCTTTCCGTGAAGCCAAGCCGGATCTTGTACTGCTGGACCTCATGCTCCCCGGGCGGGACGGCATTGAAGTCTGCCGTCTGATCAGGGCCGAGTCCGGCGTGCCGATCGTGATGCTCACCGCCAAGAGCGACACGGTGGACGTCGTCGTGGGCCTTGAGTCCGGTGCCGATGACTACATCATCAAACCGTTCAAACCGAAGGAGCTGGTGGCCAGGATCAGGGCGAGGCTGCGCAGGTCGGAGGAGCCCGCACCCGAGCAGTTGGCCATCGGGGACCTCGTCATCGACGTGGCCGGCCACTCGGTGAAGCGGGAAGGCCAGTCGATCGCACTCACCCCGCTTGAGTTCGACCTCCTCGTCGCGCTCGCCCGCAAGCCGTGGCAGGTGTTCACCCGTGAGGTCCTGCTGGAGCAGGTGTGGGGCTACCGTCACGCGGCTGACACCAGGCTGGTGAACGTCCACGTACAGCGGCTGCGCTCCAAGGTGGAGAAGGATCCTGAGCGTCCGGAGATCGTGGTGACCGTCCGTGGTGTCGGTTACAAGGCCGGGCCGAGCTGATATGCCTCACGGCAGTGTCGCTCCGCCGCCCGGGCAGCCGGGAGTCCGTACGGGGCGGACTGCCGGAACGGAATCATGGCCGTCGCGAATCGGCCGGTTGCTGCAAGGCGGCCGGTCGGATCGGGACGGTGAGCCCGGACGTCTTCTGGTGCGTCTCCTCATGCGCTGGGTGCGGCGTCCGCTGCTGCCGGCAGTACGGCTCTGGCGTCGGAACATCCAGCTCCGGATCGTGGTCACCACCCTGCTGATGTCACTGGGCGTGGTCGTCCTGCTCGGATTCGTCGTGATCGGGCAGGTGCGCAACGGTCTGCTCGACGCGAAGGGCAAAGCAGCCCAGAGCCAGGCCGCCGGCGGGTTCGCCGTGGCCCGGGAGCGGGCCAACGCGCTGCTCGGGCCCGGCCCGGGTGGCGCGGACGGCGACGGGCAGGCCGCCACCAGTTCCTGGCGGTCCGATCTGGTGGAACAACTCGCCAGCGGTGGCCAGGGCGCGTTCAACGTGGTCGCGCTGAGTCCCGAATCCGCCGGTGAGGGCGGCCCCAACCACGGTCCTCGCACCTCCGGCGGCGTCGACGTCGCCTCCATCCCCGAAACGCTCCGCACCACCGTCGGTCAGAGCACGGGAACGTACGAGACCTACATCCAGATCAAGTACAAGGACGACGAACGCGAACCGCAGGCAGGGCTCGTCGTCGGCACGCGGCTCACCGACATCGAGAACAATCCGTACGAGCTGTACTACCTCTTCCCGCTCGCGCAGGAGCAGCAGTCCCTGAACCTCGTCAGGGGCACTCTGGCGACCGCCGGTCTGTTCGTCGTGGTCCTGCTCGGAGCGATCGCCTGGTTGGTGGTCCGGCAGATCGTCACGCCCGTGCGGATGGCCGCGGGAATCGCCGAACGGCTCTCGGCCGGGCGGCTCCAGGAGCGGATGAAGGTCACGGGCGAGGACGACATCGCGCGACTCGGCGAAGCCTTCAACAAGATGGCCCAGAACCTCCAGCTCAAGATCCAGCAGCTGGAGGAGTTGTCACGGATGCAGCGCCGCTTTGTCTCGGACGTCTCCCACGAACTGCGCACCCCCTTGACGACGGTCCGCATGGCTGCGGATGTGATCCACGAGGCCCGGAGCGACTTCGATCCGGTGACCGCCCGCTCCGCGGAACTGCTGGGCGACCAGTTGGACCGCTTTGAGTCGCTGCTCTCCGATCTGCTGGAGATCAGTCGCTTCGACGCGGGGGCGGCTGCCCTGGAGGCGGAGGCCATAGACCTGCGCGAGGTCGTTCGTCGAGTGATCGGTGGGGCAGAGCCACTGGCCGACCGCAAGGGCACGCGCATACGCGTGATCGGTGACGAGCAACCCGTGGTGGCGGAGGCCGATGCCCGCAGGGTAGAGCGGGTGCTGCGGAATCTCGTGGTCAACGCCGTGGAGCACGGGGAAGGCCGTGACGTTGTCGTGCGGATGGCGGTCGCGGGCGGAGCCGTCGCGATCGCGGTGCGGGACTACGGCGTCGGACTCAAGCCGGGCGAGGCCACCCGGGTGTTCAACCGCTTCTGGCGGGCCGACCCCGCGAGGGCGCGCACCACCGGGGGCACCGGGCTCGGCCTCTCCATCGCCGTGGAGGACGCTCGACTGCACGGCGGCTGGCTCCAGGCGTGGGGCGAGCCGGGCGGAGGCTCCCAGTTCCGGTTGACCCTGCCCCGTACGGCGGACGAGCCGCTGCGCGGGTCACCGATACCGCTGGAGCCCGAGGACTCGCGCCAGAACCGTGAGCGGGCCGTGACCGCACGTGCCGACGGCGTGGAGTCGAAGGTGAACGGACGCTCGTCGACGCCCCTGCCCGCCCAGGCGGCCTCGTCGCACTCGCCGTTGTCCGTACCATCTCGGGTACCTCCGCCGCCGAGGACCGCGCCCGCAGGGGTCGATCCGGCTGCCCTGCCGGGAAGCGGCGCGCGGGTGGTGGCGCGCCCCGCAGGCGGGCGCCAGGAAGATGCCGCAGCGGAGACGTTCGCGGACCAGGAGGACACGACTCGTGGGCGTTGAACGCCAAGGCAAGAGCCGTCGCGGAACGCTGCGTCTCGGCGTGGTGCTCGGTAGCGGCAGCATGTTGCTCGCGGGGTGCGCATCGATGCCCGAGAGCGGGGACGTTCGTGCCGTGAAGGCATCGCCGCGTGCGGACTCCCAAGTCAGGGTGGACGCCGTACCGCCGCGGCCGGGTGCTCAGCCCGGTGAGATAGTCGCCGGTTTCCTCGAAGCGATGACCAGCGACGACGCCAACTTCGCCACCGCGAGGACTTATCTCTCCGCGGGCATGGCCAAGGAGTGGCGGCCGGAGGCACAGACGATCGTCCTGGCCTCGGCGCCCAATCTGGGCGATGCGATCCAGGGTCCCCCCGAGAACCCGGGAGTGGACTTCCCACTGCTCGGACAGCAGATCGCGGCCGTGGACGCCCAGCACGCCTACCAGGCGATCACTCCGGCGGACTACCGGGTGACGATCCACCTCTCCACGCAGAACGGCCCCGAGGGACCGGAGTGGCGCATCGACAACCTGCCTCCGGGCCTGGTGCTCGGCGCCTCCGACTTCCAGCGCAACTACCTTCCGGTGAACAAGTACTACTTTGCCGCCGGGCGCAACAACCGCGTCGCCGACCCGATCTTCATCCGTCAGCGGATGGACCCGGTGACCTTGATGGACCCGGTGACCCAGTCGGTCAAAGCCCTGCTCGACGGTCCGACGAACTGGTTGAAGCCCGTCGTCGAATCGTTCTTCCCGGCTGGTACGACGCTGAAGGAAGGCGTCAAGTCGTTGACCATCGACGACCGGAACGCGTTGAAGGTGCCGCTGAACAAGAAAGCGTCGGGCGTCGGGCGTCCGGAGTGCAACAAGATGGCTGCGCAGATCCTCTTCACCCTCAAGGACCTGTCGTCCACGAGGATCGGCCAGGTGGAGCTCCAGCGCTCCGACGGCACTCAACTGTGCGTGCTCGACAGTGGTCAGCAGGACGGGTACGCGCCGGATCACTCGGCCGCCCGGGCGGGCAACCAGTACTTCGTTGACCAGAAGAGCCGCCTCGCCCTACTGCCCGACGACGCGAAGGAGGCCCCCGAGCCCGTACCTGGGGCGCTGGGGGCGGGGCAGTTGCCGCTGGGACCGATTGCCGTCGCCCGTGACGAGACCATCGCAGCCGCGGTCGCGCAGGACGCTCGTCAGCTGTTCGTCGCGCCGATCACCTCGATCGACGCCCCGGCGACCACGCTCGTCCAGAGCAAGGGCAAGGGTCGGGACGAGCGGCTGTCGGCCCCCAGCTGGGACGGGCGCGGCGATCTGTGGGTCGCTGACCGGGACCCGGCGCATCCACGGCTGCTGATGTCCGTGGGCGGCGCCACCGCACCCGTACCCGTCAACATCGCCCCGGGGCTCGACGGCGCGCGGATCGAGTCCCTGAAGGTCTCCGTGGACGGTACGCGGATCGCCCTGCTGTTGAAGGAGCGCGGCGCTACGACTCTGAAGATCGGCCGGGTGGAGCGCAAGGGGCCCAAGAGCGCACCGGTGGTCACCGTCGCCGACCTCCGTCCGGCAGCACCCCAGATGGAGACGGTGACCTCGGTTTCCTGGGCCGGACCCAGCCGCCTGGTGGTGGTGGGCAAGGAAGCCGGTGGAGTCCAGCAGGTGCGCTATATCCAGACGAACGGCTTCAGCTCGCCTTCTGCGGTGCTGCCGGGGTTGAACAGCGTGACGGCGGTTACCGCATCCGACGACGAGCAGCGTCCCTTGGTGGCCCTGTCCGGGGACGGCATCGTGCGGCTCCCCGCCGGGTCGGGCTGGCAGACGGTGGTGATCAAGGGGGCCGGCTCGCATCCCGTCTACCCCGGTTGACCGGGCGCCTGGTGTAGGTCAGTGCGCGGTGCTCCTCATTCATCAGGGTCATGCATTCTGAGTAAATGTGCAGCTCAGAGCATCACTGGGTGAGTTATCCACAGGGGTGGCGGGGGCGCGGAGACCTTGGCACAGTGGGGACATGCGGGGGTGGTGGCAGGAGATCGCGGGCCTGGTGCTGCCGGCCGTCTGCGGTGGCTGTGGTGCTCCCCGCACGCCGCTGTGCGAAGAGTGCGCGCATGAGCTGTACGGCTCCGCTGCGCGCCGTGCCAGGCCGACCCCCGAGCCCAGGGGTCTGCCTGCGGTGTACGCGGCTGCGCCGTACGCCGATGAGGTGCGTGCGCTCCTCATTGCGCACAAGGAGCGGGGGGCCTTGGGGCTGGCCCATCCGCTCGGCCTCGCCCTGGCGGGGGCCGTGAGCGCTGTCGCTCTGACGGGTCGGGGTGCGGTCGGGCCATTGCTTCTCGTACCCGTGCCGTCAGCCCGGCGTGCGGTGCGGGCCAGGGGCCACGACCCGACCCGGCGTATCGCCCTGGCCGCTGCGCGGGAGCTGCGTCGCGGGGGATGTGAAGCACGGGTTCTTCCGGTACTTCGCCAACAGCGGGAAGTCCTTGATCAGGCCGGCCTGACAGCCGCGCAGCGGGCCCAGAATCTCGCGGGGGCACTGGAGCTGGTCCCGGGCGCCCGGCGGCTCCTGGCAGGGGGCAGAGCGGTGCTGGTGGATGACGTGATGACTACGGGTGCCTCCCTGGCCGAAGGGGCGAGGGTCATCAGTCGGTCTATGGGTGGGGTGCTGTCGTCCGGGCCGCAGTGTGAGGCCGAGCGCCCGGACGGGTTCCCCGCCCCAAGGGGAAACGTCTCCGGCGCGGCCCCCTCGGGGTCTTCCAGTGAGCCGTGGGTCCGGGGCGAGATGCGAAGGAGCAGGAGGGGAGGATCGACGGATGAGCACAGGATTGAGACCGGGGATACGGGGGCACTTTCTGGATTCACACAGCCGTGCGCGGCGGTTGTTGCGGCACCAGCGGTTTCCTTGGAAATAGAACGGAACTGATCGGGTACGCGCAACGTTGCAGGTAGTAAGAGATGAAAGACCTTGAAACGGAGGTACGCGCTGGTAGCGGGTGCCGAGACCCGTCCGATCGAGCTATGTTCGGTTGTGAGGACGTGCGAATAAGGAGGCCGTACCCCATCGAATGCACTGCCGGGCTTCTGGCCAGGGATTCGGGGCAACGAGAAACCTCGAAAGTTGATGGGGTGGGGATCTTGTCGACTGGGGAGGAGGAGGTGAAAGTCGCCTAGTCCGAGACTTCGGTAATCACCGAGGTCTGGTGCAAGAGGGAGACGCTCCGCAGCTGATGAGCGAGCGGAGCAATCCGGGAACGGAGTTCTGCGTGGACATCGTCGTCAAGGGCCGCAAGACCGAGGTACCCGAGCGGTTCCGCAAGCACGTGGCCGAGAAGCTGAAGCTGGACAAGATCCAGAAGCTCGACGCCAAGGTGATCAGCCTGGACGTTGAGGTGTCCAAGGAGCCCAACCCGCGGCAGGCAGAGCGTTCTGACCGCGTGGAGATCACCCTTCACTCCCGGGGTCCTGTGATCCGTGCGGAGGCCGCGGCCGGTGACCCGTATGCCGCTCTCGACCTCGCCACGGGCAAATTGGAGGCGCGGCTGCGCAAGCAGCACGACAAGCGCCACACCCGCCGTGGCAACGGACGACTGTCGGCGGCCGAAGTGGCGGATGTGGTTCCCGGCGTTGCTGAACTGGACGCCAATGGCCGCCCCCCGGCACCCGAGGTGCCGGAGACCATTCCCACCACCAAGATCGGCTCGCTCGAAGTGCAGGGCGAAGGACCGCTGGTGGTTCGCGAGAAGGTCCACACGGCGGCACCCATGACACTCGACCAAGCGCTCTACGAGATGGAGCTGGTCGGGCACGACTTCTATCTCTTCGTCGACTCTGAGACGAAGCAGCCCAGTGTCGTCTACCGACGACACGCCTACGACTACGGCGTCATCCACCTGGAGACGGACCCCTTGGCAGGCACTGACCAGGGCGGCGGCGCCGGAGGTGCGCTCGGCGGCTGACCCGGCCGTTCCCCTTTTGAACAGGAGTCGTGGTGCCCCTGAAGCGCCCCGTGCGCCGTCAGGGGCACCACTGTGCGACCCAAAGGATCACCGTTTCGCGGTCCGGGCATGAAAGCATGGCGGTGTAGTGCCAACCGGTGCGCCATGCACTGGTGTTGGTCAACCTGACATGCCCTTCAGGCCACTGCCTTCAGGGGGAGGAACGATGGCGCACAGCTTCGGGCCGGTGCACGACCACACGGCCGACGCCGGAGACAGAGTCGCCGGGGCCGACCCGGCCGCCGCGGGCAGCTCCCGCGGCGAGCCGATCCGGGTCCTCGTGGTGGACGACCATGCGCTCTTCCGGAGAGGGCTGGAGATCGTCCTCGCCCAGGAGGAGGACATCCAGGTCGTCGGCGAGGCGGGAGACGGTGCAGAAGCGGTGGACAAGGCCGCTGACCTGCTGCCCGACATCGTGTTGATGGATGTGAGGATGCCGCGTCGAGGCGGTATCGAAGCCTGTACCTCCATCAAGGAGGTGGCCCCGAGCGCGAAGATCATCATGCTGACGATCAGCGACGAGGAGGCCGATCTCTACGACGCCATCAAGGCGGGGGCCACCGGCTACCTCCTCAAAGAGATCTCCACGGACGAAGTGGCGACCGCGATCCGTGCCGTTGCCGATGGACAGTCCCAGATCAGTCCGTCGATGGCGTCAAAGCTCCTGACCGAGTTCAAGTCGATGATCCAGCGCACCGATGAGCGTCGTCTGGTCCCGGCGCCCCGGTTGACCGATCGTGAGCTCGAAGTCCTCAAACTGGTCGCCACCGGGATGAACAACCGCGACATCGCGAAAGAGTTGTTCATCTCCGAGAACACGGTGAAGAATCACGTGCGCAACATCCTGGAGAAGCTCCAACTGCACTCGCGGATGGAAGCCGTGGTCTACGCGATGCGCGAGAAGATCCTGGAGATCCGCTAGCGGCCGGCGCGCCCTGCTGGCCGTACGGATTCGTATGCCCCGACGGGCGCGTCGACGGCCTTGACGGGCGGTCATGACCCTGGGTGCCTGAGAGATCGGCGGCCATGAGTCCTCACGAGCACCGTTCTCTCCCGAAGGTTCCCTGCCGAGTCAGGACGGAACCAAGCCGAACCAGGGCCTCAGCCGAGGGCCGAGATGAGGGCGGGGGCGAGCTCCGCGCTGTCCACCCGCTCCACCCGCACGCTGTCACAGCCCACCCACCCGGCCGCCTCCCGCAACGCCTGTGCCATGGGGGCCACGGCTTTGGGCGATTCCAGCGAGACCTGCCTCGCGACGAGCGTGGTGCCCTCACGGGCGGGGTCCACCCGGCCCAGCAGTCGCCCGCCCGCCAGCAGCGGCATCGCGAAGTAGCCGTACACCCGCTTCGGTTTCGGTACGTACGCCTCAAGGCGGTGGGTGAAGCCGAAGATGCGTTCCGTACGGGCACGTTCCCAGATCAGAGAGTCGAACGGGGAGAGCAGGGTGGTCCGGTGCCGCCCCCGAGGCACCGTGGCCAGGGCTCGGGGATCCGCCCATGCGGGCTTCGTCCAGCCCTCCACCGTGACCGGCACCAGACCGGTCTCGGCGATGACCGCATCGAACTGCTCGCCCTTCAACCGGTGATAGTCCGCGATGTCCGCCCTCGTCCCCACTCCGAGCGCTTCCCCGGCGAGCCGGACGAGGCGGCGCAGACACTCCGAATCGCTCAGCTCCATGCCGAGGAACTCATCCGGGATCGCCCGCTCCGCGAGGTCGTAGACCCGCTTCCAGCCGCGCCGCTCGGTGCAGACCACCTCGCCGTACATCAGGGCCCGCTCCACGGCGACCTTGGAGGCGGACCAGTCCCACCACTCCCCGCCGTTCTTCGCGCCCCCCAGCTCGGTCGCGGTCAAGGGCCCCTCCGTCTGGAGCTGCTTGATCACCGTTTCGTAGGCGCCGTCCGGAAGGTCGTGGTGCCACGGCGGGCGGGCACGGTAGGCACGGCGACGGAACCCGAAGTAGGGCCACTCCTCCACGGGCAGGATGCAGGCGGCGTGTGACCAGTACTCGAAGCTGTGGCCGTCCGTCCAGTACGCGTCCTCGACGGTCCGGCGGTCCACCGCGCCCAGGCGCGCGTACGGGATCAGCTCGTGCGAGCGCGCCAGCACCGAGATGGTGTCCAGTTGCACGGCGCCCAGGTGCCGCAACACACCGCGCACTCCGGCCCGGCGGTCGGGCGCACCCAGGAACCCTTGGGCGCGCAGCGCTATCCGGCGCGCCTCGTCGGCGGAGAGGTCGGCGGCGGGCGACGGCAGCATGGTCATGCTCCGCACGATAGACGCGGGCACTGACATCCGAGGACTCCGTCTTCCGTCATGGAGCCGCGGGAGTCGATAGGTCGACCATGATGGAACCGTGGTGCGCTCGGGCTGCGGATGCGGTCACCGTGGGGCGGGAAGATAGGCGTACGTGCTGGTCAGCCCCAGGTCTGAGGGAAGCAGCGAGCCCACCCACGTGTCCCGCAACGTGTCCTTGTTCATCAGGGCGGCCCGCAGGGTGCCCTCGATCGTGAATCCGGCCTTCTCGGCGACCGCACGCGATCCCGTGTTCCCCACCTCGGCCCGCCACTCCAGCCGGGTCGCGCCGAGCCGGGTGAAGGTCCAGTGGGCGAGGGCGGCGACGCTCTCCGTCATGACTCCACGCCCGCGGTGCTCCTTGGTCGTCCAGAAGCCGATCTCCCACGTGCCCGAGTAGGTGCGCAGGGTGACGGCGATCGAGGCCATCAGCGGTCCGCCGGTCCGCGGCAGTACGGCGAAGGTGCACATCGTGCCGTTGGCCCAGCCCTCGGGCACCATCTGTTCGGTGAACTCGGCGGCGTGTTCGCGGGCGTACGGGGAAGGCACCGTGGTCCAGCGTTGGATGTCCGGGTCCTGGCACGCCTGGTGGACCGCGTCGGTGTCGTCGGCCGTGAAGGTCCGTAGCAGGAGGCGCTCGGTGGTGAGTGTGATGGGGTCCATGGCCGGATTCTGCTGGGGGCACCGGACGGATGCGAGCACTTTTCACGCCTCACCGGCACCTTCCGCGCATCCCGTGCGTTCTTCATGCGGGTAACAGCGAGCCCTGCCGACCGTGGACCTCCCGACCCGGTGCGGTCCTCGCTTACGA
The DNA here is from genome assembly GCF_040638655.1 of Streptomyces sp. NPDC005963. Lineage (NCBI taxonomy): Bacteria > Bacillati > Actinomycetota > Actinomycetes > Kitasatosporales > Streptomycetaceae > Streptomyces > Streptomyces sp. NPDC005963. The sequence continues at coordinate 154,543 of NZ_JBEXVD010000017.1, read as the reverse complement.
TGGCCGTTGCGGTGGGGCCCGCCTGCCGTGCCCGTGCCAGTGTCCATCACGACCTAGCCAGGCCCGATCGGCAAGGAGACCAGCCTCAGTGTCCGTCTTCAACAAGCTCATGCGTGCAGGCGAAGGCAAGATCCTGCGCAAACTGCACCGCATTGCGGACCAGGTCAACTCCATCGAAGAGGACTTCGTCAGCCTCTCCGACGCCGAGTTGCGGGCGCTCACGGAAGAGTACAAGGAGCGTTACGCCGACGGCGAAAGCCTCGACGACCTGCTTCCTGAGGCGTTCGCCACCGTCCGCGAGGCAGCCAAGCGCGTGCTCGGCCAGCGTCACTACGACGTACAGCTGATGGGTGGCGCCGCGCTGCACCTCGGCTATGTCGCCGAGATGAAGACCGGTGAGGGCAAGACCCTCGTCGGCACCCTTCCCACGTACTTGAACGCGCTCTCCAACAAGGGCGTGCACCTGATCACGGTCAACGACTACCTGGCCGAGCGCGACTCCGAGATGATGGGCCGCGTCCACAAGTTCCTGGGACTGTCCGTCGGCTGCATCCTGGCGAACATGACGCCCGCGCAGCGGCGCGAGCAGTACGCCTGTGACATCACCTACGGCACGAACAACGAGTTCGGCTTCGACTACCTGCGCGACAACATGGCCTGGTCGCAGGACGAGCTGGTCCAGCGCGGCCACAACTTCGCCGTCGTCGACGAGGTCGACTCGATCCTCGTCGACGAAGCCCGTACGCCGTTGATCATTTCCGGACCCGCCGACCAGGCCACCAAGTGGTACGGAGACTTCGCGAAGCTGGTGAAGCGCCTGACCAAGGGCGAGCCCGGCAACCCCCTCAAGGGGATCGAGGAGACCGGCGACTACGAGGTCGACGAGAAGAAGCGGACCGTCGCGATCCATGAGTCCGGCGTCGCCAAGGTCGAGGACTGGCTGGGCATCGACAACCTCTACGAGTCGGTGAACACCCCCCTGGTCGGCTATCTGAACAACGCGATCAAGGCCAAGGAACTCTTCAAGAAGGACAAGGACTACGTCGTCATCGACGGCGAAGTCATGATCGTCGACGAGCACACCGGTCGAATCCTCGCCGGCCGCCGCTACAACGAGGGCATGCACCAGGCGATCGAGGCGAAGGAAGGGGTGGATATCAAGGACGAGAACCAGACCCTCGCCACGATCACCCTCCAGAACTTCTTCCTCCTCTACGGCAAGCTCTCCGGAATGACCGGTACCGCGATGACGGAAGCGGCCGAGTTCCACCAGATCTACAAGCTCGGTGTCGTTCCGATCCCGACGAACCGACCGATGGTCCGCAAGGACCAGTCCGACCTCATCTACCGCACCGAGGTCGCCAAGTTCGCCGCCGTGGTCGACGACATCGAGGAGAAGCACGAGAAGGGGCAGCCGATCCTGGTCGGCACCACTTCGGTCGAGAAGTCCGAGTACCTCTCGCAGCAGCTCAACAAGCGCGGCATCCAGCACGAGGTGCTCAACGCCAAGCAGCACGACCGGGAAGCGATCATCGTCGCCCAGGCGGGCCGCAAGGGTGCCGTCACCGTCGCCACGAACATGGCCGGCCGTGGTACAGACATCAAGCTCGGCGGCAACCCCGACGACCTCGCCGAGGCGGAGCTGCGCCAGCAGGGCCTCGACCCGGTCGAGCACGTCGAGGAGTGGGCCGCGGCCCTCCCCTCCGCCCTGGAGAAGGCCGAGCAGGCCGTCAAGGCGGAGTTCGAGGAGGTCAAGGACCTCGGTGGGCTCTATGTGCTGGGTACCGAGCGCCATGAGTCACGCCGCATCGACAACCAGCTGCGCGGTCGTAGCGGTCGCCAGGGAGACCCGGGCGAGTCCCGTTTCTACCTCTCGCTGGGTGACGACCTGATGCGTCTGTTCAAGGCGCAGATGGTCGAGCGCGTGATGGCCATGGCCAATGTGCCGGACGACGTTCCGATCGAGAACAAGATGGTCACCCGGGCCATCGCTTCCGCGCAGTCGCAGGTCGAGCAGCAGAACTTCGAGACGCGCAAGAACGTCCTGAAGTACGACGACGTGCTCAACCGCCAGCGCAAGGTGATCTACGCCGAGCGTCGCCGTGTCCTGGAGGGCGAGGACCTGCACGAGCAGATCCGTCACTTCATGGACGACACCATCGACGCCTACATCCAGGCCGAGACCGTTGAGGGCTTTGCCGAGGAGTGGGACCTCGACCGGCTGTGGGGCGCCTTCAAGCAGCTCTACCCGGTGAAGGCGAGCATCGAGGAGCTGGAGGAAGCGGCCGGCGACCGGGTCGGAATCACGGCCGAGTTCATCGCCGAGTCCATCAAGGACGACATCCACGAGCAGTACGACGAGCGGGAGAAGCAGCTCGGCTCCGAGATCATGCGAGAGCTGGAGCGGCGTGTGGTGCTCTCGGTCCTCGACCGCAAGTGGCGTGAGCACCTCTACGAGATGGACTACCTCCAGGAGGGCATCGGCCTGCGCGCGATGGCGCAGAAGGACCCCCTGGTGGAGTACCAGCGCGAGGGCTTCGACATGTTCACCGCGATGATGGACGGCATCAAGGAGGAGTCCGTCGGCTATCTGTTCAACCTGGAGGTCCAGGTCGAGCAGCAGGTCGAGGAGGTGCCGGTGGAGGACTCGGCGCAGCGCACGTCGCTCGACAAGACTGTGCCCGCCGCCCGCCCCGAGATCCGGGCGAAGGGTCTGGAGACTCCGCAGCGTCCGAACCGTCTGCACTTCTCCGCACCCACGGTCGACGGAGAGGGCGGTGTCGTCGAAGGGGACTTCACCAACGACGGACAGCCCGCGCGGGCTGAGTCGGACGGCATGACGAGGGCGGAGCGCCGCAAGGCGCAGCGCAGCTCGGGGCGTCGTCGCAAGAAGTAGGGACGCTCCCGGGGCCGCCCCGGGTGCCCCACGAGTACGTGTGGTCGGGCCGGACATCGTTGAGATGTCCGGCCCGACCGTTTTCGTGGTGTGCGTCCAGCAGGACGTACCCCGCCGGTGGGGCCTCGGGTGCGCGGTCGGTCGGGCGCTGCTGCGTCGGCCGGCGCGTGCGGGTCCAGCCTGGCCGTACAGGCCCCGGTCGGGGGCGCAGATACCGATTGGCGGTCAGGACGACGGGTCTTGTCCGTACCTCGTCGTGGGAAGGGTTCTAGCCGGGAACGCCGATCCGCTCGCCCCCGAGTTCCACGGCGGCGCATCGCCAACGTTGGTCGGCGCCTTGTTCGAGGCGGAAGGCCATGGCGCTCACCCTGTCCCCCGAACCGATGCGGGCGAAGGCCTCGATCACGCCCGGGCCGGGGTGGAACTCGCCGCAGTGGCGGACGACGGGAGTGACCCGGTCCGCGGGGCGCAGGGGTGCCCCGGGGGCCAGCCGTACGAGCTGTTCGTACGCCTCGCCGATGGTGTGGCCCAGCATCCAGTGCACGGGGCGTTGACCGCTGAGCACTGCGAGGAGGCGATCCGCGAACCAGTAGTGCGGTCGATCCTGGCGCCGTGCGCGGGCTGTCGCGGATGCTGCGGCGGCAGCGGGCCTGCGCTGGTCGCGTCGTCCTGCCGGCCGTGTCCTGTCCATGGTGTCGTCCCCCGTCGGCTGGGCCCGGCCATTCGCTACCGGGCGGTAACTTCGTGTTGATCTTCTACGGGGTGCGACGGATGGACGCAAGGGTCCGTCTGCTCGGACGGCCCTCGGGGAAAGATCACCTATCAGGGTGAGCGGAGCGAGTCCGGGCCCTGGTCGCGACGGTGGGAAGGGGACCGGGGTGGACGCCTTCTCGGGCCGGCAAGGGCACTCCGAAGGGGGACCCCGCACGTATCCTGAGGGCGTCTGTCGACTAGGAAAGCGGTCAGCCCATGCGCGTCTACGTCCCCCTGACCCTCTCCGGTCTCACAGAGGCGCACAAGGTCGGTGAGCTGGGACCCGGCCCGGTGACCGCGTACGGCGTCACGCCCGGGCTGCGCGAGTGGTACCTCTCCGACGATGTCGAGGAACTGGAGTACGCGGCACTCAACCGTGCCGCCGCGGCCTCGCTGCGAATGATCGCGGGGCGGCCTGACGAGCGTCCACGACGGGTCGTCGTGGCGATAGACGTCGCCGACCAGGATGCCGTCGCGGACCCGGACCGGGCCCTCGACGCCAGTTCGCTCGGTGAGGTGACCATTGCCGTCGCCCTGCCCTTGACGAAGGCAGCGGCGGTGCACGTCGACGCGGACGACGCCGTGGACGACGTGAGCGCTGCCGCTGCTGCCCTGGGCGCGGCAGACCAGGGCGATGACGACGCACAGTTCATCGTCGACGGTGCGGAAGACCACGAGCTGCTGTGGTTCGGGGTGCAGGAGATTCCGGCATTGATTGGGTGATGGCCGGAGGTGCATTCCTCTGACCTGCGGATTCCCTGGGGCAGAGTCGATTGTCAGACCCGGCGGGTACGGTTTTTCCATGGGGAAGCACCGGGGCACTCACGATGCCCATCTCGTCTGGGATTGGAACGGCACACTGCTCGATGACATCACCGCGGTCATCGGGGCGACGAACGCTGCGTTCGCGGAGATAGGTCTCGCGCCGATCACGCTGGAGCGCTATCGGGAGATGTACTGCGTGCCGGTTCCCCGGTTCTACGAGCGGTTGCTGGGGAGGCTGCCGACGGACGAGGAGTGGGACTCCATGGACGTTACCTTCCACCGGTACTACAGCGAGCATCGGATCGGCTGCGGGCTGACCCGAGGGGCCGAAGAGCTGCTGGGGGAGTGGCGCCGGGCGGGGCGCAGCCAGTCCCTCCTCAGCATGTACGGGCACGACGAGTTGATACCGATCGTCCGTGGATACGGTATCGAGGGCCATTTCCTGCGGGTGGAGGGGCGCAAGGGCCGGTCCGGCGGCTCCAAGGCGATCCATATGGAAGCCCATCTCGCCGCACTGGCCGATGCCGCCGCTCCGGAACGCACGGTGGTCATCGGCGATGCCGCCGACGATGCGATAGCCGCGGCACACGTGGGGGCCCGGGCCGTGCTGTACACGGGGGGATCACACAGCAGGGCGAACCTGGAGTCGGTGGGCGTGCCGGTGGTGGACAGTTTGGAAGAGGCCGTCGCGGTGGCGATAGACCTCGTCGCCTAGGGTCGTTCGTTTGGAGCAGACGGGGTGGGCAAGCGGGGCAGCGCCGCCCTCGGTGAGCGTCCTGGCTCCAAGGTGAGGTCCGCCGGGAAGCATCACCAGGGGCGAATGCACGAGCAGCCCAGGCCCTCGGCGACTCCATCCGACTCCGAACGCGCGGGCGGGTAGAGAAGTCCCGTCCGTGAACCGATGCCTGGCCGGTGCCTGCCCGGGCCGCCGCCCGAGCAGGTCACCCCCACCTGGTGGGACAGGACTAGTCATCCCAGTCCGGCATCACCCTCCGAACGACGGTCGAGCGGCCTCGGGGGCGCCGGGGCTCGGTTCTCCCCCCTGCCTCAGCTGCTCCGCCGGGCCGGATCACGACCATCCCGGCCCGACCGCGGCCTGACCACCGTGGCCCGGAGCGTCGGTGCGGCTCCGGAGCATCACTGACCCTGAACGACAGGCCTGACCACCCGATCGGCGGCTTCACCCCCACCCGGCCTATTCCTTCGTGGTCGCGGCCAGCACCTTGAGGAACTCCCGCATCCACGACGGGTGATCGGGCCATGCACGAGAGGAGACGAGAGTGCCGTCCACCACAGCTTCCGCGTCCTGGAAGCTTGCCCCGGCGGCCTGCATATCCAGCTCCAACGCCGGATACGCGGTGACGCGGCGGCCTTCCAGACCGCCGATCGCCGCGGTCAGCAGTGGGCCGTGACAGATCTGGGCCACCGGCTTGTCCGCATCGAAGAAGGCTTTGAGGATCTTGCGCAGCTCCGGATCGTTGCGTAGGTACTCCGGGGCTCGACCACCCGGAATGACCACCGCCACGTAGTCCCCGGGGTCCACTTCGGCGAACGCCAGGTCCGCCGGCCAGGTGTATCCGGGCTTCTCGGTGTAGGTGTCGAAGCCGGGTTCGAAGTCGTGCACCACGAACTGGAGCTTCTTACGGGTGGGGGCCGCAAGGTGCACCTCGTACCCCTCCTCCAGCAGCCGCTGGTACGGATAGAGAACTTCCAGGGACTCTGCTGCGTCGCCGGTGACGATCAGGACCTTGGCTGTCATGGGCTGCTCCCTGTGTCGGGCTGGCGGGCCTGGCGGGCCCGGAAAGGGCGTTTCCGGGCGGCGCTGGGGCCGTCTGCGGTGACCGTGTGTCGTCCATCGCCAACCTGCACCTCCCGGGACTGTTCGCCAAGAGGGCCTGTGTCGCTGTGCAGAGTGTCAAACTTCGCACCCCTCTTTTGTACACATAAGGCTCATGACGCTTCGGGGGTGCGGAGCGATAGCCTGGAGCAGTGATCAGCGCGATACGCCCTGGGGGCAGCGAAGCCCCCAGCCTTCGCCCGGAGCGCCACCGCGCCGGGGCGGTCGCCGATCCCCAAGCCCCTTGCCGATTGTTGATTTTTGTCGATTCCGGCTCGGGCAACTCTCATCGCGGCATAACGTCGACCCAGACCGGACACCCCGTGTCGTGGCGTTGCGTCGCTTCTTTCACCTACGTCACGCAACGGCGCGCGACAGGAGCCAGAGGACATGCAGACCAAGCTGGACGAAGCCAAGGCCGAGCTGCTCGCACGGGCCGCCCGGGTAGCTGAGAACAGTCCCGGCGGGGTGCATCACCCCACCGGGGAGGAGCAAGGCGAGAGTCCAGATCGGGACACCTTGCTCAGCTACCTCCAGCGCTACTACCTGCACACTGCCCCCGAGGACCTTGCGGACCGCGATCCGGTCGATGTCTACGGAGCGGCGCTTTCACACTACCGACTGGCCGAGGACCGGCCCCAGGGCACGGCCAATGTGCGGGTCCACACCCCGACGGTCGAGGAGAACGGCTGGACGTGCAGCCACTCCGTCGTCGAAGTGGTCACCGACGACATGCCCTTCCTCGTGGACTCGGTGACCAACGAGCTCTCCCGCCAGAGCCGTGGCATCCACGTGGTGATCCATCCACAGGTCACCGTGCGCCGTGACATCACGGGCAAGCTGATCGAGGTGCTCCCCACGGCGAAGCGGCCGAGGGACCCCAAGGACCTGCCGCACGATGCGTTGATCGAGTCCTGGATCCATGTGGAGATCGACCGCGAGACGGATCGTGCCGATCTCAAGGAGATCACCAACGACCTCCTGAGGGTCCTCTCCGATGTGCGCGAAGCCGTCGAAGACTGGGAGAAGATGCGCGAAGCCGCGCTGCGCATCGCCGATGAGCTCCCGACCGAACCCACCGCCGACGACCTCGCCGACCAGGAGGTCGAAGAGGCGCGCGAGCTCCTGCGGTGGCTGGCGGCGGACCACTTCACCTTTCTGGGCTTCCGGGAGTACACGCTCACGGAGAGTGATGCGCTGGCCGCTGTTCCCGGGACGGGGCTCGGCATCCTGCGTTCCGACCCGCACCACAGCGAGGACGAGGATCACCCGGTCAGCCCCTCCTTCTCCAGGCTTCCCGCGGACGCCCGTGCGAAGGCCCGCGAGCACAGGTTGCTCGTCCTGACCAAGGCCAACAGCCGGGCCACCGTCCACCGGCCCAGCTACCTCGACTACGTCGGGGTCAAGAAGTTCGACGCGGACGGCAACGTCATCGGTGAGCGGCGGTTCCTCGGCCTCTTCTCGTCCGCCGCGTACACCGAGTCCGTCCGCCGCATCCCCGTCATCCGCCGCCGGGTGGCCGAAGTCCTCGACGGCGCGGGCTTCTCGCCCAACAGCCACGACGGCCGCGACCTGCTCCAGATCCTGGAGACCTACCCGCGCGACGAGCTGTTCCAGACCCCCGTCGACCAGCTGCGCACCATCGCCACCAGCGTGCTCTACCTCCAGGAGCGCCGTCGGCTCAGGCTCTACCTCCGCCAGGACGAGTACGGCCGCTACTACTCCGCCCTCGTCTACCTGCCGCGCGACCGCTACACCACCGGCGTACGGCTGCGGCTGATCGACATCCTCAAGGAGGAGCTCGGCGGCACCAGCGTCGACTTCACCGCGTGGAACACCGAATCGATCCTCTCCCGCATCCACTTCGTGGTCCGGGTCGCGCCCGGCACCGAGCTGCCCCACCTCACCGATGCAGACACCGAGCGCATCGAGGCCCGGCTGGTCGAAGCTGCCCGCTCCTGGGCGGACGGGTTCTCCGACGCCCTCAACGCCGAACTGGGTGAGGAGCGCGCAGCCGAACTGCTCCGCCGCTACGGCAACGCCCTCCCCGAGGGGTACAAGGCCGACCACTCGCCGCGCTCCGCCGTCGCCGACCTGGTGCACCTGGAAGCGCTCACCGACTCCGGCCGCAACTTCGCGCTCTCCCTGTACGAGCCGGTCGGCGCCGGCCCCGGAGAGCGCCGCTTCAAGATCTACCGCACCGGCGAGCAGGTCTCCCTCTCCGCCGTCCTCCCGATCCTCCAGCGCCTCGGCTGCGAGGTCGTCGACGAGCGCCCGTACGAGCTGCGCTGCTCGGACCGCTCCCTGGTCTGGATCTACGACTTCGGTCTGCGGATGCCGCGCACCAACGGCGACCACCTCGCCGACGACGCCCGCGAGCGGTTCCAGGATGCCTTCGCGGCCGTGTGGACCGGTGAGGCGGAGAACGACGGCTTCAACTCCCTGGTCCTGGGCGCCGCGCTGAACTGGCGCCAGGCCATGGTGCTGCGCACGTACGCCAAGTACCTGCGCCAGGCCGGCTCGACCTTCAGCCAGGACTACATGGAGGACACCCTCCGTAACAACGTCCACACCACCCGGCTGCTGGTCTCCCTCTTCGAAGCACGGATGTCGCCCGGTCGGCAGAGCGCCGGAACCGAGCTGACCGACGGTCTGATGGAGGAGCTCGACGGCGCGCTCGACCAGGTGGCCAGCCTGGACGAGGACCGCATCCTGCGGTCCTTCCTCACCGTGATCAAGGCGACGCTGCGCACGAACTTCTTCCAGAAGGCCGACAGCGGCGCCTTCCACGGCTACGTGTCGATGAAGTTCGACCCCACGGCGATCCCCGATCTGCCCGCACCCCGCCCTGCGTACGAGATCTGGGTGTACTCCCCGCGTGTCGAGGGCGTCCACCTGCGGTTCGGCAAGGTCGCCCGCGGCGGTCTGCGCTGGTCCGACCGGCGCGAGGACTTCCGTACGGAGATCCTGGGCCTGGTCAAGGCACAGATGGTCAAGAACACCGTGATCGTCCCGGTCGGTGCCAAGGGCGGATTCGTCGCCAAGCAACTGCCCGATCCCTCGGTGGACCGGGACGCCTGGCTCGCCGAGGGCGTGTCCTGCTACAAGACGTTCATCTCGGCGCTGCTCGACATCACCGACAACCTGGTGGCGGGCGAGGTCGTACCGCCGGCGGACGTGGTCCGCCACGACGAGGACGACACCTATCTCGTCGTCGCCGCTGACAAGGGCACCGCCTCGTTCTCGGACATCGCCAACGAGGTCGCCGTCGCCTACGACTTCTGGCTCGGTGATGCGTTCGCGTCCGGCGGCTCCGCCGGATACGACCATAAGGGCATGGGCATCACCGCCCGGGGCGCCTGGGAGTCCGTGAAGCGGCACTTCCGCGAACTCGGTCACGACACCCAGACCGAGGACTTCACCGTCGTCGGCGTCGGTGACATGTCCGGTGACGTTTTCGGCAACGGCATGTTGCTCAGCGAGCACATCAGGTTGGTGGCCGCATTCGACCACCGACACATCTTTATCGACCCCAACCCGGACGCGGCCACCTCGTACGCGGAGCGCCGTCGTCTGTTCGAGCTGCCCCGCTCCAGCTGGGCCGACTACGACAAGGAACTGCTGTCGGCGGGAGGTGGCATCCACCCCCGTACCGCCAAGTCGATCCCCGTCAACGCGCAGATGCGCGCGGCGCTCGGGATCGCCGCCGGCATCTCCAAGGTCACCCCCGCCGAACTGATGCGCGCCGTGCTGCACGCTCCGGTGGATCTGCTCTGGAACGGCGGCATCGGGACGTACGTCAAGGCGTCCAGCGAGTCCAACGCGGACGTGGGCGACAAGGCCAACGACGCCATTCGCGTCAACGGCGAGGACCTGCGGGCCAAGGTCGTCGGCGAGGGCGGCAACCTGGGGCTCACCCAGCTCGGCCGGATCGAGTTCGACCGGATCGGCGGTCGGGTCAACACGGACGCCATCGACAACAGCGCAGGTGTGGACACCTCCGACCACGAGGTGAACATCAAGATCCTGCTGAACGGGCTGGTCGCCGACGGCGACCTCACCGTCAAGCAGCGCAACCAGCTCCTAGCGAAGATGACGGACGAGGTCGGCGCCCTCGTCCTGCGCAACAACTACGCCCAGAACACCGCACTCTCGAACGCGGTCACCCAGGCGCCCTCTCTGCTCCACGCCCACCAGCGGTACATGCGCCGGCTCGGCCGGGATGGTGCGCTCAACCGCGAACTGGAGTTCCTGCCGACCGACCGACAGATCCGGGAGCTACTCAACGGCGGCAAGGGCCTCAGCCAGCCCGAGCTGGCCGTTCTGATGGCGTACACCAAGATCACCACCGCTGATGAGTTGATCGTTACCACGCTCCCGGACGATCCGTATCTGCGCCGACTGCTGCACGCCTACTTCCCCAAGCCGTTGCGCGAGCAGTACCCGGACGCCGTCGACGGCCATGCGCTGCGTCGGGAGATCATCACCACCGTGCTGGTCAACGACACCGTCAACACCGGTGGTTCGACCTTCCTGCACCGACTGCGCGAGGAGACCGGAGCCTCCATCGAGGAGGTCGTGCGGGCGCAGACAGCGGCGCGTGCGATCTTCGGCCTCAGCGAGGTGTGGGATTCGGTGGAGGCACTCGACAACCAGGTCGCGGCCGACGTCCTGACCCGCATCCGGTTGCACTCGCGGCGGCTGGTGGAGCGTGGCACCCGCTGGCTGCTCGGCAACCGTCCGCAGCCGCTGGAGCTGGCCGAGACGGTCGAGTTCTTCGCGGAGCGCGTGGAGCAGGTCTGGGGACAGCTGGCGAAGATGCTGCGCGGCGAGGACCTCGACTGGTACCACGGCATCCTCAAGGAGCTGACCGAGGAGGGCGTTCCCGAGGAGTTGGCGGCCCGGGTGGCCGGGTTCTCCTCGGCCTTCCCCACCCTGGACATCGTGGCCATCGCCGATCGGACCCAGAAGGAGCCGATGGCGGTCGCCGAGGTGTACTACGACCTCGCCGATCGGCTGCGGATCACCCAGCTGATGGACCGGATCATCGAGTTGCCGCGCGAGGACCGCTGGCAGTCCATGGCCCGCGCCTCCATCCGTGAGGACCTGTACGCGGCCCATGCGATGCTCACCGCCGACGTGCTCTCGGTGGGCAACGGCAGCTCCAGCCCGGAGGAGCGGTTCGGGCAGTGGCAGGAGAAGAACGCCTCGATCCTGGCCCGGGCGCGCGGGACCCTGGAGGAGATCCAGGGGTCCGACACCTTCGATCTGGCGAACCTGTCGGTCGCGATGCGGACGATGCGCCAGTTGCTGCGGACGCACAGCTGAGCTGACGGCCGCTCTAGGCGGACCGCAGGGGAATCCCGGGCCCACGGGGTGCCCCTGCGGTCATGCGCTCGCCCGCCAGAGCCGCCGGCAGGACAGCACCGCGGCGGTCAGGAGCAGTCCGTTCCGCAGAACCATCAGCAGACAGCCGAGCGGAGTGCCCGCCACCACGTCCTCGTACAGCAGGGGGAAGGCCAGGGAGGTCAGACAGGCCGCGGGCAGCATCAGCAGGGCGACGGAACGCTGTGTGGTGCGCCGGCTGGTGAGGCAGACCGCGGCGAGTCCGAGCAGCCAGATCATGTACTGCGGACTGATGACCCGGCTGGTGATGGTGAAGAGCAGGACGGCGGTGAATGCGGCGTCGAGGGGGGTGGCCGGGTCCCAGCGGCGGGCACGGGCGCGCCAGAGCACCAGCCAGCCCAGTGCCAGCACGCTCAGCAGCAGGAGGAGCCGCGTCATCTCGGCGGTGTAGGGGCCGACCAGCTCGAACGCCCCGTACTGGAAGCGGACCTCGCCACTCCAGCCGCCGAGCCGTGCCAGTTGCAGCGCGGTTCCACCGAGGGACTCGATCTGCACCCCGCGTTCGCCCTGCTGTTGCAGAAAGCTGAGGGGATGGCTGAATCCCAGCACCAGTACGAGCAGGAGTACGGCGGCGGAGGTGGCGGCGGATGACCAGACGGCTCGTGTGGTACGTCCCCGAGGGGTTCCCACGAGGGTGAGCAGGGGCCACACCTTGATCATTGCGCCGATCCCGGCGAGTGCCCCACCGGTGCGCGGGTTCCGCCGCAGGGCGAGGAGCGCCAGCACGGCGACGGCGGTGACGGGCACGTCGTAGCGGGCGAGCGGCAGATGCAGCAGCAAGGGCAGCCCGCACACCCACAGCCAGGCGCCCTGGTCGCCCGCGCGGGCGAGGGCCCAGGTGATCACGGCGTCGGCGAGGAGGATCAGGGCGACGAACGCCTGGAAGTACGTCAACCACGGCAGCAGGGCGGGCGCGAGGAAGACCAGTGCGGCGCCGGGCGGATACTGCCAGGTGGGGTCGTCGAGCGGGAAGGCGCCCCGGCTGAGTTGCTCGTACCAGTGGTGGTAGAGCGTGTGCACCTCACCCGCCACCCCCGAGTCGCCGACGCGGTCGACGAGCAGCAGGAGGACCAGACCGATCCGGGTGATCGTCCAGACACCCGCGAGCAGGGCGGCGTTCCGGCGGGCGGTTCGGTCCGGCGGGGGTTTCCTCGGTCCGAGGGACAGGGGGTGGCCGACCGGGAGCGGGGCGATCCGAGGGGACGTCATCAGCCCGCACCTTAGCCCGCTTTGGGTGTTTTTCTCGCTATTTATTAGGCGGTGCGAAGGTAGCGGCGGTCCCTGGGCCCACACGGGACTCTGCGGGCCCTAGCGCAGGGCGCGGAGCATCACCGCGTACAGCGGCGCATCGGGGAACGGCCGCCGCTCGCCGATCTTGCGGTACTGCCAGGACTCGTAGAGGGCCTGTACCCGTGGATGCGTGGTGTCGACGAGGAGCACCGCCATGTGTTCGCCGCGCGCCCTCAACAGGGATTCGTGCAGGCGCGCCGACACCCCCTTCTTGCGCCACCTCGGGCGGACCATCAACTCCGACACCGCGAAGGTCGACGGATTGTCGGGTGTGGCGGTCAGATGCTCGCGCCACCACTCGCGGCCGGTGCCCGAGGGGGCTCCGTAGACGAAACCGACCGGTTCCTGCCCCTCGTAGCCGATGACGCAGGCGAAGTCGGGATTTCCGCCCCAGTGGTCGACGAACCACGGGAAGCGCTGGACGAAGGGATCGCCCGCCTGTTCGGCGTACGCGTCGGCGTGGACGTCCAGCAGTACCTGCCGGATGCCGGAAAGATCGCCGTGTCCGTACCGTCGCAGTTCGACGTTCACGATCGGCTCCATTGGTCGCGGTAGCGGTCGCCCCAAGCGCGCGCCACCGCACTGGTCGGCGCCTGCTCCATGAGGTCGCGGTAGAAGTCACCCATCAGCGAGCGCATCCGTCCCGGCAACTGTCCGCCGGCCATCAGGTCGAAGACCGAGGACGCCGTGTCGCACGCCTGCTCGGTGTCGCCCTGGTGCAGTTGGGCGAGCCCCAGCCGGGCGGTGGTCAGCGCACGGTTGCGGCGGAACTGGTCCGGCAGGACCGCAAGGGCCTTGTGCGACGCGGCCTCGGCCTCGGCGGCGTCCCCGAGCCGGTCCTGCACGATCGCACTGAGGGCGTATAACTCGGCCGGTCCGTAGAAGGCGATCCAGGACGGGCGCACCGCAGCGGTGTCCGCCTTGCCCAGCAGGTCCTCGGCGAATCCGAGCGATCGCAGGGCGGGTTGCCGATCGCCCTTGTTCGCATGGCCGACCGCGGTACGGGCGTGGGCCAGGGAGGCGAACAACGGATCGCGCCGGGTGATGCCGGTGGCCTGTGCGGCGTGGGCGGCATCGACGGCCTGGCCGTGTTCCTTGCGCTGGTGCGCCAGCATGGCCACCGAGTTCCAGACCCGCATCTCGGTGGTGGGGTCGTCGGCCATCCGCGCCAGGTAGAGCGCCTCCTTGAGTTGGCTCTGTGCCCGACCGAGGTGACGCGCGTCGATATTGGACCAGGCCGCCGTCGCCGTGAAGTCGGCGGCGAGCCCCAGCAGTCGTTGCCGCACGCGCTGGGAGCTGGCCCGGCTCTGGTTGCCCAGACACTCGGACGCCCCGGCGAGCGCGGTTCTCTCCAGGGCGGCATGGCCACCGCGCGCATCGTCCAGTGCCATCAGACCGTCCAGACTGGCGCGCAGTCTGGCCACGTCCGATGTGCCCACCCGGCCGGTTGCGCCCGGAACGGTGGGCAGTGCGGACCCGGCCGCTGTGGCCGTGGTGGAGGCGAGGAAAGTGCGGCGGAGCAATGGGCCCTCCGGTGGAACGAAGCCGAGTTCGACGGTCGGACGCCCGAATACTGCCTCTAACGCGGCCCGTTGGCGCGGGTGCGGCCAGCGGGATTTTCCGGTCAGCCAATAGCGGACGGTCCTGTCGCTCACTGTGCCCCGATGGCCTGCGGTCCTGAGCTGCTCGTTCAGCTTCTCGACCAGTTCGGCCTGGGTGAACCCTGCTTCCTCCACCGCTGTTTTCAAGCGGACGTTGGGAGTCACGAGGTTCACGGTAGCGGTTCTGCCTGTGGCTGTTGAGGCTTCCGTTCCGGTACTTCACCGCGAAATTTCCGGTCGCACGCGACCAGCCCCGCCCGGTTTTTCCTGCCCTGACCGGATGCCGAAGCGGTTGTATGAGCCCCTGGCTGCCCCTGTCAGGCGGCCGTCCCCGCTTCCGCCCTCAGCCCCCGCCCAGGCGGAAGCGGGTTCCCCCCGCGCCCCCCACCTGTCATGAGGCTCCCATGATGACGAAGGCAGAGTCCGTACCCATCGGATGTCCGAGCTACAGCGAAGTGCTCGACGGCGTACCACAGTCGGTGCGCAGAGCCAGAGTGCTGGTGATGGACGCCTTGGAGAAATGGGATCTGTCGGAGCTGACGGACCCGGCCGTACTGGTGGCGAGCGAACTGGTCGCCAACAGCGTGGAGCACTCCGGCTGCCGGGTGATCCACGTGGTGGTCTCACGGCCCGCGCGGTCGATGGTGCGGGTGGCCGTCCTGGACGGCTCGCACCGACTGCCCGTGGTGCGCGAGGCCGATGTGCACGCCGAACGCGGGCGCGGGCTGGCAGTGATCTCGGCACTGTCATGTCGCTGGGGCACCGAGCAGTTGGACTGGGGCAAGCGGGTATGGGCTGAGCTCACCCTGCCCTGAGGTCCGTCGTCCGGGTGTCGTCGACGGATCGCCCCGGTCCAGGGGTCCATGGCCGCGGGACCCTTCCCCGAGAGGCGGCGCGCATCGAACGCCGATACGGTGCGCGCCGCCTGTGGGACCTTCACACCTCGGGAGCGGGAGCCACTGCGGGGCCCGCTACTTCACGGCACCCGCCATCACCCCGGACACGAACTGCCGTTGGAAGGCGAAGAAGACCGCCAGCGGGATGACCATGGACAAGAACGCCCCGGACGCCAGGATGTCGATGTTGTTCCCGAACTGGCGCACCTGGCGCTGGAGGGCCACGGTGATCGGCGCGCTCTCGGAGTCGGCGAAGATCAGGGCGACCAGCATGTCGTTCCACACCCAGAGGAACTGGAAGATCCCGAGTGAGGCGATCGCCGGAGCCCCCAGCGGCATCACCACCTGGGCGAACAAACGCAGTTCACCGGCGCCGTCGAGCCGGGCGGCCTCCAACAGCTCCCGGGGGATCTCCGCGAAGAAGTTCCGCAGGAGGAAGATCGCGAACGGCAGCCCGAACGCGACGTGGAAGAGGATGACGCCCAGCGTGGTCTCGAAGATCCCGATGTCCCCGAAGAGTTTGGACACCGGTACGAGGGCCACCTGTACGGGAACGACCAACAGGGCCACCACCGCCATGAACCACCAGTCGCGGCCGGGGAAGTCCATCCAGGCGAAGGCGTATCCGGCCAGCGCGCCGATCACCACCACCAGGACGGTCGACGGCACGGTGATCGCCACGCTCGCCCAGAGCGAGTCGGTGATCGCCTCGTTGGACAGGAGTCGTTCGTAGTTCTCGGCCGTGAGTTGCGCCGGCTCGCTGAACACCTGCCACCAGCCGCTCCCCGCGATGTCCGACGGGCCGCGCAGCGAGGAGATCAGCAGCCCGAAGGTGGGCATCAACCAGAACAGCCCGACCAGGATCAGGAAGATCCGCATCGCGCCGCCGCCGGTGACGGCCGCGATCCGTGCCGGGAGCGATTGCCGGGCCTTCCCTCCGCCGCCGGCTGGGGTTGTCGGGGCCTTCGGGGTCATCGGCGGCTCTCCCTTCGCATCCGACGGATGTTCACGAACATCACGGGGAGCACCAGCAACAGCAGGAGTACGGCGATGGCGCTGCCGAGGCCGAGATGTGAGTCCGTGCCGAACGACGACCGGTAGAGCTGGAGCGCCAGGACGTTGGCGTCGTCCTGGGACGATCCCGGCGCGATGATGTACACCAGGTCGAAGATCTTCAGCACATTGATCATCAGCGTCACCAGCACCACCCCCAGGACGGGGGCCAGCAGGGGCACGGTCACCCGGCGGAAGACCTGCCACTCGTTGGCGCCGTCCATCCGGGCGGCCTCCAGCAGTTCCCGCGGCACGCTCGCCAGCCCGGCGGCGATGAGCACCATCGCGAAACCGGCCCACATCCAGACGTAGCTGCCGATGATCGCGGGGGTCACCAGCGAGGGCCCCAGCCAGTTGACGCCGTTGTACGGCTCCCGGAAGTTCTCCGCGGGCAAGCGGACCTGGGCGCCGTCGGCCGCGGCCGGCAACGAGAACGAGCCGTCCGCGCCCGCCCGTGCCGAGGCGACCACCTTCCCGTCCTTGACCGCCTCCACCTTGAGGCCCTTGAGCCCCAACTCCGTGCCGTCGACGATGTTCGGTTTGCCGCCGCCGCCCCGGGTGAAGTCCAGCCAGGCCGTGCCCTCGATCCGCCCGTTGGACGCCGGTGCCGTCGCCTTCGCCGGCCGTGCGCCGTCCGGCATCACGTCGGGCGCCACCCCCACCAGGGGCAGCAGGACCGGCGTACCGGCGGATATCGGCTGCTTGGTGACGAAGGAACCGTCGCCCCCGGCCGTCAGCGGGTGTACGGGCAGGGGGCGGGCCCTCGGGAACACCGACGATTCGGCGAAGGTGTCGTGTACGCCCACCCAGACCGCATTGGCGACCCCGCGGTCCGGGTCCTGTTCGTACACCAGTCGGAAGATGATGCCCGAGGCGAGCATCGAAATGGCCATGGGCATAAAGATGATCAATTTGAACGCGGTGCCCCAACGGACGCGTTCGGTCAGTACCGCGAAGATCAATCCCAGTACGGTGGCGATGGCCGGAGCCGCCACCACCCAGATCGCATTGTTCTTCACCGCGGTGAAGATGCTCTCGTCGGTGAAGATCTCCACATAGTTGTCGAGCCCCGCGAATGCCTCGCCGGACCGATCGAAGAACGAACGGTGGACCGAGTACCCGATCGGGTAGACCACGAGCGCGCCCAACAGCACCAGCGCGGGCAGCAGAAAGCCCGCCGCCATCAATGCGCGGGTGCCGATCACGCTCTTGCGCTGCGGAGCGGGGGAGTCCGGCCGTGCCGGACCCCCCGCTGGAGCTGTGGTGGCCATCCCTAGCCCTGGTAGGCCTTGGCCGCTTCGGATTCCAGCTGTTGCTGAATACCCGCGATGTCCTTGGGGTTCTTGAGGAAGTCCTGAAGGGCTTTCCAGAATCCCTTGCCCGGAGTGCCGCCGAAGGACTGCGGCATCTGGTCCGACATGTCGAACCGGAAGTCGTCGCCCGATGCGATCAACGCCTTCGCGATGTCGCGGAGCACGTCATTGGGGTACGCGGCCGGGTCCAGCGACTTGTTGGGGGAGAGGAATCCACCGGCCGCGGCCGAGATCGCCGCCGCGTCCGGCGAGGCGAGGAACGTCAACAGCGCCTGCGCGCCCTTGCTGTCCTTCAGCGCCACCGCCGCGTCCCCGCCCGTGACGACAGGAGGCTGCGCGCCCACCGCGGGGAAGGGGAAGACCTTCGCATCCGTACCGATCTTGGCATCCGTCTGCGCAATGTTGACCGAGACGAAGTCGCCCTCGAAGACCATGGCCCCCTTGGGTTGGTCGCCCCCGGTGAACGTCTGGGTGACGGACGCCGGGAACTCGGTCTGGAGCGCGCCGTTGGCCCCGCCGGCGATCAGGTTCGGCTTGCCGAAGAGTTCGGCGAGGGTCGTCAGCGCGGCCTTCACCGTGGGGTCGGTCCACTTGATCTTGTGCTGGGCGAGTTGGTCGTACTTCTGCGGACCGGCCTGCGAGAGGTAGATGTTCTCGAACCAGTCGGTCAGCGTCCAACCGTCCGCGCCCGCGACCGAAACGGGGGTGACGCCCGATGCCGAGATCGTTTCGGCGGTGGCCAGGAAGTCCTTCCAGGTCTTCGGCTCCTGTGCGCCCGCATTGTCGAAGGCGGCGCTGTTGTACCAGACGAGCGACTTGTTGGCGGCCTTGTAGTAGACGCCGAACTGTTCGCCGTTCACCTGGCCGATCTTCTGCCAACCGGCCGAGTAGTTCTTCGCCAGTTGCGCCTTGGCCTCGGCGCCCACCGGTTTCGCCCAACCACGCTGCGCCGCCTGCTGGATGGCGCCCGGTTGGGGCAGCATCGCCACATCGGGAGGACTACCGCCGGCGATCTTGGTGCCGAGGAAATTGACGATCGGGTCCTGTGCCGGGACGAAGGTGACTTCGGCCCCCGTGCGTTTCTCGAACTCGTCCAGGACCTTGACGAAATTCTCCTGTTCGGGGCCGCTCCAGACGGCGGCCACTTCGACCTTCTCCCCCTTGAGTCTGGGGAGTTCCACCGTGGAGACGGGCGCCGTGCCCTTGGTGCCTCCGGATTTCTCCGGTGTTTTGTCGCCGTCGCCGCTACAGCCGGCCACCGTGAGCGCGACGGCGGCGGTTAATACCGCTGCGGCCCTGCCCGTACGAAGAGTTGTGTGCATTGCTGCCCCGTCTCTTTCGTGCGTTCCCATTGAGCGACAGGTCTACGCCGGGTCCAGCAGCGTCGCAATACCGCCGTCGGGCCGCGGCGGGCTTTCGTGATCCCCCTGTGACGTCATGCCCCCTCGAAGGCTTTTAATACGTGCCCCTCAAGGATGTGCGTACCCCTCATGGACGTACGGGAGTGAGCGGCGGCAGCGCCCGGGCGTCCACCAGGCTGGCGGCGCGCTCCAACGCGCTGGCCAGCAGGGCGAGATCGGTCGGTCCATTGCCCAACTCGCGCACGGGTCGGCGGGTCGGCGGGTCTCCCATGCGCTCCCACTCCAGCGGGACCACAGTGGGCCGCAAGGTGGCCGTACGCGGGATGCGCCCGGTGACCCGGCCGCTGTGGAACGGCGTCTCCCGCCCGTCGCGGTGGGTCAGTCGACCTCGCCCCGGGCTGGGCTCCTGCGGGCCCGGGGTGACCGGGGGCGCGTCCAGGACGGCCCGCAGTCGGGTCCCGCGCGCCAACTCCGTGTCCGCGGTGTACTCGGGCCGGGCCGAGGTGGCGACCAGATGGACGCCGAGCCGTTCGCCGTCGCGGGCCACGGCCTCCAGCGCCCGCACCACCGAACCGGCCGCTGGTCGTCCCGTGCTGCCCAGCGCAGGCGCCACCAGTGCGTCGTAGTCGTCGACGAGGACCACCAGTTTGGGCAGCGGCCGTTCGGCGGTGGGGGCGGTCGGGGTCCGGCCGCCGGGGCGCAACCGCAGGGTGCCGCTCGGGGGCGAGTCGAGGTCTCCCCGTGCGGAGGCGCCCCCCGCGGGCGGATAGGAGGGTGCGCCGGCGAACTGGCCCTGAGCGCCGGACGGCCGTTGACCTGCCGTACGCCCGCCCGACTGCCCCTCCGCGAAGCCCGCGGCCCCCAGGACCTCCGCCCGGCGCTTCAGCTCCGCGCCGAGGGCCTGGGCGAAGGCCCGCATCCGCACCGGATCGCTGGCGACCAGGTGCTCACAGGCGTGCGGGAGTTCGGTGCAGACGCCGAGGCCGTCCCCGCGCTCCCCGCCCGCGCCGTCGACGAGCAGCAGACCGAGCCGGTCGGGGCGGGCACTGGCGGCGAGCGAGGCGGCGATGGAACGCAGCAGTTCCGTACGCCCGCTGCCGGGCGGCCCTTCGATCAGGAGGTGGGGTCCGTCCTTGACGAGATCGACGGCGAGCGGTCCGCGTGGACCCGCCCCCAGCACGGCAGTGCCGTCCGACCAGCGGTCCGAGGGCTGATCGGCCGGGGACTTGCCGGACTGCTGGGGTACGTCCGCGGCCGAGGCCCAACGTGCCATCAGCGAGGCGGGAGTGGCGCGGGCGAGCCCCAACTCGTCCAACAGACGGGCCGAGCGGGGTAGGGCAGCTGTCCGCCCGGTGGCCGGGTCCGCTCCGGAGGGGCCTTCGGTGCGCAGGGGCGCCAGCGCCCGGGCGAAGCGCTCGGCCCAAGCGGCGGACACGGCGTCGACCGCGGCCAGCGTGCCTTGGCCGGCCGGCAGTCCACCTGCGGTCCGCAGCAGCCGCAGCGCCGTCGCCACGTCTCCGCTGAGCATGGCGACCGCCCCGCACTCGCGGAAGGCGAGTGAGGCGGCGCAGGCCGTTTCGTAGGTCGCAGCTATCGGGGAGTTTGGTGATGCGGCGGGGGTCTCCGCCAGCACGATCAGATGGATTCCGGTGGCCCGGCCGACGCCCGCGAGCCGTGCCGTCACCTCCCGCAGCGCCGCGGAACCCGGGTCTCCGTCGACGATGACGACCGTGTGACCGCCGCTGTGTTGCGCGGCTGCCTCCGCCACCGCCCGGGGGTCGGCGCTGGGCCAGCCGGGGCCCCACGGGCCGTCGTCGAGCCGGCGCGTCAACTCGGCCGTACGCGCGGCGGCCTGCTCGCGGTCGTAGGCCAACAGGAGTCGACAGTCCTGGCCGCGACCGGGCCGCACGTGCGGCAACCAGCCGAGCCAGGCCCACTCCGCACGGCGTTCCTCCAGGCTCCGCGAGCGGTCCGCGCTGATCAGCACGATCTCCAACTCGGCGGGGCAGTGGGCGGCGACGAGTTGGGCCACGGCCCAGCGGGCGAGCCCCGCCAGCCGGGTGCGAGGCCCCGCCAGCCCGAGGGAGCCCGCCTCCCTGAGCCCCACGGTGACGGGTACGGAGGGCAGTCCGTCGCGGTCGTCGGTGCCCAGGCGCAGCACCAGCGACTCGGGATGCCCCGGGCCCCGCTCCCAGAGCCGCGGCCCCGGGCCGAGCGCGGTGAGCAGTACGGCCGCGGGATCGGGCCAGCGCTCGGCGGAGCCGGGGCCCGACCGCTGCGACCGGGTGGTGGGCGGGGTGGCTCCCGAGGACGGCTGTCTCGTCCCGGGTGGGGGCGCGTCACCGAAAGCGGTGCCGTCGGTGCCGCCGGTGGACTCTGCGGAGCCTGCCCACTCCGCGGACCCCGTTGGCTCCGTGGATTCCCTGCCACCCGCCAGCCGGCGTGCCCAGGCGCCTATGCCGCGCTTGCGAGCGCTGCGGCCCTCCTGCTGGCCGGACGGCTGCGGCTCGTCGGGGTGGTCGGACGCTTCGACGTCCCGCGGGCCGGGCGGCGGGGCCGCGGCAGCCGTGGGGTGCTCGGGCGTGAACTGCGGCGGCACCCGTCGCCCACCGGGTACGAACGCCTCGCCCTGCCCCGGGCCGGGTCGCCCGCTGCTTCCCGGGGCCTCGGGGTGCTGCGTACCCCCCGGATCGTCGGTGACGTGCGCACAGCCGGGGTCGGGAACGCGCAGATGGCCTTCGCCGTCGGGGTCCGTGGGCAGTGCGGGGGCCGGGGTGCCGGGCGCCAGACGCAGGGCGGACTCGCCGAGCCGCAGCAGGGCGCCCGCGGAGAGACGCGTCGGGCGGGAGCCGACCGGCCTGCCGTCCAGGGTGGTGCCGTTGGTCGAGCCGAGGTCGGCGACGGTGACCCGGCCGTCCTCGCCGACCGTCACCGAGCAGTGCAGTCGGGAGACGTCGGGGTCGTCTAGCGGAACATCGGCGTCGGCCGAGCGGCCCACGCTGATCTGCCCGCCGTGCAGGAGGTGGACCCCGCCGGCGTCCGGACCGGCGACGACGTGGAGCTGCGCCGATGCGTCGGTGCCCGGCGGCTCGGCCTCACCGGGGGACTGGAGCGACAGCACCGCGCCGTCCACCAGGGGCGGCTCGCCGAGGATGTGGCGCTGCGCGTCGAGTCGTTCCTGGCCGGCGTAGAGCACGACGGCCGCGCCGGATATGTCGGAGCCTGCGGCGGCGGTCGCCAGACCGGAAGCCACGGCGGCGAGAGCCGTCCCGGCGGGTGCGGTGACGAGCACGTCGCAAGCGCGGGCACGGGCCGGTCCGGCCTGTCCTGCGACGGCTCCTGCCACCGTCGCGGACTGCCCGCCGCGTGGCGCGAGAACGGTCAGCCGGATCTGCATCGCCGTCTGCTATCCCTTCAGCACGGGGTGCCCGGCAGGGGAGCCGCCTCCGATGGCCCCCACCCGGCAGGTCGGCACGGAACACCAGGGCTCCCGTCCCACGGCTCCGTGCTGGGGGCATCCTCGCACCTGCATCTGACAACGCGCCCGGCAACCGGCGATAAGTGATCTTGAATGGTCCTATCCGGACGGAAAAGTGCCTGGTTGGGTCGAGGATGGACATCGCTGCGGGTGTCTGTGCCCGCTGTCTCAGCTGTGTGGTCCGCGCCGGCTGGGTTGGCTGGGTTGGTTGTGACGACAGCGCCAGCCGTGCTGGATGTGTCGGTCGCGAAGGGTGCGTTCAGCAACCTTCCGTGCGACTCCCGCGTCTTTGCTGCGGACGACCCCGGTGTGGTGGCCACGGTGCAGCAGCCGTGCGGTACGGCCCGTACGGCTGGTGGCGCACCGGCCGGACACCGCCGGAGCGCCACCGGACGCACCGGCGAAGAACACCTGTGGACAACCGGCCGGCGACTTGTCGGCCGGCATTAAAGTGGGTCGGACACCCGGGCGGCGCCAC
Organism: Streptomyces sp. NPDC005963; assembly: GCF_040638655.1. Taxonomy (NCBI): domain Bacteria; kingdom Bacillati; phylum Actinomycetota; class Actinomycetes; order Kitasatosporales; family Streptomycetaceae; genus Streptomyces; species Streptomyces sp. NPDC005963. The sequence goes on along the minus strand of NZ_JBEXVD010000017.1, from coordinate 131,416 downwards.
CGTGGGCCCGGACCACGCAAGGACCACGATCAGCAGGGAGCGCATGCCGTGCGGCCTGTAGGCAGCAAGTACCTCCTGGAGCAGCCACTCGGCCGCGGAGCCACCGGCACCGTTTGGCGTGCCCGGCAGCGCGAGACCGCAGGCGCCGAAGCGGCGGTGCCGGGCCAGCCCGGCGAGACGGTCGCGATCAAGGTCCTCAAGGAGGAGTTGGCGAACGACCCGGACGTCGTGATGCGCTTCCTGCGCGAGCGTTCCGTCCTGCTCCGGCTGACCCACCCCAACATCGTGCGCACCCGTGACCTGGTCGTCGAGGGGGACCTCCTCGCCCTCGTCATGGACCTCATCGACGGCCCCGATCTGCACCGCCACCTCAGGGACAACGGCCCCTTCACGCCGGTCGCGGCCTCCCTGCTCACCGCGCAGGTCGCCGACGCCCTCGCCGCAAGCCACGCCGACGGAGTCGTCCACCGCGACCTCAAGCCGGCGAACGTCCTGCTCAAGACCGATGCCGACGGCCAGATGCACCCGATGCTCACCGACTTCGGCATCGCACGTCTTGCCGACTCCCCGGGCCTGACGCGCGCCCATGAGTTCGTGGGCACCCCGGCGTACGTCGCACCCGAATCGGCCGAAGGCCGCCCCCAGACCTCCGCCGTCGACATCTACGGCGCCGGCATCCTGATGTACGAGCTGGTCACCGGCCGTCCGCCGTTCTCCGGCGGCAGTGCGCTCGAAGTGCTCCACCGCCACCTCAGCGAGGAGCCGCGCCGTCCCACCACCGTGCCCGAGCCGCTGTGGACGGTGATCGAGCGCTGTCTGCGCAAGGAGCCCGACGAGCGCCCCAGCGCGGTCAACCTGGCCCGGGCCCTGCGTACCGTGGCCGCCGGTGTCGGGGTCCACTCCAGCGGTGCCCAGGTCGACGCCGCGCTCGGGGTCGCCGCCCTGCTGGCTCCCGATCCGTCACCGGCCCGGGTTCCCGAGACGCCGGGCGCGGCGGACCCGACGCAGGTGCTGCCCGGCGGCGGCTCGGCCGGCCCCCGGGCGGGCTTCGATCCGAACGCCGCGACGAGCGTGATGCAGCAGACCGGCTCCCCCGCGGGCGCAGCCGATCCCACCAGCGTGCTTCCGCGCGGCGGGGCGGCGGATCCGACGGCCGTGATGCCACCGGTGCCCCCGCGCCCCGAGGGCGCACCCGGCCCCCAGGACCCGCACCCCTGGCAGTCCCAGCTCCAGGCCGCGCGTGATCGCAACGACCAGACGCAGGTCCAGTACCTGGACCCGGGCCAGGACCCGCTGCGCCGCCGCCCACAGCGCCAGCCGCAGCAGCCGCCCCAGCAACCCCCGCAGCAGCCGCGCCAGCAGTACGCGCCCCAGCCGTACGCACCTCAGCCGCAGGCACCCCAGCCCCAACCGCGTCAGCAGCCGCGCCCTCAGCGTCAGCAGCCGCGTCCCCAGCCCCCGCAGCGCCAGCAGTACGCGCCCCAGCCGTACGCACCTCAGCCGCAGGCACCCCAACCCCAGCAGCCCCAACCGCCCGCTCCGCGCCCGCCCCGGCAGCGCAGCGCCAACCCGATGCGCATCCCCGGGCTCGGCTGCCTCAAGGGGTGTCTGTTCTCGGTGTTCATGCTGGTCGTCGTCTGCTGGATGATCTGGGAGCTCACCCCGGTCCAGGGCTGGATCGCGGAGGGCAAGAGCTTCTGGACCGCGATCGGCGACGGCATCACCAATGTGAAGGACTGGATCAACGAACTCGGCGCTTCCGAACCCGCCGCGAACGAGCCCAACACCACGGCCCCGGAGAGCGGTCAGTAGCCGAAACCTCTGACGGTCGAGGGGATTTGTCGACTTCCGTGGGGAAAAACCACCCACGGAAGTGAAGGTTGGTGCCATCTGGGGCGCGCGGGTGCCCTCACCACGCGTACGTTATGGACAACGCCAGCCGCTGAGGGAGCAGTCTTGGCACGGAACATCGGCAGCCGGTACACGGCGCACCAGATCCTCGGTCGCGGTAGCGCAGGCACGGTCTGGGCAGGTGAGGGGCCTGACGGCCCCGTCGCCATCAAGCTGTTGCGCGAGGACCTCGCGTCCGATCAGGAGTTGGTCGGACGCTTCGTCCAGGAGCGCACCGCCCTGCTCGGCCTCGACCACCCCAGCGTGGTCGCCGTCCACGACCTCGTCGTCGACGGCAACGACCTCGCCCTGGTGATGGACCTCGTCCGGGGCACGGATCTGCGCACCCGACTCGACCGGGAACGCAGACTCGCACCGGAAGCCGCCGTCGCGATCATCGCGGACGTTGCTGACGGGCTCGCCGCCGCCCATGCCCTCCAGGTCGTCCACCGCGACGTCAAGCCCGAGAACATCCTGCTCAACATGGAAGGGGCGCTCGGCCCCGGTGGCGCCCACCCCGCCCTCCTCACCGACTTCGGCGTCGCCAAGCTGATCGACACCCCCGGCCGCACCAAGTCGACCCGCATCATCGGCACCCCCGACTACCTCGCTCCCGAGATAGTCGAGGGACTCCCGCCGCGGGCCGCGGTCGACATCTACGCCCTCGCGACCGTCCTGTACGAACTGCTCGCGGGGTTCACGCCCTTCGGCGGAGGCCATCCGGGCGCGGTCCTGCGGCGCCATGTCACCGAGACGGTCGTCCCGCTGCCCGGCATCCCCGACGAGCTGTGGCAGCTGATCGTCCAGTGTCTGGCGAAGGCGCCCGCCTCCCGGCTTCGGGCCTCGGAGCTGGGCACCCTCCTGCGCGATCTGCTGCCGCTCCTGGCCGGGCTGCCGCCGCTCGACGTCGACGAACCCGATGCCGAACAACCCTCGGAGTCCTACGAGGAGCCCGTCCCCGAGACCGCCGGCGAGGTGCGCCGCCGCGGAGCCGTTCCGCTGGTGCCCGGTGCGGCACCGGCCGACTCCAACCGCGACACCCACACCTCGATGCGCGTCCCCGCCCCCGACGAGCTCGCGGGCGGAGCGCACGGCACGGCCCGTGCGCCGCGGAGCCCGGGCCAGCCCCGCCCCGGCTCCGCCCGCAACAAGCAGGGCAAGCCCGGCACGTCAGGCACCCGCTCCGGCGCCGTGCGCAAGAGGCGCATCACCCTCGGTGTGGCCGCGGTCGCGGTCATCGCCGCGGTCGGCGTCGGCGGCTGGTTGGCGACCGGGGACGGCGAGAGCACAGCGCCCCCGAAGGACTCCAAGCCCTCCACCGCCGAGCCCTAGGTCGTGTCCGCAAAGGAGCGTCGGATCGCGCGCCCGGGCCCGATCGGGCCCGACCCACACCGCCCGGCGAGGCCCTGAAAATCCCTGCCGAACCCCTCGCGGGCCGGTATGTCGCGGTCAGCCGTTACGCTGGACCCGTGGCAGTCGTCGATGTATCCGAAGAGCTGAAGTCCCTCTCCTCGACCATGGGGTCGATCGAGGCCGTCTTGGACCTTGAGAAGATGAGGGCCGACATCGCCGTGCTTGAGGAGCAGGCAGCGGCCCCGTCGCTGTGGGACGACCCCGAAGCGGCACAGAAGATCACCAGCAAGCTCTCGCACCTCCAGGCCGAGCTGCGCAAGACCGAAGCGCTCCGGAGCCGGATCGACGACGTGGCCGTGCTCTTCGAGCTGGCCGAGGCGGAGGACGACGCGGACACCCTCGCCGAGGCCGAGTCCGAGTTGACCGACGTCCGCAAGGCGCTGGACGAGATGGAAGTCCGCACGCTGCTGTCCGGCGAGTACGACGAGCGCGAAGCGCTGGTCAACATTCGTGCCGAGGCCGGCGGTGTCGACGCCTCCGACTTCGCCGAGCGTCTCCAGCGCATGTATCTGCGTTGGGCCGAGCGCCACGGCTACTCCACCGAGATCTACGAGACCTCGTTCGCGGAGGAGGCCGGCATCAAGTCGACCACCTTCGTGGTGAAGGCTCCTTACGCCTACGGCACGCTCTCGGTCGAGCAGGGCACCCACCGTCTGGTCCGCATCTCCCCCTTCGACAACCAGGGTCGCCGCCAGACGTCCTTCGCGGGTGTCGAGGTGCTGCCGGTGGTCGAGTCGAGCGACCACGTCGAGATCGACGAGTCCGAGTTGCGCGTCGACGTCTACCGCGCGTCGGGCCCCGGCGGCCAGGGCGTGAACACCACCGACTCCGCGGTCCGCATCACCCACATCCCCACCGGGATCGTGGTCTCCTGCCAGAACGAGCGCTCCCAGATCCAGAACAAGGCGAGCGCGATGAACGTCCTCCAGGCGAAGCTGCTGGAACGCCGCCGCCAGGAGGAGCAGGCGAAGATGGACGCCCTCAAGGGCGACGGCGGCAATTCCTGGGGCAACCAGATGCGCTCCTACGTCCTGCACCCCTATCAGATGGTCAAGGACCTGCGGACGGAGTTCGAGGTCGGCAATCCGCAGGCCGTGCTCGACGGTGAGATCGATGGATTCCTGGAGGCGGGCATCCGCTGGCGGAAGCGTCAGGAGCGCTAGGAGCACCGGGCGCACCGGGAGTACCGGACGCCGCCCGCGGGGGTGAGAGCCCCGGGGAGGTACCCCGCCGTACCGACCGGAGTACCCGTACGAACATGATGCCGATCCTTTCCGGGGTCGGCATCATTGCGTGATAGCGGGTTTCGATCGATCGGTTGACGGACGGGCGTTCGCCCATCTCCAGAAGTCGACCGCAGACGGGTGGAGCGTCGACGGGGCCGTGTCGGTGGATCGTTTCTCTGTCTGCCTTTTACGGTGCGTAGTGGGAATGGCTGCGTTGTGTCCTGCGCCCATTCGATCTGTGTGAGTGCAGCTCACGAGGGCACAGGGGCAGTGGGGTTACCCGGGGCTCACGTTGAATTCGCGCTCGCAAGTGGTGCATTGAACCTTCACTCGCTTTGTCGATAAGGCAATCCGAAGCTCATGGGTCGTCAGTTTCCTTGTGTGTCACAGTTGTATCGCCCCTGGTCAGGCAACCTGCCTCATACCGGACATCGCACGCGCAACCGCCTTGACGGGTCCGCGAAAACTGGGAAAGCTGACGCGCGGCAGACGCATTTCCGGGGCTCGTGAGGACGGGGGAAGAGTCCAACTCCCTGTAGCCGATGCCCTGGCGCGCTGCACTATTTGACGAATAGCTACTGGGGGTAGCAGCTACATGACGAAGAAGACGCGCATCCGCGTGGCGCGGATCGTCGCCGGCGCGGTGATCGCTGCCGGTGCGTCGCTGACCGCCGCAGGTGTCGCTTCAGCCGTCGGTGCCGACACCGACGCTGGAATCGGTATTGACGCACGACTCGACAACGACCCCACCGGGGACCCGACCACCATTCCGACCGACCCGGGCCCGACTGACCCCGGTCCCACGGATCCGGGTCCGACCGACCCGGGCCCGACTGACCCCGGCCCGACTGACCCCGGTCCGACTGACCCGGGCCCCACGGATCCGGGTCCGACCGATCCCGGCCCGACCGACCCGGGCCCCACTGACCCCGGTCCGACTGACCCCGGTCCCACGGATCCGGGTCCGACCGACCCGGGCCCGACTGACCCCGGTCCCACGGATCCGGGTCCGACCGACCCCGGCCCCAACCCCACGAAGCCGGGCGGGACCACCGACCCGGGTGGGACCTCGGGCGGCAGCACGGGTGGCGGCGGTGACGACGGTGGCACGGGCACCTGCACCGTCGACCTCGACGGCGCCGAGTGCACCGACAACACCGACACCAACAACGCCGGTTCGCAGCCGGTCGAGCAGGGCAAGGCCCAGGAGGAGCTGGCGGAGACCGGCGCCCTGGAGACCACCTACCTGGTCATCGGTGCCGCAACCATGATCGCCGGCGGCATCGGCTTCCGTTTCCTGCCCCGCCTCGTCGGCGGCGGGCGCGCGGCAGTCTGATCCGGACGGCAGTCTGAACCGGACGACCTACAGATGCACCTTCTGACCCGGAGGCGCATCTGACCTCGGTCAAGGACATCTGATCGACGTCCGCGAGGTCGGACGGCTCCGTACGGGATCCCCGTCCGGACGCACCACACGGTGCACCCGGATGATTCCGCTCGGTGAGGAAGGCCAGCGCAAAGGTCAGTGAGAAGGGCCCGGGGTGTGGCACAACACCCCGGGCCCTTCTGCGCGCTCTGGAGGCGTCGGCGGCCTCACGCCGTTTGGGACGCCAGTAGGGCCAGTGCCGCTACCAGCACCACCAGCAACGTCAACAGGGTCGCCGGATTGAGTCCGCCGAACGGGCCCTCTTGCTGGAGCCGCTCGCGGTTCGCCCGGCAGACCGGGCAGCGACCCTCGGTGACGGGGGCCGCGCAGTTGGCGCACACCAGTCGGTCATAGGTCATGCGCTCTCCTCCTCCCGCGCGCCGGAGCCGCAGACGCGGACCGTAAGCACAGATCTTTTAGGACAACGCTTCAGGAAACGCGACTGTTCCCCTACCACTGTGCCAGCTCGCGCGCCTTTCGGCGCGCCCCGTCCGCTCGCATAAAGTCTGCATAAGGGCGCACGCGTTCCCCGTTCGTCCGGATCGATGGGTTCGGTGAGACAAAGTACTGACTGAAGTACGGGACAAACTGCACATCCCAGGCCGCTGGCTGCCTCTGCTACCCGCGTTCGCGTAGTGTCACGCACACCTACTCCCGGCCGACCGTGGTGCACCCGTGATCCGATTCGACAGAGTCTCCAAGAGCTATCCCAAGCAGAACCGCCCGGCCCTGCGCGATGTCACGCTCGACATCCAGAAGGGGGAGTTCGTCTTCCTCGTGGGCTCGTCCGGTTCCGGAAAGTCGACGTTCCTGCGCCTGATCCTGCGCGAGGAACGTGCCAGCGAGGGGCTGGTGCACGTCCTCGGGAAGGACCTCGCCCGGCTCTCCAACTGGAAGGTGCCCCACATGCGGCGCCAGTTGGGCACGGTCTTCCAGGACTTCCGGCTGTTGCCCAACAAGACCGTCGCGGAGAACGTGGCGTTCGCGCAAGAGGTCATCGGCAAGCCGCGCGGTGAGATCCGCAAGGCCGTCCCCCAGGTCCTCGATCTCGTCGGCCTCGGCGGCAAGGAGGGCCGGATGCCCGGTGAGCTCTCCGGTGGCGAGCAGCAGCGCGTCGCGATCGCCCGGGCCTTCGTCAACCGCCCGATGCTGCTGATCGCGGACGAGCCCACGGGCAACCTCGACCCGCAGACCTCGGTCGGCATCATGAAGCTGCTCGACCGCATCAACCGCACCGGCACCACCGTGGTGATGGCGACCCACGACCAGAACATCGTCGACCAGATGCGCAAGCGTGTGATCGAGTTGGAGCAGGGGCGTCTCGTACGTGACCAGGCGCGCGGCGTCTACGGCTACCAGCACTGAGCCGCCCGCGGTCGGGCCGCGGGCAGTGAGCCAGTAAGAGCAGCAAGGAAAGGCTGAACGCACGCGATGCGCGCCCAGTTCGTACTGTCGGAGATCGGCGTCGGTCTCCGCCGCAATCTCACGATGACCTTCGCCGTCATCGTCTCCGTGGCCCTCTCGCTCGCTCTCTTCGGCGGTGCGTTGTTGATGAGCCAGCAGGTCAACACGATGAAGGACTTCTGGTACGACAAGGTCAACGTCTCGATCTTCCTCTGCAACAAGAACGACGCGAAGACCTCGCCCCGCCAGTGCTCCAAGGGCGCGGTCACCACGCAGCAGAAGCAGCAGATCAAGGCCGATCTCCAGAAGATGGACATCGTGGAGACCATCCACGAGGAGACCGCGGAGGACGCCTACAAGCTCTACAAGGAGGAGTACGGGGACACGCCGATCGCGGCCACGATCACCCCGGACCAGATGCAGCACTCCTTCCGGGTCAAGTTGAAGGACCCGGAGAAGTACAAGGTCGTCGCCTCTGCTTTCGACGGACGGGCGGGGGTCCATTCCGTACGGGACCAGCGCGACATCGTGGAGAACCTGTTCGCCCTGATGAACGGGATGCGGGTCGCGGCCCTCTGCGTCATGGCCCTGATGCTGGTGGTGGCGACGATGCTGATCGTCAACACCGTACGCGTTTCGGCATTCAGCCGTAGGCGTGAGACCGGCATCATGCGACTGGTGGGCGCGTCCAGTTTCTACATTCAGATGCCTTTCATCATGGAGGCCGCCTTTGCGGGACTACTCGGCGGTGCGGTCGCGTGCGCCTTCCTGCTCCTGGGGCGCTACTTCCTCGTCGACAACGGCCTCGCGCTCTCCGAGAAGATGCAACTCGTGGAATTCATCGGCTGGGACGCCGTATTCACCAAGTTGCCCCTGGTCCTCGCCATCAGCCTGGTGATGCCCGCGCTCGCGGCCTTCGTCGCTCTGCGCAAGTACCTCAAGGTGTGACGAGCGCCCCGGGCGCCGTGCGGGGCAACCTCCGTACGGCGCCCTTCGCTTGTCCTAGACTCATCGCCATGTCGGGCCCGGAATTCTGTCCCTTGCCCCGCCGCATTCGCCGCGGGGCGGCCCTGACATTGGTTTTCGCGACGGTCCTGGCGACCGCGGCGGCCACCAACGCCCTGCCCCGCGAGGTGGAGGGCGACCATCCCCGTACGCTCGCGGCCCGTCCTGCCGGCGCGACCGTCGACCAGGAGGCCGTGGCCCGCGCCGCCGCTGAGGCCGTGGCGGAGGGCAAGTCCGGTGCGAAGGCCGCCGAGGAGGTCGTCAGCCGCAGCGGGGACCGCTGGGGGGCGGTCTACGACCGGGCGGAGTACGCCAAGTTCCAGCAGGCCCTCGACGGCGAGTACACGGGCGTCGGGCTGTGGGCGCGCCGCTCGGCCGACGGTCGGGTGGAGGTCTCCAAGGTCCAGCCCGGCGGTCCGGCCGACCGGGCGGGCATCAGAGCCGGCGACCGTCTCCACGCCATTGACGGGCGGGTCGTCGACGACCGGCCCGTCACCGATGTCGTGGCCCTGCTCCGCGGGAAGGACCGCACCACCGTCGCCCTCGGTCTGGAGCGCGCCGGTCGCGACTGGACGAGGACGCTGACCCGCACCACCCTGTCCACCGAGTCCGTCACCGTGCAGCGGCTCAAGGGAGGCGCGGTGATGATCAAGGTCGCGGCCTTCACCCGGGGCTCGGGCGCGCGGGTGCAGGAAGCGGTACGGAGCGCTCCCGACGGGGCCGGTGTCCTGCTCGACCTCCGGGGCAACGCCGGCGGGCTGGTCACGGAGGCGGTCGCCGCGGCTTCCGCCTTCCTCGACGGCGGCTTGGTCGCCACGTACGACATGAGGGGCAAGCAACGGGCCCTGTACGCGGATCCCGGAGGCGATACGGAACGTCCCGTGGTGGCCCTGGTCGACGGGGGCACGATGAGCGCCGCCGAGCTGGTGACGGGGGCGCTGAAGGACCGGGGCCGGGCCGTGACGGTCGGTTCGCGGACCTTCGGCAAGGGTTCGGTCCAGATGCCGAGCACCCTCCCCGACGGTTCGGTCGCCGAACTGACCGTCGGCCACTACCGCACCCCGTCCGGCCAGAGCGTCGACGGAGAGGGCATCAGCCCGGACGTGGCCGTCGACGAGGGGGCCGAGGAACGGGCCCAGACGGTATTGAGTGGCCTCGGTACGGGGTCGTAGTGCGAAAATGGCCGCACTATGGCTAAGGAAAAAGGGCGCAAGCTGATCGCGCAGAACAAGAAGGCGCGGCACGATTACCACATCATCGACACCTATGAGTGCGGTCTCGTGCTGACCGGTACCGAGGTGAAGTCCCTGCGCCAGGGGCGGGCGTCCCTGGCGGACGGTTTCGTTCAGATCGACGGTCACGAGGCGTGGCTGCACCACGTCCACATCCCGGAGTACAGCCAGGGCACCTGGACCAACCACTCCGCGCGCCGTCGGCGCAAGCTGCTGATGCACCGTGCGGAGATCGACAAGCTGGAGTCGAAGTCCCAGGAGACCGGTCACACGATCGTGCCCCTGGCGCTGTACTTCAAGGACGGCCGGGCGAAGGTGGAGATCGCACTGGCGCGGGGCAAGAAGGAGTACGACAAGCGCCAGACGATGCGCGAGCGTCAGGACCGGCGCGAGGCGGACAAGGTCATGTCGGCGGTGCGCCGCCAGCAGCGGGCCTGATCTGCGCCCTTCGAGCGGGCCGCACGGAATACGCTGGCACCCGCCCGCGTTGGTCACGTACGATGGGCAGCAGTCCTCCACAGCGGGGGCGTGCATTGAAAAATCAACATGGGGATGATCGGTTTCGACAGCGGATGTCGAAGCAGGAGAAGCGAGCCGAGGAAGCGGCAATGATCTCGTAAACCATATGTCGCAACCAATAATCGCCGATTCTAAGCGCGATAACTCCGAAGCCTTCGCCCTCGCTGCCTAATAAGCAGTAAGAGCGAACCTTCACTCATGGAGCGTTAGCCCGGGGCTGTTCCCGACCCGGTTCCTAACGTCATCAAGGGAACTAAACCTCTAGGCCCGGTCACGGGGTCCTGAGGGAAATCAAACAGTGACTGAGCCCGTCGGAGACTTGTCCGCGTGATCTCCGGGGCCGAGAAAATCGCAGCGGACTGCGCTCGGAGAAGTCCTGATTCTGCACCGTTGGACGCGGGTTCGATTCCCGCCATCTCCACCACCCCATGTGTAAAAAGACCCTCTGACCTGCGAGAACTTCGCCAGGGCAGGGGGTCTTTTGCATGTCCTCCCGAGTGGGCGCGGGATCCGCGTGCCCGGGGCCGCGTGCCCGGGCCCGCGTGTCCCGGACGCAGAACCGGCTCCCATCGTTCGGGCCCGCGACCGGGGCGCGGACCGGAAGAGAAAGTCCTCCTCCGATGCACCTCCGATGCAACCGTCCCCCCACTCCCGTGCGTAGAGCCCATGACCGCACCGCATCCCGCGGCGCGGTTCGCTCCGAAGCACGGGAGAAGAACTCAGATGGTCTCAGGAATGGTGGGCAAGGGCACGGCGCTAGGCGCTGCCCTGCTGGCTCCGCTCGTTGTCCTCGTCCCCGCGCAGACGGTGTCCGCTGCGCCCTCGACGGCTTCGACGACCGTCACCCGGGCCGAATCCTCCAGCCCCGACCTCACCGCCCTGCGCGAAGCCCTGCGGAGCGCCCTCGCCCTCGGCGCCCCGGGCGCGATGGCCAGGGTCGACGACAACGGCACCGTCCACAAGGTCACCGAAGGCATCGGCGACCAGGGCACCGGTCGGGCGATGAACGCCAACGACCGCTTCCGCGTCGGCAGCGTGAGCAAGTCCTTCAGCGCGGTCGTGCTCCTCCAACTCGTCGACGAAGGCAAGCTGAACCTCGACGCATCCGTGAACACTTATCTGCCGGGCCTCCTGCCGGATGACAGGATCACCGTGCGCCATCTCCTGAGCCACCGCAGCGGTCTGTACGACTACACGAACGACATGTTCGCGGCCACCGTCCCCGGCTTCGAAGCCGTACGGAACCGGGTCTTCAGCTATCAGGAGCTGGTCGACCTCTCCCTGGCGAAGCCCAGGACCGTACAGCCCGGAGCGGGCTACTCGTACTCCAACACCAACTTCGTGGTCGCAGGAATGCTGATCGAGAAGATCACCGGTCGGTCCGTGACCACGGCCTACAAGAAGCGGATCATCAAGCCGCTGAAGCTCTCCGGCACCTTCTACGTCCATCCCCAGACCGCCATCCCCGGCCGTCACATCAAGGGCTATCTACGCCCCGACGAGGCCGGCGCCCCACTGGTCGACTCCACCGAGCAGACCGTGTCCTGGGGGCAGAGCGCGGGCGCCGTCATCTCCAGCGCCAAGGACCTCAACACCTTCTTCTCCGCACTGAACCGCGGCGCACTGATCTCCGACGCCCAGCTGTCCCAGATGCAGCAGTGGACGACGGTCAACAGCACCCAGGGCTATGGACTGGGCCTACGCCGTCGGGACCTGTCCTGCGGCGTGTCGGTGTACGGGCACACGGGCACGGTCCAGGGCTTCTACACCTTCGCCTTCACCTCGGCGGACGGAAAGCGCTCGGTGACCGCCGTCGCCAACACCTCGAACAACGGTTCCGTTCTCAACACCCTGCCGCGCACCTTGGAGGCCGTCTTCTGCGGTGCTCCGGCCGCCGCGTCGGCCCGGACCGCGGGCCCGGTCGAGCGCGAGGACATCGCGCCCGACGTCGTAAGGGACTGAGGTGCGCCGGGCGGGCGGTCGGACTACCTCGGTGAGGAGGGGTTCCGACCGCCCGCCCGGGCAGGCACTCTGGAGGGCGACGAGCGGACAGTGGCTCCCCGGACAGTGACCTGAGGCAGTGACCTTGAGGCGGTGACAGGCGGATGACGACCGATGCGACCGGTACGGCTCCCTACGACTGGCGGTTCGACTCCGGACGCACCTGCCTGGACCTGATGGCGACCTCGACTCCGGGCGCCGGCCCCGAACTCCTGCTGAACAGAGGATTCCTGGGCCGCTGGCTGCTCGATGCGGGACTCATCCCGATCGGTACCTCGGTGGACGCCGTGGACGGACCGTGGGCCGACAGGTTTGTCGAACTACGGCTCTGGATCGACCAACTGGTACGCGCCGAACTCGGCGGGCGCTTCGCGGACAGTGCACTTGAGCGGGTCAACGCACTGGCCGCCGCGTCACCTCCGTCGATCAGAGCGGTGCGCGACCCGAACGGCTCGCTGGTGCGCACCCTCGGCGGCCCGCCCGAATGCGGGGCGCTGCTCGCCACGGTCGCCCGTGACGCGTTGGAGTTGCTGACGGATCCCCAGGCACTGTCGAGGCTCCGGCAGTGCGAGGGCGAGAGCTGCCGACGTATCTATCTGGACACGTCCCGGGGGCGCAGAAGGCGCTGGTGTTCCAGCGAGGTCTGTGGGAACCGGGAGCGGGTGGCCCGGCATCGACGCCGGGCGGCGGCCGTGGCACGGGCCTGACGGAGCTCGAGCATCCCTGACGGAGTATCAGCATCCCGACAAAGCATGATCAAATCGCTCATCCGCATCGTATGAAACGCCGTCAACTGCCGTCATCCGCAACAGAATAGGACCAGTCGACCTCTCGGAAGATCTTGAAACATTTTTGGCTCGGCATTGAATGACTCGACGCCCGCCCCCGTAGAGGAGGGGGACAAGAGTCAGCCGAAGTCAAGGGTCTCGACCGGGAGGTTGCAGGTGCGCAAAGATGCGGCCGTGGCCGATGACCGTCCGCACAGGGCCCGCCATCGAAGCGAGAAGCCACGCTCGAATTCCTCCGTCCCCGACGAGGAACTCATGCGTGCGCTGTATCGCGAACATGCGGGTCCTCTGCTCGCCTATGTACTGCGTCTCGTCGCGGGCGACCGCCAGCGTGCCGAGGACGTGGTGCAGGAGACGCTCATCCGTGCCTGGAAGAACGCCGGTCAGCTCAACCGAGCAACTGGCTCTGTCCGACCCTGGCTGGTGACGGTGGCTCGCCGCATCGTCATCGACGGTCACCGCAGCCGGCAGGCCCGGCCGCAGGAGGTTGACCCGTCGCCGCTGGAGGTCATGCCCGCGGAGGACGAGATCGACAAGGCGTTGTGGCTGATGACGCTCGCAGATGCGCTCGATGATTTGACCCCCGCCCACCGGGAAGTACTTGTCGAGACGTACTTCAAGGGGCGTACGGTCAATGAGGCGGCCGAGACACTCGGCATACCCAGCGGGACGGTGCGATCCCGGGTTTTCTACGCACTTCGTTCCATGAAGCTCGCACTGGAGGAGAGGGGGGTCACGGCATGACCACGCCTGAGCCGGAATCCGTGCACGATGCCGTCGGCGCGTATGTGCTCGGCGTACTCGACGACGCGGATGCTTCGGCATTCGAGATGCATCTCGCGGGGTGCGACATCTGTGCGGCCCACCTCGAAGAGTTCGCGGGCATGGAACCCATGCTCGCGATGCTGGCGGAGGTCCCGTCGGTGCCGTTCCAGTCGTCCGGGCCCAATGTGGTGAACCTCCCGGGACCTCGATCCGCCGGTTGGAGCGAACCCTTCCCGCCGCCTTCGGTCGCCGGCTACCAGCAGACGAACGGCTACCAGCAGCCGCCGTACCAGTCGCCGTCGCCGTACGCGTCGTCCTCCGCCGGACACGAGCAGTCCAAGCCCATTCCGGTGGTGCCCACCCCGCCGGGGCCCAAGGTGCTGAACGGGCTCCTGGATGAGGTCGCCACCAAGCGGGCCGCGAAGCGTCGGCGCGGGATGTACATGATCGCCGCTGCCGCCGCGCTGATCATCACCGGACCCACGGTCGCGGTGCTGGCCACCGCGAACGAACCGCAGTCCGGGCCCAAGGTCGAGGCCCATCCCACGTCCCCCGCCGAGGACGCCTTCTTCAACCACATGGAGGAGAAGATCGAGGCGACGGACATGACGACGAGTGTCACCGCCACCGTCGGGCTGGAGAAGAAGGGCTGGGGCACCCACACGGTCTTGGAACTCAAGAACGTCAAGGGACCCGAGAAGTGCTCGCTGATCGCCATCTCGAAGACCGGCAAGGAGGAGGTCGTGACCTCCTGGGCGGTTCCGAAGTGGGGATACGGCATTGTCGACAGCCCGCACAAGGCCGCGAAGAATCCGCTCTATGTCCACGGTGGGGCCGCCATGGAGCGCAATGAGATCGACCGTTTCGAGGTCCGTACCTTCGACAACAAGAAATTGGTAGAAATCGACGCCTGACAGAAGCGCCCCCTTCGCGTACGGTTGACGGCTGCCCAGTGCACGTTAGAAGGGGGCCCTCAGTGGCCGCGCAGGAAGCCGCTGTCGACGCTGTTGATGCTGTCGACCAAGACCCGAGCGAAAGATCCGCCCGGGGCGGTTCGCTCCAGGACGACCAGCTCCAGTCGCTCCGGGAACGCGAAATCGACACCGAACAACAGCATCTGGACCAGGTCTACCGCCGACTGGAAGAGAACATCCACGAGGCGGAGTTCCTGATGCGTGACGCAGCAAAACTGGGCCAGGTCGGCACCCCCGGCGCCCTCGCCGAGCGAGACGCACAGGTATTTCGCGCCGGAGTCCATCTCAATCGACTCAACAATGAGTTCGAGGACTTTCTCTTCGGCCGAATCGATCTCCTCCTCGGCAAGGACGGCAAGAAGGGCCCCGACGGTGCCTACACCTCCATCGAGCCCGCCGACGACGCCGTAGGACCCCAGAACACCGCCGAAATCGCCGAAACGCTCCACATCGGGCGCATCGGCGTCCTCGAAGCCGACTACACCCCACTCGTGATCGACTGGCGCGCCCCGGCCGCCGCGCCCTTCTACCGCTCCACCCCGGTCGACCCCGGTCGGGTGGTGCGCCGGCGCGTCATCAGGTCCAAGGGACGCCGGGTCCTCGGTGTCGAGGACGACCTCATGCGCCCCGAACTGACCGCAACGCTCGACGACGCGCCCCTCGCCGTCATCGGCGACGGTGCGCTGATGGCCGCCCTCGGCCAGGCCCGCAGCCACACCATGCGCGACATCGTCGCCTCCATCCAGGCCGAACAGGACCTGGTGATCAGGGCGCCCGCCGCCTCCGTCACCCATGTGGAGGGCGGCCCCGGCACCGGAAAGACCGCGGTGGCCCTGCACCGGGCCGCCTACCTCCTCTACCAGGACCGCAGGAGGTACTCCGGCGGCATCCTGATCGTCTCCCCGACACCGCTGCTCGTCGCCTACACCGAAGGCGTACTGCCCTCGCTGGGTGAGGAGGGGCAGGTCGCGATCAGGGCGCTCGGCCATCTCGTCGACGGCGCCGATGCCACCGCCTACGACCCGCCCGAGACCGCACGGATCAAGGGCTCCGCCCGAATGCTGGCCGTGCTCCGCAAGGCGGCACGGGGTGCGCTGGAGCGCTCGGGACCCACCGTGTCCGTGCGCAACGGGCAACTCGCCCTCGACGAATCGGCCGACGCCGGCACGCCCGACCGGCTGCGCGTGGTCGCCTTCGGCCGCCGGCTTGAGCTGGAGGGCGAGGAACTGCGCCGCATCCGACACGCCGTCCTCAGCGGCACGGCACCCGTCAACCTGCTCCGACCCCGGGCCCGGCGGCTGCTCCTGGACGCGCTGTGGGCCAAGTCGGGCTCGGCCGGGCGGCACACCGATCCGGAACTCGCCGCCGAACTGCGCTCCTCCTTCGACGAGGACATCACCAGCGAGGACGCCTTCATCGCGTTCCTGGGCGCCTGGTGGCCCGAGCTCACCCCGCGCGGAGTGCTGGCGGCCATGGCGGACGAGCGACGGCTCGGACGCTGGGCCCGGCGCATTCTCACCCCCGGCGAGGTGCGCCGGCTCGCCCGCTCGCTGCGGCGCGCCGGCGCGGACGGCAAGGGGCCGCTCTCCGTCCACGACGTGGCGCTCCTCGATGAACTCCACACCCTGCTCGGCACTCCCCACCGACCGCGCAAGAAGCGGGAGCTCGACCCGCTTGACCAGCTCACCGGGCTTGAGGAGCTGATGCCGCAGCGGGAGGAGACCCAGCGGGAGCGCGCCGAACGGCTGGCCGCCGAGCGGACTGAGTACGCCCACGTCATCGTCGACGAGGCGCAGGACCTCACGCCCATGCAGTGGCGGATGGTCGGCAGGCGCGGACGCCATGCGACGTGGACCGTGGTCGGCGACCCGGCGCAGTCCTCCTGGCCGGACCCCGAAGAGGCGGTCACGGCGCGCGAGGAGGCGCTCGGCAGCAGACCGCGCCGGCGCTTCCAGCTGACGGTGAACTACCGCAACCCCGCCGAGATCGCCGAGTTGGCGGCCAAGGTGCTGGCGCGTGCCATGCCGGGGATGGAGTCGCCGACCGCGGTCCGCTCCACCGGTGTCGTACCGCGCTTCACGGCCGTGGACGACGGTGACCTCGGCTCCGTGGTGCGCAAGGAGACCGAGCGGCTGTTGGAGCGGGTGGACGGCACGGTCGGCGTGGTCGTCGCGATGAACCGCCGCGAAGAGGCCGCGCGCTGGCTGGAGGGCCTGGGGGAGCGGGCGGTGGCCCTCGGTTCCCTGGAGGCGAAGGGGCTGGAGTACGACGCGACGGTCGTGGTCTCCCCCGCGGAGATCGCGGGGAACACCGCGGCCGGACTACGGGTGCTGTACGTCTGTCTCACCCGGGCGACGCAGGAGCTGACGGTGGTGTCGGGACGGCGGGACGCCCCGGACGGGCGAGGGGTGCCGGAGCTGCTGCGCGACTGAGTGCGCCGAACGGAAGGCGTCTCCGCGTGCCCCGCGGAGACGCCCCGACGCCCCGAACGGAGGTGGCTCCTGCCCCGAACGGAGGCGTCTCCCGTACCGGCCGACGGGCAGCTTCCGTACCGGACGGCAGGCGTCCCCGTGCGCCGAACGGAGGCGCTCCCACGACTGACGCGGAGTCAACGTGCGCGGGGGGAATCACTTACCGGGGTGGTTTGTTAGCCTGGGTGTGGCACCGGCCCGATCCAAGCCCCCGGGCCCAACCTTCGTCGCTTCGAGCGACCACTTGCCGCGAGGCGAGCATGGCGGGTCGGTGTCATCTCTCCTTCCCGATGTTGCTCTTTCTGCTTTTCGCTCCACCGTGAGGCCCACATCACCCGCCTGGTGACGTGGGCCTTTTCACATCTGGGCCGGGTGGAGCTCTCATGAGGTCCTCATAAGCGCGGGTCCGCACCCTGGGCGACCCCGCAAGGCCCACTTATCTCGTATCGTGAAAGAGTGATTCCGGAAACAAAAGGACCATTATTACCTGCTACCCGCAGGTAGGTGCGACCATCGGAATGCGTCCGTCGGGGCTTTCGCTGCCGCGGACGCATAGCAATGAAGCTAGGGAAAGCAGAGGAACCCGGTCATGGCAACGGCGCCCAGCGTCTCGTATTCGATGACGGTCCGGCTGGAGGTGCCCGCGAGCGGAACCGCGGTCTCCCAGCTCACCACGGCTGTGGAGTCCTCCGGCGGGTCCGTGACCGGTCTGGACGTCACCGCGTCCGGCCATGAGAAGCTGCGGATCGACGTCACCATCGCGGCGAGTTCCACCGCGCACGCCGAAGAGATCGTCGAGGGTCTGCGCGGCATCGAGGGCGTCGTCCTCGGCAAGGTCTCCGACCGTACGTTCCTGATGCACCTCGGCGGCAAGATCGAGATGGCGTCGAAGCACCCCATCCGCAACCGTGACGATCTGTCGATGATCTACACCCCCGGTGTGGCGCGGGTCTGCATGGCGATCGCGGAGAACCCCGAGGACGCCCGTCGCCTCACCATCAAGCGCAACTCCGTCGCCGTGGTCACCGACGGCTCCGCCGTGCTCGGCCTCGGCAATATCGGCCCCAAGGCCGCCCTTCCGGTCATGGAGGGCAAGGCCGCCCTGTTCAAGCGCTTCGCCGGCATCGACGCCTGGCCGCTCTGCCTGGACACCCAGAACACCGATGAGATCGTCGCGATCGTCAAGGCCATCGCCCCCGGTTTCGCCGGCATCAACCTGGAGGACATCTCCGCACCCCGCTGCTTCGAGATCGAGGCACGGCTGCGCGAGGCGCTGGACATCCCCGTCTTCCACGACGACCAGCACGGCACCGCGATCGTCGTCCTCGCCGCGCTGACCAACGCCCTGCGGGTGGTCGGCAAGGGCATCGGTGACGTCCGCGTGGTCATGTCCGGGGCGGGCGCCGCCGGCACGGCCATCCTGAAGCTGCTGATCGCGGCCGGCGTCAAGCACGCCGTCGTCGCCGACATCCACGGGGTGGTGCACGCCGCCCGTACGGACCTGAGAGACGCCGCGGCCGACTCGCCGCTGCGCTGGATCGCCGACAACACCAACCCGGAGGGCGTCACCGGCACCCTGAAGGAGGCCGTGGCGGGCGCGGACGTGTTCATCGGCGTCTCCGCACCGAACCTCCTCGGGGGCGATGACGTCGCCGGCATGGCGAAGGACGCGATCGTCTTCGCCCTCGCCAACCCCGACCCCGAGGTCGACCCGGCAATCGCCCGGCAGACCGCGGCAGTTGTCGCCACGGGCCGCTCGGACTTCCCCAACCAGATCAACAACGTACTGGTCTTCCCGGGTGTCTTCCGCGGGCTGCTGGACGCCCAGTCCCGCACCGTCAACACGGAGATGATGCTCGCGGCGGCGACAGCGCTTGCCGATGTCGTCACCGAGGACGAGCTCAACCCGAACTACATCATCCCGTCCGTCTTCAACGACAAGGTCGCCGGGGCGGTCGCCGGAGCCGTGCGCACCGCCGCCAAGGCCGCCGGCGCCACTGTGACGGGTCCCACGTCTCCCTGACCTACGGCGCGTCGCGGGATGCCCGGCCCTGAACACCGATCTAGGGTGGCGGACCATGGCCCCAGTGGCTCCGAGGAGTCCCCACCCTGTGGACGGAACGTCACCACGACGTGGCAGTGGCGCTTTTCGTGTGACTCTGGCGGGTGCCGGATTGGCGTTCCCGCCGTTGGTGGGGGCAGGATGCGTAACTGGGCGCGAGGGTCTGACGTAGACCCTGGTCCGGGGACTGTCAGTGGGCCCTGGCAGCATCGGCTTCGATCTCACGCCTCATAGGCAAGAAGAAACACGGGAGTAAGAACATGAACCGCAGTGAGCTGGTGGCCGCGCTGGCCGACCGCGCCGAGGTGACCCGCAAGGACGCCGACGCCGTTCTGGCCGCCCTCGCCGAGACCGTCGGCGAGGTCGTCGCCAAGGGCGACGAGAAGGTCACCATCCCCGGCTTCCTGACCTTCGAGCGCACGCACCGTGCGGCTCGTACCGCGCGCAACCCGCAGACCGGCGACCCGATCCAGATCCCCGCCGGCTACAGCGTGAAGGTTTCGGCGGGCTCGAAGCTGAAGGAAGCGGCGAAGGGCAAGTAAGCGGTTACTGCTTACGCCACTTGGCGCTAGAAGGGCGGCTCCCCGTGGGGGGCCGCCCTTGTGCGTGCCATGCAAGGACCCTGGGCCGCCCGTGGACGCTCTCGCGCTGGCCGGACGGCCCGGTGGGAGGTCCCGGGCGGGGAATGGCCGCATAGGGCCGTTGAGCGGTCGGAGCCGATGGGGCCTGTCGGGCCGTACCCGACCGGGCCCTACCCGACCGGCCGCCCGGTCTGTCCGCACCCGCCGGCCCCGCGGGATCGCTCCGGCCGGTGCGGGGCTCCGGGGTGAGGGCCTTTCGGGTGGAAACGTCGAACGCCGGGCGGGCTGGTGACAACCAGCCCGCCCGGCGTTCAGCGGTGCACCGACAGCGCGTTCCGGAGGACGTCTAGGGTCTTTCTTTTGGATCAGGCTGGATCAGGGAGCGGGGTCTGGTGCCGTGGATCGCAAGGCGGAGGAATGAATCACTGCGGAGCATTGGTGATTGACGACAACGCGGCGAGGCGCGGTGCCAGGGCACGCGAGCCCAGCAAGATCCGAAAGAAGGGCCCTAAGCCAGGCCCTTGGCGGGCAGCTCGACCTTGGCGCCGAGTTCCATCAGCTTCGCCATGAAGTTCTCGTAACCACGGTTGATCAGGTCGATTCCATGCACCCGTGACGTGCCCTGGGCGGCCAGTGCCGCGATCAGATACGAGAACCCGCCGCGCAGATCCGGAATGACCAGATCGGCGCCCTGGAGCTTCGTCGGCCCGGAGACCACCGCCGAGTGGAGGAAGTTGCGCTGGCCGAAGCGGCAGTCCGAGCCGCCCAGGCACTCGCGGTACAACTGGATGTGGGCGCCCATCTGGTTGAGCGCGGAGGTGAAGCCCAGTCGGGACTCGTACACCGTCTCGTGCACGATGGACAGGCCCGAAGCCTGGGTCAGGGCCACGACCAGCGGCTGCTGCCAGTCCGTCTGGAAGCCGGGGTGGACGTCCGTCTCCAGCGCGATGGCGTTCAGCGAGCCGCCGGGGTGCCAGAAGCGGATGCCCTCGTCGTCGATCTCGAAGGCGCCACCGACCCTGCGGAAGGTGTTCAGGAAGGTCATCATCGAGCGCTGCTGGGCGCCCCGCACATAGATGTTGCCCTCGGTCGCCAGCGCCGCCGAAGCCCAGGAGGCGGCCTCCAGCCGGTCCGGGAGCGCCCGGTGGGCGTAGCCGCCGAGCCGGTCGACGCCGGTGATGCGGATCGTCCGGTCGGTGTCCACCGAGATGATCGCGCCCATCTTCTGGAGCACGCAGATCAGATCCTCGATCTCCGGCTCCACCGCGGCGTTCGACAACTCCGTGACGCCCTCCGCCAGGACGGCGGTGAGCAGCACCTGTTCGGTCGAACCGACCGAGGGGTAGGGCAGCCGGATCTTGCAGCCGCGCAGTCGCTGCGGGGCCTCCAGGTACTGGCCGTCCGCCCGCTTCTCGATCTTCGCGCCGAACTGCCGCAGCACGTCGAAGTGGAAGTCGATCGGCCGGCCGCCGATGTCGCAGCCGCCGAGCCCGGGGATGAAGGCGTGCCCGAGCCGGTGCAGCAGCGGGCCGCAGAACAGGATCGGGATGCGCGAGGAACCGGCGTGCGCGTCGATGTCGGCGACGTTGGCGCTTTCGACGTACGTGGGGTCAAGCACCAGTTCGCCCGGTTCGTCACCGGGGCGGACGGTCACGCCGTGCAGTTGGAGCAGTCCGCGCACCACCCGCACATCGCGGATGTCTGGCACATTGCGCAGTCTGCTCGGCTCGCTACCGAGGAGGGCGGCGACCATCGCCTTCGGCACCAGGTTCTTGGCGCCGCGGACGCGGATCTCGCCCTCCAGCGGGGTTCCGCCGTGGACAAGCAGTACATCGTCTGTGCCGGTCATGAATCTCGCGTTCCGGAGGGGGTCCCCCCAGTGCAGCGAGGGGATGGCGGGCAGAGGGTCAGAGAAAAGGGTAAGGGGCCTTCACCCCTGTCCTGTATGGGCGAGGACCCTCAGCGGCGTAATGACTTCGGTACAGCACACTGGGTCCACCAGGGCTTGCACAGTGTCACGCTCTGTACGGGAGAGTGGTGGTTCGGTCCGTCCTGTCCTCGGCCCTGTCCTCGCCGACTGTGCCAACCCTGCCCCCGTGGACGCCGAACATGCGAGATCATGGCTCGCATGACCGAGGTGTCCTCGCTCACAGGCCGACTTCTCGTCGCCACCCCTGCCCTCGCGGACCCGAACTTCGACCGCGCCGTCGTTCTGCTGCTCGACCACGACGACGAGGGTTCCCTCGGCGTGGTCCTCAACCGCCCCACCCCCGTGGGCGTCGGTGACATCCTCGCGTCCTGGGCCGCATTGGCCGGTGAACCCGGGGTGGTCTTCCAAGGCGGCCCGGTCTCCCTGGACTCGGCGCTCGGCGTCGCGGTCATCCCGGGCGACGAGGGCCCCCTCGGCTGGCGCCGGGTGTACGGGGCGATCGGCTTGGTCGACCTGGAGGCGCCGCCCGAACTGCTCGGCGCGGCACTCGGTTCGCTGCGCATCTTCGCGGGGTACGCGGGATGGGGCCCGGGCCAGTTGGAGAACGAACTCGGCGAGGGCGCCTGGTACGTCGTGGAGTCGGAGCCGGGTGACGTCTCGTCCCCGCGGCCCGAGGGGCTGTGGCGAGAGGTTCTGCGCAGACAGCGCAGTGAACTGGCCATGTTCGCCACGTACCCCGACGACCCCTCGCTCAACTGAACGGTTCCGGTGGTGGCCCGGTCGTACGAGGTCGATGGGGGTCACGAGGTCCCCGGGGGGAACGGGACGGGCGGGGCCTGTGTCGTCGAGACGGGCGGTGTCGGACGGCTGGGACAGGGGAGCGTCAACGGGTCGGGGCCGCTGCAACCCGGGGGGTCGGCACCCGGGTATTCTTGGAGTTCATGAGCACTCTTGAGCCCGATCGCGGGACTGGGACGGGAACCCTCGTAGAGCCGACGCCACAGGTGTCGCATGGCGACGGCGATCACGAGCGCTTCGCCCATTACGTCCAGAAGGACAAGATCATGGCGAGCGCCCTCGACGGCACTCCCGTGGTGGCACTGTGCGGCAAGGTCTGGGTACCGGGGCGCGACCCCAAGAAGTATCCGGTCTGTCCCATGTGCAAGGAGATCTACGAGTCGATGGGCCCCGGCGGCGACAAGGGCGGCAAGGGCGGCAAGGACTCCTGACCGGTTCGCGTCACCGCTGCGACGGTGACGGTACGGCCCCGGGGGCGCGCGATCATGCGACGCCCCCGGGGCCGTTTCGCATGTCCGCCCTCCGGCGGGCCGGCTGCCCACTGCGTTTCAGGGTTCCGTCCGTATCGGGCCGGTGGCTGCCCCGCGCGGTGATGTCCGGCGGCCCCTGCGCGAGGCCGGACGGGTTTCGTCCGACGGGACGCGATGCGCTTCCGTCCCGGTGATATCACTCCGCTCCAGCCATCTGTTCGCGGCGCAGGAGCCCCTTCCGTCCCGTCGCCGATGAGCTGACCTCGGGCATCGGGAGGCCGGTGACGCCTGGGTTTCCGGCTTGCCCCCATGGGGCCCGTGCAGACCTCTTCAGTCCCTTGTGCCCCAACTGTCGCGTTGCAGAGGATGCATCTGCACGTCACAGAGTGGTTGAGACCTCTTGTCCCCGTCTTGTCCCCGCTCTAGCCTCCTCCCTGTTGTGGAGAACGAAACGCGCGTTGCGTATTTTGCAACGTCTACTTGTAGGGGACCGCCCATGAAACTCAGCTCCCGCTTCGCCGCCCCTGTCGCGGCGCTCGTGTTGGCGGGTGTCACCGCCACTGCTTGTGCACCCCAGACCTCCGACAACAGCGCCAAGAAGGACGAGAAGAAGGGCACCCTCCGCGTCTGGCTCTTCCAGGAGGTCAACAACGACCCGAAGAAGAAGGTCGTCGACGAAGCGATAGCCGCCTTCACCGGCGAGAACAAGGGTTCCAAGGTCGAGGTCGAGTACATCCCCGTCGAGACCAGGGCCCAGCGCATCAAGGCGGCATTCAACGACCCCAAGAGCGCACCCGACCTCATCGAGTACGGCAACACCGACACCGCCGGCTATGTGAAGGACGGCGGGCTCGCCGACATCAGCAAGGAGTTCAAGGCCTGGGACGAGGCCAAGGACACCGACCCGACCGCCACCCAGTCGGTCACCGTCGACGGCAAGATCTATGGAGCTCCCCTCTTCGTCGGCGTGCGCGCGCTCTACTACCGCACCGACGTCTTCAAGGAACTGGGCATCCAGCCCCCCAAGACCCAGGACGAGCTGATCTCCACCGCCAAGAAGATCCGCAAGGCGAAGCCGGAGCTGTACGGCCTCGCCGTCGGCGGCGCCTACACCTACGGCGCCATGCCGTTCCTGTGGTCCCACGGCGGCGAGCTGGCCACCGGTGAGGCCGGGTCCTACAAGTCGGCCATCAACAGCGCCGAGTCCCAGAAGGGCATCACGGCGTACACCTCGCTCTTCGGCGACGACAACTGTCCGGCCGCCAAGTGCGCCACCATGGGCGGCAACGCGACCGTCACCGCCTTCGCCTCGGGCAAGGCGGGCATGGCCATCGGCGGCGACTTCAGCCACCAGGCAGTCGAGGACGGCGTGGTCAAGGGCAAGTACGCGGTGGTCCCGCTGCCCGGGCTGAAGGCGGGCGACATCGCCCCGGCCTTCGCCGGCGGCAACAACCTGGGTGTCCTCAAGAGCAGCAGTCACCGCACGCTGGCCGTCGACCTGATGCAGCGCATCACCGGCAAGGACAGCCAGCGCAAGCTCTTCGACGCCATGGGATTCCTGCCGACCTACACCGATGTGCGCACCGAGGTGGCCCAGAAGGAGCCGTTCGTCGCACCCTTCGTCAAGACACTCGGCTCGGGCGCCAAGTTCGTCCCGGCCTCCGCCGGCTGGGGCCAGATCGACGCCTCCCTCGTCCTGCCGACGATGTTCCAGGAGATCGTCAGCGGCAAGAAGGACGTGGCCACCGCCTCGGGCGAAGCGGCCAAGAAGATGGACGCCGCCTTCTCGTCCGCAGGCTGACACGAGCGGCTGACCGAAACATGACGCACCAAGCGACAGCCCCCGGGCCGGCCGCGGTTGACAAGACCGCGCCGGCCCCGGCGGGCCGCCCCAAGAAGCGCCGGCCCATGGGTCGGCACGGCAGCCGCTGGACGCCCTGGCTCTATCTGGCGCCCGCGATCGTCGTCCTCGCCGGACTGCTGGTCTACCCGATCTACCAGCTCGGCCTCATATCCTTCCTCGAATACACCCAGGTCCAGGTCAGCGGTGGCGAACCCACCACCTTCAAGGGGCTGGACAACTACCGGGAACTGTTCTCCGACGACCAGTTCTGGCAAGTCCTCCTGGCCACGGTCGTCTTCGCCGCCGCCTGTGTGGTCGCGACCCTCGCCGTCGGCTGCACGATGGCCGTCCTGCTCACCCGCATCCGGGCGATCCCCCGACTCGCGCTGATGCTCGCCGCGCTCGGCGCCTGGGCGACGCCCGCCATCACCGGCTCGACCGTCTGGGTCTTCCTCTTCGACCCCGACTACGGACCGGTCAACAAGATCCTCGGACTCGGCGACTTCTCCTGGACCTACGGCCGCTACAGCGCCTTCGCCCTGGTCCTCTTCGAAGTCGTCTGGTGCTCGTTCCCCTTCGTGATGGTGACCGTGTACGCGGGCATCAAGGCCATCCCATCCGAAGTCCTGGAAGCGGCCTCCCTGGACGGCGCGTCCCAGTGGCGCATCTGGCGCTCCATCATGGCGCCCATGCTGCGCCCCATCCTGGTCGTCGTCACCATCCAGTCGATCATCTGGGACTTCAAGGTCTTCACACAGATCTACGTGATGACCAACGGCGGAGGCGTCGCGGGCCAGAACCTCGTGCTCAACGTCTACGCGTACCAGAAGGCGTTCGCCTCGTCGCAGTACAGCCTCGGCTCGGCCATCGGTGTCGTCATGCTGCTGATCCTGCTGGCCGTCACCCTTGTCTATCTGCGCCTGCTGCGACGTCAGGGAGAAGAACTGTGAGCCGTCCGAGCCGACTGCGCATACGCCGCCCCTGGCGCCTCGCCGCCGAAGCGTCCGCGCTCGTCATCGCCGTCGTGGTGGCCTTCCCGCTGTACTGGATGGTCCTCTCCGCCTTCAAGCCGGCGGGTGAGATCCAGTCCACCGACGCCAAGCCCTGGACCCTGTCGCCCTCGCTCGACAGCTTCCGACGGGTCTTCGAACAGCAGGACTTCGGCCGCTACTTCCTCAACAGCCTCTTCGTGGCGAGCGTGGTGGTCATCGCGTCCGCGCTGATCGCCTTCCTCGCCGCGACGGCCGTCACCCGCTTCCGTTTCAAGTTCCGCACCACTTTGCTCATCATGTTCCTGGTGGCGCAGATGGTCCCGATCGAAGCGCTGACGATTCCGCTGTTCTTCCTCATGCGGGACACCGGTCAGCTCAATACGCTCTGGTCGCTGATCATTCCGCATATCGCCTTCTCCTTGCCGTTCGCCATCTGGATGCTCAGGGGATTCGTCAAGGCGGTTCCGGAGGCCCTGGAGGAAGCCGCCTACATCGACGGCGCCAGCCGTACGAGATTCCTGTGGCAGATCCTCTTCCCACTGGTTTTCCCGGGCCTGGTGGCGACCAGCGTGTTCTCCTTCATCTCCACCTGGAACGACTTCCTGTTCGCCAAGTCGTTCATCATCAGCGACACCTCGCAGTCCACGCTGCCGATGGCGCTCCTGGTCTTCTTCAAACCCGATGAGAACGACTGGGGAGGCATCATGGCCGGCTCCACGATCATGACGATCCCCGTGCTGATCTTCTTCGTTCTCGTCCAGCGGCGCCTGGTCTCCGGACTCGGCGGCGCGGTCAAGGATTGAGCCCCGCCCGACACCACCGGGTGGTGTGCCCCGCCCGGCGACACGATGGAGGACCGACCCCATGACCCCCGAGAATCCCGTGCAACTGATCCCCGCGCCCATGTCCGTCGAAGGGATCGAAGGAAGCGACCGCGGTGGCTTCGCCCTCGATGCCCGCACCACCGTGTCGGCGGGGCCGGGCACCGGGAGCACCGAACGATGGCTGCGCTCCACCCTCGCCCCGGCGCTCGGGCTGGCCCTCGCCCCGGCCGCCGAGGGGGAGGGGGCTGCGAAGAACACCATCCGGCTCGTCGTGGACGAGACGCTGGAGCCTGAGGAGTACCGGCTCCGGATCCGTGCGGACGAGGGCGTCGAACTGCGGGGCGGCAGCGGGGCCGGTGTCTTCTGGGCTGCACAGACCCTGCGTCAACTCCTGGGCCCGGACGCGTTCCGGCGGGCACCGCTCGCCGGAACCAAGCCCGTGGTCCTCGCCGAACAGACCGTCGAGGACCGGCCACGGTTCTCCTGGCGCGGCATGATGCTCGACGTCGCACGGCACTTCACCCACAAGTCCGATGTGCTGCGCTACCTCGATCTGCTGGCCGCACACAAACTGAACGTCTTCCATTTCCATCTCACCGACGACCAGGGCTGGCGCATTGAGATCAAGCGCTACCCCAAGCTCACCGAGATCGGCGCCTGGCGGGCCCGTACGAAATGGGGCCACCGCTTCTCCGATCTCTGGGACGAGAAACCGTACGGTGGTTACTACACGCAGGACGACATTCGGGAAATCGTGGCGTATGCAGCCGAGCGCCACATCACCGTCGTGCCCGAAATCGATATCCCCGGACATTCACAGGCGGCCATCGCCGCCTATCCCGAACTCGGAAACTCCGACGTCATCGACACGGCCGCCCTCGCGCCCTGGGAGACCTGGGGCGTCAACCCGAATGTCCTCGCGCCGACCGAGTACACCGTCAGGTTCTACGAGGGCGTGCTGGAAGAGGTCCTGGAACTCTTCCCGGCCGATGTCTCCCCGTTCATCCACATGGGTGGCGACGAATGCCCCAAGGACCAGTGGAAGCAGTCCCCGACGGCCCAGGCGCGCATCGAGGAACTCGGTCTCGCCGACGAGGACGAACTCCAGTCCTGGATGATCCGTCACTTCGACGACTGGCTCTCCCATCGCGGCCGACGGTTGATCGGTTGGGACGAGATCCTGGAGGGCGGTCTCGCCCAGGGCGCCACCGTGTCCTCCTGGCGCGGCTACGCGGGCGGCATCACGGCGGCCGAAGCCGGCCACGACGTGGTCATGTGCCCGGAGCAGCAGGTCTACCTCGACCACCGGCAGGACGGCGGCACCGACGAGCCGATGCCCATCGGCTACGTCCGCACCCTGGAGGACGTCTACCGCTTCGAGCCCGTCCCGCCCGGTCTGAGTCCCGAGGCAGCCGCCCATGTGATCGGCACCCAGGCCAATGTGTGGACCGAGGTCATGCAGGACCGCTCCCGCATCGACTACCAGGTCTTCCCCCGGCTCGTCGCCTTCGCCGAGGTCGCCTGGTCCGCACTGCCCGCCCCCGAGGCCCGGGACTTCGAGGGCTTCGAGCGGCGGATGGCGGAGCACTACCGCCGGCTGGACGCCCTCGGCGTCGACTACCGTCCGCCCGGCGGGCCGCTGCCCTGGCAGAAGCGGCCGGGAGTACAGGGGTTCCCGCGTGAGGGAGCGCCCCCGAACGTGTGAGCCCCCGGCGCACGCCCCGCCCGCACGACACCCCATCGGGTTCCCGTCCGTCGCCCACCAGGGCCTCGGGCGGGCCCCGGGCCCGGCGGACGTGACGGAGGCGGCCGATCGCCCTGGTCAACTGCCCCACCCGCGCCACCAGTCAAAAAGCCCAAGGCGGGCAAGTCGCACAAGCCTCGTGTATGTCATCGGGCGGAGTGATGCGCAAAGGCTACGCAGGGGGCGTTAAACCGGGTCAACAGCACAGCAAAGACGCATCCGTCATGGATGCATCCTTCGTGGACCCTCTCGCCGGTCGTCTCAGAAGATGTGCCAGAGTTGCCACGTCCGGACCGTGAGCACGTACGGTACGGCAACACAGGCGGGATGGCCGGACACCGGGAAGGGGCAGCTGGGTGACCACGCACGCACCGCAGACACCGCGGTCGGTGACGCTGCCGACCTCGCTCGACGAGGCAGTCGCGGCGCTGACGGCCATGCCGGCGGCCGTGCCGGTCGCAGGCGGAACCGACCTGATGGCATCCGTCAACAAGGGCCAACTCCGGCCCGCCGGACTGGTGGGCCTCGGCCGCATCAGCGAGATCCGCGGCTGGCGCTACCTCGACGGCCACGCCCTGCTCGGCGCGGGTCTCACCCACGCGCGCATGGGCCGCCCCGACTTCGCCGCCCTCATCCCCGGCCTCGCCGCAGCCGCCCGCGCAGCCGGCCCGCCCCAGATCCGCAACGCGGGCACCCTCGGCGGCAACATCGCCTCCATCGCACCGACGGGCGACACCCTGCCCGTACTCGCCGCCCTGGAAGCGGACCTGATCATCGCCGGCCCCGAAGGTGCCCGCCGAGAGATTCCCGTCGCCCATCTGCTCGCCGGACGCGACATGCTTGCACCGGCGGAACTCATCGGCTACGTGCGCGTGCCCCTCCTGCACGCCCCGCAGATCTTCCTCAAGGCGACCGGCCGCACCGGACCCGGTCGCGCCACCGCGTCCGTGGCGGTCGTCCTCGACCCGGCGCGCCGCGGAGTGCGCTGCGCGGTCGGAGCCATCGCCCCCATGCCGCTGCGCCCCCTGGAGGCGGAGCGCTGGATCGCCTCCCTCATCGACTGGGACGGCCGGCGCGGACTGACCACCGAAGCGTTGACGGCCTTCGGGGACTATGTGGCTGCTGCCTGCATCCCGGACCCGGAACCGGCCCTACCGGGTGAGGAACCGCCACAACACCCGCCCGCCGTACTGCATCTGCGACGCACCGTCGCCGCACTGGCCCGTCGTGCACTGGGGAGGGCGCTGTCATGAGCAACGAGGAACACTCGCAAGGGCACCCGCCCGCGCCGCCGGGACACCCGTACGAGCACGGCGGCTGGCAGCCCACGCCGCACGGCGAGTACGACCCCGAGGGCACGGCCTTCGTCCAACTGCCCGCGGAGGACGTGCCGCACGCCGCGCCGCTGGAGGCGCCGGGGCACGGCTATGTCCCCCCGACGATCACACCGCCCGCGCCGGGCGGCCCTCCGTCCGCGCCCGCGTGGCCCACCGTCCAGCACACGCAGGGCCACCCCGGCGAGTACGGCTGGCCCGACCCCGCGGGCCATCCGCAGGGCGCGCCGAACGGAGACCCGCACGCCACCGGGCAGTGGAGCTTCCCGACGGCCGAGCAGCACCCGTCGGCACCCGAACCGACCGGGCAGTGGACGATCCCGCTGGCCGGGAACGACGTACCGGACGAGACGGGCGAGTACACCACCGCGATGCTCCAGTCGCAGTGGAGTTCCGCGCCCGCCACCCTGCCCGGGGGGGCGACGGCGCCGTGGGCGACCGACGCATCCGCGACCCTGCCGGGCGGTGCGCCGGCGCCCTGGGCGACCAACCCGCCCGAGCAGCGGGAACAGCCCGCCGATCCGGCGCGGCCCGAGCCCCCGGCCATGGGCCAGGACACCCCGCAGTCCGCCCCGCAGTCCCCCGCGGAGCCCTCCGCGGGGGAGGAGCCGGTCGAGCACGCACTGGTGGCCGACGGGGTGCCGGGGAGCGCCCCTTCGGACCCCGAGGCGACCGAACTGCCCGAGGTGTCCGCCGAGGAGCACCCGTCCGACCCGGCCTCCGCGGGGACCGACCCAGACGACCGCCCCGGCGATGAAACCGTCGAGGAGCCGACCGCCGGGACCGAGACAGTGCCGGCGTCCCCGCAGGAGCCCACCGGCCTCGCCACCGCTGACGCTGCCCCGACGGCCGACCCGGACACCACGCACGAACAGCCCACCGACCCGGGCGAGCCCGCCGAAACTGCCGAGGCGGACGCCGGGCAAGGGGCGACGGCTTTGGGCCCCGGCCGGGCGAGCACCGTCGACGAACACCCGCCCACCTCCTACGTCCTGCGCGTCAACGGCACCGACCGCCCGGTCACCGACGCCTGGATCGGCGAATCCCTGCTGTACGTGCTGCGCGAGCGCCTCGGTCTCGCCGGGGCCAAGGACGGCTGCTCGCAGGGGGAGTGCGGCGCCTGCAACGTCCAGGTGGACGGCCGGCTTGTCGCCTCCTGCCTCGTGCCCGCGGCGACCACCGCGGGCTCCGAGGTCCGTACGGTCGAGGGGCTCGCCACCGACGGCGAACCCTCCGACGTCCAACGCGCTCTCGCCACCTGCGGTGCCGTTCAGTGCGGCTTCTGCATCCCCGGCATGGCCATGACCGTCCATGACCTGTTGGAGGGCAATCACAAGCCCACCGAGTTGGAGACCCGTCGAGCGCTCTGCGGCAACCTCTGCCGGTGCTCCGGCTACCGCGGTGTGCTCGACGCCGTGCGCGAGGTCGTCGCAGGTCGGGAGGCGAGCGCGGCAGCCGCGGCCGAGGCCAGCGAAGCCGCCGCCGACCCAACTCCGGAAGCCCGCATTCCGCACCAGGCGTCGCCCGGTGCGGGTAGTGTGCAGCCCCACCCGCATGACGGAGGCACGGCGTGAGCAATGACGCGGCCACCACCGCAACACCCCTGACGGCCGGCTCGGTTCCCGGTACCGGTCCCGCAGGAGCCACGCGACCCGAGCCCTCGGCCATGGGCCTGGGGATCTCGCTGCCGCCCGCGGACGCCCGGGCGAAGACCGAGGGCACCTTCCCCTACGCCTCCGACCTCTGGGCCGAGGGCCTGCTGTGGGCGGCGATCCTGCGCTCGCCCCACGCCCACGCGCGCATCCTCGCGATCGACACCTCTGGCGCCCTGGACATGCCGGGCGTCCACGCCGTCGTCACTCACCAGGACATCCCCGGCGACACCTCCTACGGCCGGAGGATCGCCGACCGTCCCGTCTTCGCCTCCGAGATCGTCCGCCACCATGGCGAGGCGATCGCCGCCGTGGCCGCCGACCACCCCGACACCGCACGGCTGGCCGCCGCGGCCATCGTCGTCGAGTACGAGGCACTGGAACCGGTCACCGACCCCGAACGGGCCTTCGAGGCACAGCCCCTGCACCCCGACGGCAATCTCATCCGCCATATCCCGCTGCGATACGGCGACCCGGACGTCACCGGAGACGTCATCGTCGAGGGCCTCTACCGCATCGGCCGCCAGGACCCCGCCCCCATCGGAGCGGAAGCCGGACTGGCCGTACCGCGCCCGGACGGCGGTGTCGAGTTGTACGTCGCCTCCACCGACCCCCACACCGACCGCGACCTCGCCGCCGCCTGCTTCGGACTGGAACCCGACCGGGTCAAGATCGTCGTCACCGGAGTCCCCGGCGCCACCGGCGACCGCGAGGACCCGGGCTTCCAACTCCCCCTCGGACTACTGGCCCTGAAGACCGGCTGCCCGGTCAAACTGACCGCCACCCGCGAGGAGTCCTTCCTCGGGCACGCCCACCGCCACCCCACCCTCCTGCGCTACCGCCACCACGCGGACCAGGAGGGCCGACTGGTGAAGGTCGAGGCCCAACTGCTCCTCGACGCAGGCGCCTACGGCGACTCGTCCTCCGAGTCCCTCGCGGCGGCCGTCGCCTTCGCCTGCGGACCCTACGTGGTGCCCCACGCCTTCATCGAGGGCTGGGCCGTCCGCACCAACAACCCGCCGTCCGGACATGTGCGCGGCGAGGGCGCAATGCAGGTGTGCGCGGCATACGAAGCGCAGATGGACAAGTTGTCCACCAAGCTCGGCCTCGACCCGGTCGACGTCCGGCTGCGCAATGCGCTGGCCACCGGAGACATCCTCCCCACCGGCCAGACGGTCACCTGCCCGGCCCCCGTCGCCGAACTCCTCCAGGCCGTACGCGACTACCCGCTGCCGCCCCTGCCCAAGGACACGCCCGAGGACGAATGGCTCCTGCCGGGCGGCCAGGAAGGCGCGGGCGAACCGGGCGCCGTGCGCAGGGGCGTCGGCTACGCCCTGGGCATGGTCCACATGCTCGGCGCCGAGGGTGCCGACGAGGTCTCCACGGCCACCGTGAAGGTCCAGGACGGGGTCGCCACGGTCATCTGCGCCGCCGTGGACACCGGCTCGGGCTTCGCGACCCTGGCCCGTCAGGTCGTCCAGGAGACACTGGGCGTCGAAGAGGTCCACGTGGCCTCGGTCGACACCGACCAACCCCCCGCCGGACCCGCAGCCCACGGCCGTCACACCTGGGTCTCGGGAGGAGCGGTCGAGCGGGCGGCGAAGATGGTCCGTACACAACTCCTCCAGCCGCTGGCGCACAAGTTCGGGATGTCCACCGAACTCCTCCAGATCACCGACGGCAAGATCACCTCGTACGACGGCGTGCTCTCCACCACGGTGACCGAGGCGCTCGACGGCAAGGAACTCTGGGCGACCGCCCAGTGCCGCCCGCACCCCACCGAGCCGCTCGACGAGTTCGGTCAGGGCGACGCCTTCGTGGGCATGGCCTTCTGTGCCGTACGCGCCGTGGTGGACGTCGACATCGAGATCGGCTCGGTCCGGGTCGTGGAGATGGCGGTGGCCCAGGACGTGGGCCGCGTGCTGAACCCCGCCCAACTCGTGAGCCGCATCGAAGCCGGAGTGACCCTGGGCGTCGGAACGGCACTCACGGAGAACCTGCGCACGGCCCGCGGCCTCATCCGCCACCCCGATCTCACCGGGTACGCACTCCCGACATCCCTGGACGCCCCGGACATTCGCATCGTGAAACTCGTAGAGGAACGTGACGTTGTCGCCCCCTTTGGGGCGAAGGCGGCAAGTGCCGTTCCTGTGGTCACGTCCCCGGCCGCGGTGGCCGCCGCGGTACGCGCCGCAACCGGCCGGCCCATCAATCGCCTCCCCATCAGGCCCCAGGCTGCTGTGTCCGCTGCGTCCAACTAACCGCCCCGGTAAGGCATTGCACCCGCAATCAAAGGGTGCGGCTTGTCGGCGACGCTCGGTAAAGTGAATCCCCTAGGCAAGACAACGGGGAGGCGTTCGTGGCAGAGGACGACGGGACGGGGCGGCCGGTCTACGGCCGGCCGACGCCGATGCCCAGCAAGGGTGGTACTGGTAAGGACCTGGACGTCGACGCCGAAGAACTGATGAAGTTCAAGGACCGCGTCGACAAGTTGCTCATCAAGCTGGAGAGTTCGGCCGCAGCACCGACGAGGATGACCGACGGCCAGGTCCCCGCGGGTGACCTCGGCGTCGGCTTCGGCGAAGCGACCGCGCTGCACGGGATTTACCAGAAGGTCCATGCGGAGCTACAGAACCTGTCGAAGGGGCTGGCCGGCCAGATCGAGGGCCTGAGCATCGCGGTCCACGGCTCGACCAAGGGCTACCAGAACATCGAAGAAGACATCAAGGAGCGGATGCGCACCATCAGCAAGGACGCACGCGAGGCGTACGACCGACGCGAGGAAGAACGCCGCGGGTCCGAGCCGAAGCAGCCGGAGGACCCGAAGCAGCCGGGGAACGAGCAGTCCCCACAGGCCGGTTCGGGTGACACGAGCGGTGGAGCGTCCTGATGGTGACGGTTACGGGGACCACGGGGACACGGGGAAGGGTGGGATGACGTCATGGGCGCTGAGTCGACACCGGGCGGTGGGGGCTTCTTCTCTCCGCTGAGAATTCTGGGCAGCCTCTTCGGAACCACCGATTTCGAGGCCCACTCGCACGAACAGCTGCTGGCGATGGTGGAGGCGGCCAATCCCAAGTCGCTGGAAACCCTTTCGGCGCAGCTGACGGACGCGGCCAAGACCATCACCGAGATCGGTGAGGACCTGAAGACCTACATCACCACCGTCCCGTGGGAGGGCGAGGCCGGAAAGGCCATGGAGACATGGGGTGAGGGCGCTTGGAAGGCCACGCTCCAACTCGGTGAGTACAGCAACGTCGGAGGCAAATGGATGGGCCTGGCGGCCCAGACGCTCCGCGAGGTCAAGCAGAACATGCCTCCGGTGGACGCCACGGCAAAGGGCAACGTGGAGTCGGCGAAGCAGTTCCGCAACCTGCCGGACTACAAGGAACTCCTGGGACCGGCGCAAGCGAAGCTGCGCGAGGACAAGGCGCAGGCCGTCCAGCAGATGAACAAGCTGGCGCAGTCGTACTCGCTCTCGACGTTCGTCATCAGCGCGGCGGAGGCACCGACGTTCCCGCCGCCTCCGGGGGAGTTTGTGCCCCAGGCTGAGCAGCAGAGGCAGGAACTCGTAGGAACCAGCAGGCAGGAGTCTCGCGCTGCTGTCGGCTCCCAGCCAGATAGCGCCAGACGGGTACGGGGCGTCGAATCCGGCGACTTTCAGACCCAAGGGCGGCCAGAGCCTGGGACTGTTCCTCCTACTCAGAGCCATACAGAGGGCGTTCGGCCCAGCCCCCCGCCTGTTGATCGACCGACCGGACAGCCGGTAGGTATGGAGATTGACAGTGTGGACACCCTGCCGCCTCCTACAGCGTCGCAACCACAGACTCCCAGCTCTGGTCCGCTACCCAATCGACCTGATGGAGCGAGTCCGGTCCTGCCCGGATTGGTTCCGCCCACCTTTGCGCGGAGTCCTGGGAGTTCCGGTCTTCCTGGCTCAGCCGGCGGGTCGGGCGCGGGTAAGGGCGCCGTCGGTGGTCGAGGTGTAGTACCGCCTGGTCATGTGGGTACCGTGGGGTCGGCTGGCCCGGTTGGTGCAACGGGTGGTGTCGCTGCTTCTCGGGTGCCGCTGGCACGCGAAGGAGGGATCGTCGGCGGGAAGCCGGTCATGCCGACGACGAACAACCCCTCAGGTGCGATTCCTCGGGGGCCCGTGATCGGTACGGAGAACACGACTGGCTCTCGCAGTGGCGCCATGGGCCGAGGCATGGCCGGTATGCCGGGAGGCATGTACGGCGGCGGTCCCATGGGCGGTGCCGACCAGAGCGGTGTCTCCGGTGGGCGTCGACTGGCCTCCGAAGCCGGTGGCGTCGTCGGAGGAAGGCAGCAGCAGCCCGGGCAGGGGAGCGCCCGTCCGTTCACACCTGGTGGGTCCGGCCTGGTCAGAGGTTCTGGCGAGCAGAGCCAATCGGGTCGAGCGGGCATGGGTGCGGCTGCGCTGAACAGGCCCAACTCCTCGCGCGAGGAGTCGGACGGCGATCGTCCTGACTACCTCTCGGAGGATGAGGAGACCTGGCAGCAGGGACATCGCCGCGTCGTCCCGCCTGTGATCGATTGACCATCATCTCCCCCACAACAAGAAGACGGTCTGAGGAAGCAGATGCCTACCAGTAGTAATCGAAATGCTCGATACGGTCGATGTGTGTCGGGTGCCTTGGGATTGCTATTGGTGGGCGTTGCGGCAACTCCAGCTCATGCTGACTCGGTTCGATCTCAGCAGTGGCATCTCGACACGATGCGTGCAGATCAAATGTGGAAGATCAGTACTGGCAAAGGCATCACCGTGGCCGTGCTGGACACGGGTGTTAGTCATCTGGCTGAGTTGGACGGTCAAGTTCTTCCCGGAGGTGCAGACTTCACCAATATTGCTGGGGATGAGCGAGACGACTACAAGGACCACGGTAGCGGAATGGCCTCGATGATTGCCGGAACGGGTAAGGGGCCAGGTGGAAACGGTGCTTTCGGCCTCGCACCGGGGGTGAAGATTCTCTCCGTCCGTGTCCCCATGGGTGGCGGCGGTGGCCCTAGCCCTGACGAGGGAATGTCGCAGGCAATTAGGCATGCAGCGGATGCCGGGGCCCAAGTCATCAACATTTCGATGGGTAGCCCTGCGAACGAGGGTGACCTGGTTCAGAACGCAGTGCGCTATGCGCTCGGAAAGGGTGCACTGATCTTTGCGGCCTCGGGGAACGCTGGATGGGACTCGCCCGTTGACTTCCCGGCTGCTACTCCTGGTGTAGTGGGTATCGCAGCAGTCGATCAAAAGATCAATGGTACAAAGCAATCCCAGCGTGGCCCGGAGGTGGATCTAGCTGCTCCAGGGCTGGGCATCGTCGCTGGTTGTGTGGGAAAGACAGAAGAGGATGAGTATTGCAAGGGGGACGGGACCAGTGCCGCCACCGCTCTTGCGTCTGCCTCCGCTGCGCTGATCTGGTCCAAGTACCCCAGGTGGACCAACAACCAGGTGTTGCGCGTCATGCTCAACACCGCCGGTGGGCCCACCAGTGGGGCGAAGCGCAACGACGTCATCGGGTACGGCATGGTCCGGCCGCGGATCGCGTTGACCGATCCCGGGGATCCGGGGCCCGCCGATGTGTATCCGCTGCCCGATCTGGCTGCCGCCGCGCCCAAGTCCCCTTCCACGGCAGCCTCCAAGCCGGCGGCGGACGGCAAGGCGACGGACCAGCCCATCGAGGCCGCCGCTCCCGCTGCTGAGGAGGACGACGGCAACACCGGTCTGTGGATCGCGTTGGGCGTCGGTGCCGCCCTGCTCGTCGGGGCGGCAGTCGCGATCCCTGTCGTTCGGTCCCGACGCCGGGCCGCGGCGGCGCCGGCGCCCGTGCCGGCGGGGCCTCCCGGGTATCCGCAGCAGCAGTACCAGGGTGGCTATCCGCCCTACGGCCCTGCCCAACCGGGCGTTCAGCAGCCCCCCGGACAGCCCTATCCGCAGCAGGCTCCGTACCCGAACTACGGACCGCCGGCCGGAGGGCAGCAGCCGAACAACCCACCGCATCCCGGACAGCAGTGACGCATTGAGGGAATGCGGACGTATGGATTGAGTTCCGTCCGACGGGGTTGTCACCGAGCCTGCGGTTTCACAGAATCCCCACCGAACGCCGATCATGTGTGCGGGTCGCCGTCCTACGGTGGGGCCACCGGGCCCCGCCGGAAGGTCGGTAGGGCCCAGCGTCGCTTCTGCCGACGTGCACCATCACGAGACAGCAAACGGGGATCTTCCATGTCGTTCGACCAAGAGTGGGTGTCCACTCGCTCCGCTTCCACCGTGCACGTCAGCATGCGGCTGAACCAGGTCGATCCGGGGGGCGGCAGCGGTGGGGGAGGGGCGGACCTCGGGGTCAGCCAGGACAAGCTCGGGGCACTGGGCAGTGCGGCCTTCAAACTGCACGGCCATCTCTCGGCCGACGGCAAGCACGCGGATGCCAGCACCACCGAGGCGGCCACCACCATGACGGTGAACGGCTTCCAGACCGGTTCGGCGATGAGCACGGTGCAGAAGACCTGGACTTCGCAGCTCAAGACGCTTCTTGACGCTTGTGCTCATATATCGAACCACCTCGACTACACCTCCGCCTCGCACGTCAATGAGGAGAAGGACATCCAGACGGCCTTCCGGACGTCCCAGATCACCGAATTCCTCAAGTAGGGCGGGAGCCGAAGATGTTGACGTTCGACAACGTGTACCAGGCACCGCTGGGCACGATGAACTCCGCGGTCGGCGACTGGGCCGCCATGGTGACCAAGCTGGAGAAGCTGGCCGAGGACGCCCGTACGACCATGGCGAACAAGGCCAAGGACGACTATTGGCGGGGTGTGAACGCCGAGGTCACGAAGCCGTTCATCGACAAGACGGCCAAGGAGTTCGACGACGCGGCGAAGGCGGCCAAGGGCATCAAGCAGATCCTTGAGGACGGCCACCGCGAGTTCAAGAAGGCCCAGGACGAGCTGAAGAAGATCGTCGATGTGGACGCGCCCGCTCAGGGCCTCATCGTCGGCGCGCACGGTGTCGTACGACCCAAGCACGATCTCGCGCAGGACCGTGCGTACCGTCGTGACCCCGACTACGAGCCCGCGCTGAGGGAGCAGCGGGCCAAGGTCGAGGCCATGCAGGCGCGCATAGAAGCGGTGGTCGAGACGTGCAACGACGCCGATGTGGCGACGTCCAACGCGCTCAAGGCGAATATCACCGACGACCAGAACAACTTCAGCGCGCCCAAGTACACGAGCATCGATGCGGAAGAGGCGCAGCGGGCGGTCGATCTCGCGAACAAGGGTCGCGATCTCACCCACACCGAGCTCCAGGCGCTGAACGAGCTGCTGAAGGACAACCACGGTTCGCGCGAGTTCTCCCGGGCGTTCTACGACACCATGGGGCCGAAGAAGTCGCTGGAGTTCTTCGGGCAGCTGTCCACGGACACCTACAACTACAGCAAGCAGGACAAGGAGCGGCTGAAGGACGTTCAGGAGCTCCAGCGCAATCTCGGGCTGAACCTGGCCACCGCCACCGGTTCTGCGGGTGCGGACGACAAGTGGGGCCAGCGCTGGTCCGACGAGATGCGCAAGTTGGGTACCGAGCGCATTCCGTTGGCCAAGTACGACCACAACGGTCCGTTCGGCTACCAGTTGCTGGGCGGCATCATGCGGTACGGGAACTACGACCCCAAGTTCCTCACTCCGATCGCCCAGCACGTGGTCCAGCTCCATGCCAAGGACCCGTACATGTTCGCCGAGAACAAGAGCACGTCGAGCTGGGACAAGAACCCGTTCAATCCGTCCGGCAAGAACGGCTCCGGCTATGACCCGGTGCTGAGCATGTTGGAAGCACTGGGGCACAGCCCCGAGGCGTCCAAGGAGTTCTTCTCCTCCGATCCGAAGGCGTTCAACGACGACGGCACCGTCAAGAGCGGTCTGCCGAAGGACGAGGACGGCAAGGAGATCAAGAGCTATCTGGACTACTTCGGTGACAAGGACTTCAAGTCCTTCCCGGACATCACGGGCCATGACCCGGACGAGATGGGCAAGTCGCTGAACCACATGCCCGACGCGTTCGGGCATGCGCTGGAGGCGGCGACCCTCGGCCATGCGTACGACGATCCGAACCCCAAGCTGATCCGGGACGAGACCTCGTCGAAGATCATGGAGGAGGTCGTCGAGAAGTACGGCGGCGACGCTGGTCTGCTCAAGCAGCAGGAGGCGATGGCCGACAGCCTCGGGCGGATGGGCGCCGGCTATGTCGACGACATCAACTGGGCGCTCAACGAGAACAAGTCGGACAGCCTCTTCGCGCCGGGCAAGGACGCCGAGGCGCACGCCGAGTTCGGTCGGGACAACGCGCGTCAGTTCCTGAGCACACTGGGCCAGCACCCGGATGCGTACGCCTCCGTCTCCGTCGCCGAGCGCGTCTACACCACCAGCATGTTGGAAGCGCAGGTCGGTGAGGGCGGCAAGGTCAACGAAGCCCACGCCCGGGAAGTGGTCCGTACCGGCGCGGAGGTGCAGGGGATGCTCGACCAGTCGCGGGCCGACCAGGTCGACGCGACGAACAAGAAGAAGGACGAGGAGTACAACAAGGCGTTGGAGGAGCGTTCGGCCTGGGTCAACTTCGGTGCTGCGGCGGCCATCGGTGCGGGCGTCGCCTTCCTGCCGGCGACCGTGGCGGGCGCGGGAGCCGCGGCGATCCTCGTACCGCTGGCGGTGGAGACCGGGAGCGGGGCCCTGGAGACCCAGATCGGCCAGGTGATCGGCGACTGGACCAAGACCGAGCAGCAGGACAGCTCCGAGAAGACCCAGGAGACGCGCAACGAGATCTTCCGCGCGGGTGAGATGACGGCCGAGTCGCCGATGGAGAAGTTCATGCAGCAGCATCGGATCGATCCGAACAGCGACTTCGGTCAGGACCTCGAAGAGGCGCTGACCAACGGCTACAGCAAGGGAACCCTGGGGCAGGGCCGACACGGCACGACCCCGCAGACATGAGGGATGTGAAGGTCATCAAGGCGTGGCGGGCTATGACATCCGCGATCCTGGTAGGGGCACTCGGTCTTTCCCTGGTCGCCTGTTCGGGGAAGGGCGACGGGTCGAAGGGCTCGGACGAGAAGCTCGTCGGTGCCGACGAGATCTGTGAAGGGGTCTTCACCGCCCCCGCGGC
Source organism: Streptomyces sp. NPDC005963 (assembly GCF_040638655.1). Lineage (NCBI taxonomy): Bacteria > Bacillati > Actinomycetota > Actinomycetes > Kitasatosporales > Streptomycetaceae > Streptomyces > Streptomyces sp. NPDC005963. The sequence continues at coordinate 90,906 of NZ_JBEXVD010000017.1, read as the reverse complement.
TCGTCAGGCGCTGACGAAGGTCACCGAGTCGGATCGCTTCGTGCAGAACGGCGTTGCGAACGGCCTGGCCAAGACGGTCTCCAACCTCGTGTTCGACTACGAGTCGTCCGGTCCGAGCAAGGGGCGCGAGTCCAGTCTCTGCCTTGTCTACGCAGGCGGCCCTTCCGACCTGGACGACCTTTCGTTGGCGTTCGCCCTGGACGACGGTGAGTTCCTCGACAGCAAGGACCATGCCGCGAAGCTGACGGCATATCAGCTCGGGCGGCGGGCGCTGGCCGGGAAGGACTACGCCTCCCAGTACTTCCTGTGCACGAGCCCGAAGCTGGGCAGCACGGCGGACGATCCCGCGGTCGTACGCGGAGTGCTGCGGGTCAGATCGGAACCGAGCGGGGACGCGCGGGAGCTGAGCGACGCGACCATGACCGTGCTCAACTCGGCCGCTTTCGCCGTCGCCAAGGAGCTCGGATGCGCTGGGAACGGCGGATTGACCGCGTCACCGGTGCTCAAGCCGGTGCCGGGCAAGCCGACGCCCAGTAGCCCGGCCCAGTGACCCGTCCGCCCAGCCCGTCCGCATAGCCCGTCGGGCGGTGCGGTGGTCGGGGTGTCCGTGCGGTACGGGTGTCCGGGGGAGTGCCAGGGAGAAACCGGAGTGAGAGCGACGACGGGTGCGGCTAGCGTCCTCGTATGAGCGAACCGCTGGAGTCGTCCGTCGTCCTCATCACCGGGATCATGGCTTCCGGGAAGTCCACCGTCGCCCAGGCGCTCGCCGAACGGCTCCCGCAGGCCGCCCATGTCCGCGGTGACGTCTTTCGGCGCATGGTCGTCTCCGGGCGGGTGGAGATGGGCCCGGACCTCGATCCCTCGGCCGTGGCCCAGCTACGGCTGCGGTACCGACTGGCCGCCAGGACGGCCGACGCGTACGCGGAGGCCGGGTTCACCGCCGTACTCCAGGACATCGTCATCGGTGAGGAGTTCGCGCCGTACGTACGCCTGGTCCGCACCCGTCCCCTGTACGTCGTCGTCCTCGCTCCGCGCCCCCACGCCGTGGCCGCACGGGAGGCGGGTCGGTCGAAGACCGGATACGGCGAGGGGTGGACGCCGCACGCCCTGGACGAGGAGTTGCGGGCACGGACACCGAGGGTGGGCCTGTGGCTCGACTCCAGCGAGCAGACGCCGCAGCAGACCGTGGACGAGATCCTCGCGCGCCTGCCCGAGGCCGCGGTCACCACATGTCCCTGAGCGTCTCCGCGTCCCCCGCTTCCCTTCCTTCGTACGTGAGGTGGCTCACGCCGTTGCATCCGGGGCGGTGATCGGTGAGCGGCCGGAAAACGACAACGTCCCGGACCTCGACTGTGGGGAATCCCGAAGAATTCCCCCGCCGAAGTCCGGGACGTCCCGGCCTGGAGACCGCGACCGGATTCGAACCGGTGTAACTCGAGTTGCAGTCGAGTCCCTGAACCACTCGGGCACGCGGTCATGCGTTGTTACTGATGAGACCGTAAGCCGCCGTTCGGCACCCGCTCAAGACCATCGGCCACACTGCAATACAGCTGCCACAGGGCGTTCACAGTCGTACGACCAAGGGACCAGGGCAGGTCGGGTCCTCAGACAGGGTTCACCCCGGTCCACGCCCCTTACTCTTGGTCCATGACCGCCCTGGACCCACGTGACGCCGACGTCACGACATCGACCCCTGCGCCCGACGCCCCCACCATCGACGAGCAGCCCCAGGGCGGGGTACTCGGTCGGAGCTATCGGGCCCTCAGCGTGGGCATCGTCTCCGTCGTCCTGCTGATCGCCTTCGAAGCCACCGCCGTCGGCACGGCGATGCCGGTCGCCGCCCGTGAACTGAACGGCATCGGGCTCTACGCCTTCGCCTTCTCCTCGTACTTCACCACCAGCCTCTTCGCGATGGTCCTCTCAGGGCAGTGGGCCGACCGCGACGGTCCACTGCGACCGTTGGCCACCGGCATAACCGCCTTCGGTGCCGGACTGCTGCTCTCCGGCACCGCGAGCACGATGTGGCTGTTCATCCTGGGGCGCGCGGTGCAGGGCCTCGGTGGCGGCATGGTGATCGTCGCGCTGTACGTCGTCATCGGGCGCGCCTACCCCGAGCGGCTGCGCCCCGCGATACTCGCCGCCTTCGCCGCGAGCTGGGTGATCCCCTCGGTGGTCGGCCCGCTGGCCTCCGGGACGGTCACCGAGCAGCTCGGCTGGCGCTGGGTCTTCGTCGGCATCCCCGTGCTCGTGGTCTTCCCGCTCGCGCTGGCACTGCCGCAGATCCGACGCATGGCGTCCGGCCCTGCCGATCCGTCGGCGCCCCGCGGCAACTTCGACGCCCAGCGCATCCGGTTGGCCCTCGGCATCTCCCTCGGCGCGGCGCTCCTCCAGTACGCGGCGCAGGACCTGGAATGGCTCTCCCTGCTGCCGGCTGCCGTCGGCGGGGCGCTGCTGGTGCCCGCGGTCCTCGGTCTGCTGCCGAAGGGCACCTACCGGGCCGCTCGCGGGCTGCCGTCCGTCGTGCTGCTGCGCGGCATCTCCGCGGGTTCCTTCATCGCAGCCGAGTCCTTCGTGCCGCTGATGCTGGTTACCCAGCGTGACCTCTCCCCGACCATGGCCGGGTTCTCGCTCGCGGCGGGCGGAGTGACCTGGGCCCTCGGCTCGTTCATCCAGTCCCGGCCGCGGATGGAGCCGCACCGGGAGCGGCTGATGGTGTTCGGAATGGTGCTGGTGGCCGTGGCGATCGCCGGTGCCCCGACCGTACTGATCGAATCGGTGCCGGTGTGGATCGTGGCCGTCTCCTGGGCCATCGGTTGCTTCGGCATGGGCATGGTGATCGCATCAACGAGCGTGCTGCTCCTCAAGCTGTCGGAGCCCGAGGAGGCCGGCTCGAACTCAGCGGCGCTCCAGATCTCGGACGGACTGTCGAACGTCATCCTGCTGGCGGCGGGCGGCGCTGCCTTCGCGGCGCTCGGCGGCGCCTCGGTGGCCGGCCACGGCGCGGTCACCGAAGCCGGTGCCTCGCATCCGGCCGCGTTCGTGGTGGTCTTCCTGCCGATGGCGCTGGTCGCCCTGGTCGGAGCCTGGGTGTCGACCCGCGTGAGGGTCCCGGAATCCGTGTGACCCACCGCGGAGCGGACGGTACGGTCCGGGCGGCGAGGTGGAATCGCCCCGCCCGCACCGGTGGTCGTGAGGCCCATCTCACCGTCCGCGGGGGCCTCGTCCGGAGCGGAGGCGCGTGGTCACACAGGTAGGGTGGCCCGGTTGTCATACCCGTACACCACCCGTGGCACCCCCTGCCGCGTCGTGCCCTGGACGAGCGTCGAACCGGAGACCGTGACTACTACCGCCTCCCACTCCCACCACCTCTCGCCCGCCTTCCCCGGCAGGGCCCCCTGGGGTACCGCCAGCAAGCTGCGCGCCTGGCAGCAGGGCGCGATGGAGAGATACCTCCAGGAGCAGCCCCGTGACTTCCTGGCCGTCGCCACCCCCGGCGCGGGGAAGACCACCTTCGCGCTGACCCTCGCCTCCTGGCTGCTGCACCACCACGTGGTCCAGCAGGTGACCGTCGTCGCACCCACCGAGCACCTGAAGAAGCAGTGGGCCGCGGCAGCCGCGCGGATAGGGATCAAGCTGGATCCCGACTACAGCGCGGGACCGCTCAGCAAGGAGTACCACGGCGTCGCGATCACCTACGCGGGCGTCGGCGTACGGCCCATGCTCCATCGCAACCGCTGTGAACAGCGCAAGACCCTCGTCATCCTCGACGAGATCCATCACGCCGGTGATTCCAAGTCCTGGGGCGAGGCGTGCCTGGAAGCCTTCGATCCGGCGACCCGTCGGCTCGCGCTGACCGGTACACCCTTCAGGTCGGACACCAACCCGATCCCGTTCGTCACGTACGAGGAGGGCAACGACGGCATCCGCCGGTCCGCCGCCGACTACACGTACGGCTACGGCAACGCCCTCGGTGACGGGGTCGTGCGGCCCGTCATCTTCCTCAGCTACAGCGGCAACATGCGCTGGCGCACCAAGGCCGGTGACGAGATCGCCGCCCGCCTCGGCGAGCCCATGACCAAGGACGCCATCTCGCAGGCGTGGCGCACCGCGCTGGACCCCCGCGGCGAGTGGATGCCCAATGTGCTTCGTGCCGCGGACCAGAGGCTCACCGAGGTCCGCAAGTCCATCCCGGACGCGGGCGGGCTGGTGATCGCGACCGACCAGGACTCGGCCCGCGCCTACGCAAAGCTCATTCGCGAGATCACCGGGTCCAAGGCGACCGTCGTCCTCTCCGACGACACCGGTGCCTCCAAGCGCATCGACGACTTCAGCGAGAACGAGGACCGCTGGATGGTCGCGGTCCGGATGGTTTCCGAGGGCGTGGACGTGCCCCGGCTCGCCGTCGGCGTGTACGCCACCACCATTTCGACGCCGCTGTTCTTCGCCCAGGCGGTGGGCCGTTTCGTACGGTCCAGACGGCGGGGCGAGACCGCGTCCGTCTTCCTGCCCACCATCCCGATGCTGCTCACCTTCGCCAATGAGATGGAGGTCGAGCGTGATCATGTGCTCGACCGGCCGAAGAAGGAGGGCGAGGAGGACCCGTACGCCGAGTCCGAGAAGGAAATGGACGAGGCCAACCGGGAGCAGGACGAGGACACCGGCGATCAGGACATGCTGCCCTTCGAGGCGCTGGAGTCGGACGCCGTCTTCGACCGGGTGATGTACAACGGGGCCGAGTTCGGTATGCAGGCCCATCCGGGCAGCGCGGAGGAGCAGGACTACCTGGGCATTCCCGGGCTGCTGGAGCCCGATCAGGTCCAGATGTTGTTGCAGAAGCGTCAGGCGCGGCAGATCGCCCACAGCCGCAAGAAGCCCGATGCGGAGGCGGACCTACTGGAGTTGCCGGCCGAGCGCCGGCCGGTGGTCTCGCACAAGGAACTGCTGGAACTGCGCAAGCAGTTGAACACGATGGTCGGTGCCTACGTCCATCAGAGCGGCAAGCCGCACGGTGTGATCCACACCGAGTTGCGCCGGGTGTGCGGTGGACCGCCGAGCGCGGAGGCGACGGCCGGGCAGATCCGTGAGCGGATCAAGAAGGTACAGGAGTGGGCCACGCGGATGCGTTGAGACGGGCCGTCCGCCGGGGGCACTGACGCGGCCCCGGCGGACGGCTCGTACGGTTTCCGTCCGCCACCCGCACCCGCACCCGCCACCCGCACCACCTTTCGCCTTTCGACCCGCACCCACCCGCACCGCCTTTCGCCCTTCCGCACGTACCGTGCACTCCGCCGGCCTACCGCTCGAACTCCTCGGTCCGGCGTTCCTCCCCGGTGTCCCGGACGCCCCTTCGTGATGTGCTGCGCCCGGGGACTTGTCCGTGCAATCCGGTAGGAGCGGGTCGTGGGCGGAGGTACTGTTCGAACGATCTCCAACCCGTGCAATATCCCGGGTTGGCATCCGGATTCTGGACGAGGTCTTCCGCTGAGCGGACCGGATCGCTACTGTCCGGGCCATACAACCGCTCCCGCGGCGCCACGAGCCGCGGAGCCCAGCCGGTGTGCCATGGCCTGCCGGCGGCCTCCGGGTGCGGTGCCGACGCGACCGGCACCGCGGACACCACCGCGAGGGACCGCCGTCACTCACTCCGAAGGAGAGGGCGTCGTGACCGCGGAGACCTCCCAGACGCTCGACCGAGGACTGCGCGTCCTCAAACTGCTCGCCGACACCGACCACGGATTGACCGTGACCGAGCTGTCCAACAAGCTCGGCGTCAATCGAACCGTGGTCTACCGTCTGCTGGCCACTCTGGAACAACACGCCCTGGTCCGTAGGGACTTGGGCGGTCGGGCCAGAGTCGGACTCGGTGTGCTCAGGCTCGGACGACAGGTCCACCCGCTGGTGCGCGAGGCGGCGATGCCCGCGCTGCGGGCCCTCGCCGAGGACATCGGTGCGACCGCCCACCTCACCTTGGTGGACGGCGCGGAGGCCCTCGCGGTCGCCGTCGTCGAACCCACCTGGACGGACTACCACGTCGCCTACCGCGCCGGGTTCCGCCATCCGCTGGACCGGGGTGCGGCCGGGAAGGCGATACTGGCCGCCCGACTCGGCCACGCCGACGATCCTGGGTACACCCTGACCCACGGTGAGTTGGAGGCGGGGGCCAGCGGGGCCGCTGCACCGCTGGTGGGAGTGACGGGGATCGAGGGGAGCGTGGGCGTGGTGATGCTCGCCGACTCGGTCCCCGAGCGGGTGGGGCCCCGGGTGGTCGACGCTGCCCGCGAGGTCGCCGACGCCCTGCGCTGATCTTCGACCTCCTCTCTCGCCCTCGACCTCTTCTTCTCTGATCATCGGTCCTCCATCTCCCGCCCGGCCCGGGCGTCCGATCCCGGCCGGGCACACTCCGGTGAGCAGAGCGGTACGCACGGTGGGCACGGGCGGGTGCGGGTACGGTCCCGGCACCCCGCCCGGCCCGGATAGATTGGGCCGGTGCTCTCCCGTCTCTCGCGCACGCGCGCCCTCATCCTCAGCGCCGTTCCCCTCCTGGCCCTCTTCGCCGTGGTCGGGTTCGCGCCGTTGCCGTACGTCATCGCGCAGCCAGGGGACACCGCGAACGTGTTGGGCACGCACAAGGGCACGCCCGTCATCTCCATCAGCGGCGCCCCGGTCCGTACCCCCGAGGGCGCCTTGCGGATGACCACCATCCTCGCCACCGGCCCGTCCGCCGACATCGGCGTCGGGGACGTGGTCGACGGCTGGTTCCGCACCGACCGTTCCGTGCTGCCGAGGGACTCTGTCTATCCCAGCGGCAAGTCCACCCAGGAAGTCACCGAGCGGAATCTGGAGGACATGACGGATTCCCAGCACGACGCCACCTTGGCCGCACTCTCCTATCTGGACGAGGACCCCGCGAAGGTCAAGGTCACCCTCCGGCTCGCCGACATCGGCGGACCCAGTGCCGGACTGCTGTTCTCGCTGGGCATCGTCGACAAGCTCGACGGCAACGGCGAGGGCGGCGACCTCACCGGAGGACGCAGCATCGCCGGTACGGGCACGATCAGCCCCACCGGCAAGGTCGGACAGGTCGGCGGGGTCTCCCTGAAGACCCAGGCCGCAGCCCGGGACGGCGCGACCGTCTTCCTCGTACCGGAGGGGGAGTGCTCGGACGCCCAGGCCGAGCAGCCCAAGGGGATGCGGCTGATCCCGGTCACTTCGCTCCAGGACGCCGTGGAGTCCCTGCGCGCGTTGGACGACGGGGGGAAGGTGCCGTCCTGCTGAGCGCAGCGGCGGGAACGGAGTTCAACTGCCGCCAGGACGGGAACACCGCCGGCGACAGATTCGCAGCGAAGTAGATCCCTCCGAGCACCCACAGGGTCGTCACCAGCCCCATCTCTTCGATGAGGAGGCCGGCCGCGAGCCCGCCGAGGGGCGTGGTCATCAGCGCTCCGGCGACCGTGACACCGGCGACCCTGCTGCGCAGCGCGTCCGGGACCCGCTCGAACACGACCGTGGTGAGGATCGGGTTGATCATTCCGGCACCGATTCCGCCGGCCGCCAGGATCACGGCCAGCGGTACGGTTCCGTCGGTGAGTGCGGCCCCCGCGAACTTCGGCAACCCGGCGATCATGAATGCCACGGTGAACACCACCCGCCGCGGGAACCGCTCGCCGACCGCCCCGTACAGCAGCGCCCCGAGCAGGGCGCAACCGGCGAACAGGGCGACCAACATCCCCAGTTCACCGGCGCCGCCCAGGTTCTCCTTGGCGTGCACGGGCAGGAGGACCGCGCTCCACGCCTGGTCGAGGCCGTTGGTGAGCATCACCATCAGGGTCATGCCCAGCAGCAGGCGATCGCGCAGGAGGAAGGCGTACCCCTCACGGAGCTCTCCGGTGTAGGTGCGCAGCGAGACGGGCCGGGTGTCCTTGCGGGGTTCGGCCGCGGCCACGTTCCGTACGCCGAAGAAGATCAGCAGGGCAGAGCCGGCGAAGGTCAGGGCGTCGATGAGGAGCACGGCCTCCGCGCCGGTGAGCGCGATCAGTACGCCCGCGAGTGCGGCACCGGCCATGCGTGCGCCGCGCGACACGGCGTCGAAGAGGCTCGCGGCCCGGGCGATCGGGGTGCCCGCCAGGGTGGAGAGTTGGGGCAGGAGGACGTTGCGCGCGGTTTCCCCGGGGGCGTGGAAGAGGCCGGTCATCGCCATCAGGGCGCACAGCATCCAGAAGTGCAGCAGGTCCGCGTAGTGGAGTAAGGGGATCGCCGCGACGGAGACCGCACAGACGGAGTCGGAGATGATGCTGATCCGGCGGCGGCCCGTGCGGTCGATGATCGGTCCGCCGGCGATCGCGGAGACCACGACGGGCAGGGTGGCGCAGAAGGCGACCAGACCGGCTTTGGCGGGACTGCCGGTGGTCTCCAGGGCGAACCAGGGAACGCCGACCAGGGTGAGCGAATTGCCGGTGATGGAGACCGCGTTGGCCGCCAGTACATGGACGAGCGGGCCGCGCCGGGGCGGATCGGCCGAAACCGTTTCAGGAGCTTCTGGTGGTGCTGGGACTTCGGGTGTTTCAGGTGTTTCGGCCGAGGTCTCTCCGGCGGTCATGGTGGGGTCCCTTCCGTCGTCGACTCGGGGGCGCGGGAAGCGCGGGTCGCCCGGGGGAAGGCGTGGAGGTGGATGCGCACCTGCGCGGACCGGTCGGCATCCGTCGCGCTGGGTCCTGTGCCTTCCGTTCCTTTCTCGGCCGCGCCCTCGGGCTCACGGTCCCGGTAGCTCTCGATCAGTGCATGGACCTTCCGGTTGAGCTCCCTGGCCGTCTCCGCCGTCAGCCGGAGGGTGAAGTCGCTGAGGTCGGACGCCCGACGCCACTCCTCGGGCCAGCCGTCCGCGGTGTCGAGCCAGGTGGTGACCTCTTCCGCGTGCTGCGCCGCGACCTCCTGGATGAACAGGCCCGCGGCTCCCCTGACGGCCGGGTCCTCGCTGTGGAACATCGAGTGGTCGATGCTCGTGCCCTCGGCGGACGCCCGCCACCAGCGTTCGCGTCCCTTGCCGAGGTCCGGGGCGTCCTCGACGAAGCCGTGGGCCGCAAGTTGGCGCAGGTGGTAGCTGGTGGCGCCGCTGGACTCGCTGAGTGATTGGGCCAGTTGGGATGCGGTGGCGGGCCCGTCGTGGCGCAACGCGGTGAGGAGCCGCAGCCGCAGGGGGTGGGCGATGCCCCGCAGGGAGCGGGGGTCGAGGGGGCGGTAGCGGGGATCCGGCTGCGGCTCGTGCATGAGGCAAAGGTAAGGTTGCAAATAAAGCTTTGCAAGGATTCCTTTGCATCACTCCGCCATTACGGATCGATAGGGGATGTCCTAGGAGAGGGGCTCTTCCGTCCGGTCCTGTTTGCCGGTGCCCCACCTTCGTCCCTCTCGGGCCGCCTGTTCCACCAGCGGGATGATCCTCAGCGGCACCGGGTTCTCCATCACGATCGCCGTGGACGCCCGCATGATCCCCTCGAAGCCGACCACGCGGTCGATCACCCGCTGGAGATCGGCGTTAGACCGCGCCACCAGCCGACACAGCATGTCGCCCTGCCCGGTGGTCGTGTGCAGTTCCAAAACCTCCGGAACGGTGGCCAGATGCGCCCGTACGTCCGCCCCCTGCCCCTGCTTGATCTCCAGCGTGGCGAAGGCCGTCACCGGATACCCCAGCGCGGCCGGGTCGACATCGGGCCCGAATCCGCGCAGCACACCCTGGGTGCGCAGCCGGTCGAGCCGCGCCTGTACGGTCCCCCGCGCGACGCCCAGCCGGCGCGACGCCTCCAGGACGCCGATGCGCGGCTCGCGCGCCAGCAGCACGATCAGCCGGCCGTCCAAATGATCGATCGCCACACTGCACTCCCATGGGGCCTTTGGGTGGTCATCCTGTACAGAAAGCCGCACCATCGTGGACCCTGGTGGTACAGATTGCCTAGCGTTGTGACGAACTATTGCGCACCTTGTGGAGCGAGAGGAGTCTGTGGCTATGACTGAGACCATCGATCACCAGCCGACAACCGCGCGCGAGGTCGACCCCTTCCCGGTGAAGGGCATGGATGCGGTCGTCTTCGCCGTGGGCAACGCCAAGCAGGCCGCCCACTACTACTCCACGGCCTTCGGCATGAAGCTCGTCGCCTACTCCGGACCGGAGAACGGCAGCCGGGAGACCGCGAGTTACGTGCTGGAGAACGGTGCCGCACGGTTCGTCCTGACCTCCGTCATCAAGGAGGCGACCGAGTGGGGCCGCTTCCTGTCCGAACACGTCGCCGAGCACGGTGACGGCGTCGTCGACCTCGCGATCGAGGTGCCGGACGCCCGGGCCGCGTACGCGTACGCCACCGAGCACGGCGCCCGCGGCGTCACCGAGCCGTACGAGGTGACGGACGAGCACGGCACGGTGGTGCTCGCCGCCATCGCCACCTACGGCCAGACCCGGCACACCCTGGTCGAGCGCTCCCGCTACGAAGGCCCCTATCTGCCCGGTTTCGTCGCCGCCGCGCCGATCGTGGAGCCCCCCGCGAAGAGGACCTTCCAGGCCATCGACCACTGCGTCGGCAATGTCGAACTCGGCCGGATGAACGAGTGGGTGGCCTTCTACAACAAGGTCATGGGCTTCACCAACATGAAGGAGTTCGTCGGCGACGACATCGCCACCGAGTACTCCGCGCTGATGTCGAAGGTCGTAGCCGACGGCACGCTGAAGGTGAAGTTCCCCATCAACGAGCCGGCGATCGCGAAGAAGAAGTCGCAGATCGACGAGTATCTGGAGTTCTACGGCGGCGCCGGGGTCCAGCACATCGCACTCGCCACCAACGACATCGTGGCGACCGTGCGCTCCATGCGCGCCGCGGGGGTCCAGTTCCTCGACACCCCCGACTCGTACTACGACACCCTCGGAGAGTGGGCCGGGGAGACGAGGGTCCCCGTCGAGACCCTGCGCGAGTTGAAGATCCTCGTCGACCGGGACGAGGACGGCTATCTGCTCCAGATCTTCACCAAGCCGGTCCAGGACCGGCCGACGGTCTTCTTCGAGATGATCGAACGCCACGGCTCGATGGGCTTCGGCAAGGGCAACTTCAAGGCCCTGTTCGAGGCCATCGAGCGCGAGCAGGAGAAGCGCGGCAACCTCTGACGACCACGGGCGATCCCCGACGGTCTGACGATCACCGGTGGGGCGCGCTCGGTGCGCCTTTGGCTCGGACACGATCCGGTACGACACCGGGTGGGCGGGACCTGCGAGGGTCCCGCCCACCGTTCCGTTCGGGGACCGTGCATACGATCGACGCTGTGTGCGCACAGGTGATGATCGCTGAGGACGACGAGAAGCAGGCCGAGTTGGTCCGCCGCTATCTCGAACGGGAAGGGCACTGTGCGACCGTCGTGCGCGACGGGCGTGCCGCCATCGAACTGGTCCGCCGACAGCCGCCCGACCTGCTGATCCTCGATGTGATGATGCCCAAGTGCGACGGTCTCGACGTACTGCGCATCCTGCGGGCCGAGGGCTTCGACCTGCTGGTCCTGATGCTCACCGCCCGTTCCACCGAGGACGATCTACTGCTGGGGCTGGACCTCGGGGCGGACGACTACATGACCAAGCCGTACAGCCCACGCGAGTTGATGGCACGGGTGCGGACGCTGCTGCGCCGCACCCGGGTGCCGGATGCCGCCGAACCCGAACCCGAGCCCGCGGCGGCCCTGACCGTGGGCGCGCTGGCGGTCGATCCCGAGCGGCACGAGGTCACCGTCGAGGGTGAGTACGTCGAGTGCACGCCGGGGGAGTTCCGCATCCTGGCCGCGATGGCCGCCGAGCCCGGTCGGGTCTTCACCCGGCAACAACTGCTGGAGCAACTGCACGGGTTCACCCGCTACATCGGCGACCGGACGGTTGACGTCCACATCATGAACCTGCGGAAGAAGATCGAACCCGAGCCCCGGCGGCCCCAACGGCTGGTCACCGTCTTCGGTGTGGGATACAAACTGTCCGCCCCCAAGCCGCCGACCGCCTCACGGGCCCGTACGAGCACCGCCGCACCCGAGCGGCCCCGATCCCCTGTACGGCGCTCGCGGGGAGTGCGCGATGCCTAGGCGCCCCGCGCGCGAGGGCCGCAGCAGAGTGCCCCTGCGCAAGAGCCTCTTCGGGCGGCTGCTCGCCGTCTCCTCCCTGGTCGCAGCCTGCTCGGTCGCCGCGACCGCCTGGCTCGCCGTCCAGAGCACCTCCGGCGCCATCAAGGAGCAGCAGGGCCAGAACCTCACCGATGACACCCACATCTACGACACCCTGCTCGAATACGCCGCCACCCATCCACGGTGGAACGACGTCGGGAAGACGGTCCGGGAACTGGCCGCCAAGTACGACCGCCGGATCGTGCTCACCACCGAGAACCGACAGCCCATCGCCGACTCCGTCGAAACCTCCGTCCAACCGGCCGAGCTACCCATCCGGAACGCGGCCGTCCTTAATCCGCTCGCCGCCGATACCGCACTCGCCACCAGGAGGACCGGATCGGGCCGGGCCGACGGTATCGACCACCGGGCCGTCGGCCCCTTCCGGTTGACGGTGGCCGAGAGCGAGCATTTGGGGAAGATCGCCAAGCGGATCGTGCGCTGTCTGTCCGACATCGGCGTGGCCGCGGACGTGGTCCCCACCCCCAGCGGACGCCCGAGCGTCGAGGTGGTGGGCCAGGACGGCGAAGACATCCAGGGCATTCGCTGCGCGTTCGTCGGACTCGACGAGTTGGACACCCTCACCCGTACGGAACGGGTGGCGCTCGCCGCACTCAACGAACTGGCCACGCAGTGCCTCAAGGGCAAGGGCCACGGCCCGGTGAACATCGGTCTCGACCTCTCCTGGCAGCGCGGTTCGAAGGACATCCTGTTCAAGACGCGTATGCCCGTGATCACCATCGCGTCCCCCATGCCGAGTCCACCAGGACACAGGGAGAGCACCGCGGACCGTGACACCGCCACCTGTGTGAACACCGCACGCAAACAGCAACTCCGCGCCTATGTCTCACCGCCCGCGCTCCTCTTCATCGACGACCCGGTGGGAGCCGAACCGCCCGGCTTCGACCTGTCACCGGCCAACACCGTCAAGATCGCGGGCGTCGCGGCCCTCGTGCTCGCGCTGACCGTGGGCGCCACCGTGCTCGCCGCCATGCGTCTGGTGAGGCCGCTCGCGGCACTGACCGGTGCCGCACAGCGGATGAAGGACGGCGAGCGGACCGCGCCCGTCCCCGTCACCACGGACGACGAGATCGGACGACTGGCCGTCGCCTTCAACGACATGACGGCCCATCGCGCCCTGCTCGAAGCCCAACGCCGGGCGATGGTGAGCGACGTCGCCCATGAACTGCGCACTCCGCTGAGCAACATCCGCGGCTGGCTGGAAGGCGCCCAGGACGGAATCGCCGACCTCGATCCGGCGTTCGTCTCCTCGCTGCTCGAAGAGGCGGTACAGCTCCAGCACATCATCGACGACCTCCAGGACCTCGCGGAGGCCGACGCCGGAGCGCTGAGGCTGCACCCCGTGCCCGTACGGATCGACGAACTGCTCGGCCAGGTCGCCGCCGCCCACCACGCGCGGGCCGAATCGGAAGGCGTCACCCTGCACGTGCGCGTGGACGCGAACGCCCCGACGCTGCTCGCCGACCCCGTGCGGTTGCGCCAGGCCGTCGGCAACCTGGTCTCCAACGCCGTGCGCCACACACCGGGCGGCGGCTCGGTCACCCTTCGGGCGCGCGGCGTCGACGGCCGGTTGGACGTGTCGGTCAGCGACACCGGCGCCGGCATCCCGGCGGCGGACCTGCCCCATGTGTTCGACCGGTTCTGGCGTGCGGAGAAGTCCCGCAACCGCAGGACCGGAGGCAGCGGCCTCGGGCTCGCGATCGTACGGAAGCTGGCCGAGGCCCACGGCGGCACGGTCGACGCACGGAGCCGGGTGGGCGAGGGCTCCACCTTCACCCTGCACCTTCCGACCACCACCGACCCGGTGGAAGCCCCTGATCCCCGGACCACAGCGATCTGACAGGTTCTTCACATCTCCGGTCCAGCCTTGCGGACATACCGGAGCACCCCCGAAGCCCGGCGCGGCCGACCGGGCTTCGGGTCACCGCCCCCAGGCGGCCCCGGTGCTCACGCAATGAACTGGAACGGAGCCCATGTCTATGTCGTCCCCCCGCCTGTCCCTGCGCGCCCTCGCCGTCATCACCACGGCGGCCGGCGCCCTGCTGGCCCCCGCAGCCGTGGCCGTGGCCGACTCCAGCCCCACGCCGGTCGTCTCCCTGGACGCCACCGTCAAGCCGTCGCCTTCGGAGAAGGTCAAGCGCGTCCTCATCGACCGGGCCGGCACGACCGACGGTCGGCCCGGCGCCGACAAGGCCACGCGCCCCGCGGTCATGCCGCGCGGCGGTGTCGCCGCAGGTGAGAAGCCCACCGCAGCGGCCGGCAGCGACAGCGGTGTGAACGTGCCGCTGCTGGCGGCCTCCACCGGCCTGCTCCTCGCCGGCGCGGGCATCGTCGTGATCCGCCGCCGCAATGCCGCAGACGGCCAGGTCTGAGACCCCCGGCAACCCTCCTCCCGCAGTGGCACCGGCCGTCCGGTGCCACTGCGGTCCCACGTCCTCCACGGAGCCGTCATGATCAGCGCACTCTCCCGCCGCCGCAGCGCCCCGGCCCTCACGGCACTCCTCGCCGCCCTCACGCTCCTGGCCGCGGCCGGCTGCTCGGGCGGTCGGTCACCGGAGCCGAAGGAGACCAAGCAGCCGAAGCAGACGACGCAGCCGAAGCAGCCGGAAGGGGCGGCGCAGACCGTACCGCCAGCCTCACCCGTAACGGGCGGGAAGACCGCGGACCCGGTCAGCGTCACGATCCCCTCGATCGGCGTCGACAGCGAATTGATGCGGCTCGGGCTCAACGGCGACGGCACGGTGGAGGTCCCACCCGCCGACCGGGGGATGACGGCGGGTTGGTACACGGGCGGGTCCGTGCCGGGTGACCCCGGAGCCTCGGTGATCATCGGCCACAACGAGACCAAGTCGGGCCCCGCGGTCTTCGAACACCTCGGAAAGCTCCGCAAGGGCGCCGAGATCGCCGTACGCACCGCCGCGGGAACCACCAACCGCTTCACCGTCACCGGGACCGAGTCGGTGAGGAAGAAGGCGTTCCCGACGAAGAAGGTCTACGGCCCGACGAACGGCCGCGAACTACGGCTGATCACCTGCTCCGGCGCCTACGACAGCGAAGGCCACACGGTCGACAACCTCATCGTCTACGCGACCCTGAGCTGAACCGCGCCCGGCCACCCGGACGCTGGAGGCGCCCGCACCCGCTACGGGGAGCCGGAACGCCCCGCCCCACCCGACCCCGTCGACTGGCCCGAAGTGGCGGGAACCGGCCGGGCCGCCGGCTGCGGCTTGACCGGCTCGGCGGGCTTGACGGGTTCGGCGGGCTTGATCGGCTCGGCCGGCTTCGCGGCCTGTGGGGGCGCGGCCCCCGACGCCGCCCCCCGCCCCTGACCCGCCGGTGCTCCGCCCCCCGGATGCACAGTCCCCGCCTTCGGCTTGGGCTTCACCACCATCCCCTCCTTCCCCGTCACCTTCCGCGGCCCACCGGGCGGCGGTTGCCCCAGCGCGTCGAGCGCGTCCCGCGCCGCCGGCGCCAGCAGCGGCGAGAAGCGGGGATTGGTCCGCAGCGCCTGACCGATGTACCGACGGGCCGGCCCGTACCGCTGCAAAGCCCGCTCGATCTCCCCCCGGTGATAGGCGAACAGCGCACTGCGCATCCCCTCACCCGTCGCCTTCTTCGCGTACGGTAGGGCCTCCTTCACCCGGCCCGCCCGAAACAGCGCCCATCCGAGGGCGTCCGCCACCTGGACGCTGCGCCGCCCCTCGTCCCACTCGGCCTGCAACAACTCGACCGCTTCCTCGGGGTCGCCGTGGTCGGCCTCGTACCGACCCACCACCAACTCCTCGTTCCGGCCGCCCGCCGTCGCCTTCCGCGCCAACTCGCCCACCAGCGCGTACTGGGTGTCGGCATCGCCGTCCAGGCCCAGCGACTCGTTCAACTCGCCCGCCTCCAGCGCGTACTCCGCAAGCGGTCGCTTCGCCAGCGCCGACTGGTAGTCGCGCAACGCCTCTTCGGTGCGGCCCAGCGCGGCCAGCGCCCGCCCGCGCGCCGCCAGCGAAGGGTGGTGGTCGGGGGCCAGCCGCAGCGCCAGGTCGTACCGCTTGACCGCCTCCAGCGGCTCGCCCCGCTCCCAGGCCAGTTCCCCCAGCGCGTACAGCGCCGCCGCCTTCTCCGCGGCGCCGACCGCGCTGCCCACCGCGTCCTCGGCATGGGCCGCCGCGTCCTCCCGCCACCCCCGGTCCCGATAGACCCGGGCAGTGACGACCCGCACCGGAGACCCCGCGTACAACTCGTGCAGCGTCTCCAACGCCTTGCCGACCGACTTGTAGTCGCCCAGTCCGCCGTACGCCTCGATCAGCACCGGGTAGACCGTCCAGCGCCGCGGCTTCTGCTTCTGTGCCTGCCGGGCCCAGTCGCGGGCCGTGGCGTGGTCCTGCCGGGCGTTCGCGAGGACCGCCAGTCCGAGGAGCGCCTCGGTGTTGCCCGCGTCGGCGGACACGATCTCCAGCGACCGCTCCAGCACCTCCTCCGCCTCGGGCAGCGCACCCCAGTCGGCGAGCCGTACGGCCCGCTCGGTCTGCGCGGTTCCCAGCACCGCCCAGGACTCCTCGTCCCGCGGGTGCTTGCGCAGCCACCCCGTACGCTCGGCGATCAGCGCATCGAGGTCCGCCACCGCGGCAGGCGCGCCCGCCGCCGCCGCGATCCGGGCCCGGGCCACCGGCCCCGGAGCCGGCGGCGGTGCGTCGCCCCCGCCGACCGCCATGGCGCACACTCCGCCGACCAGGGCGGCGGCGACCATCGCACCGACGACCGCATTGCGCCGACGCTCACCACCACCACGGCTGAAACCGCACTCACTGGACGAACCGCTCATGACGTTCACTCTGCGTCAGCGGTCGGTCTATACGAAGAACGCTCCCCGCCGTGTGAGTCGGAAGGCGTACGGGTTCACACCGATGGCCCCGGGTGCGACGCTGGCAGCATGGACGATCTCCTAGAACGGCTGCACGCCGGGCTCCCCGCCGAGGCCCTGATCAGCGACCCGGACATCATGGCCTTCTACAGCCGGGATATGGCGAGCTTCTGCGACGCCGGGCTGCCGGCCGTCGTCGTCCTGCCGCGCACCGTCGAACAGGTCCAGCACGTGATGCGCACGGCCACCGCCCTGCGCGTCCCCGTCGTCCCGCAGGGCGCCCGCACCGGCCTCTCCGGCGCGGCCAACGCCTCCGACGGCTGCATCGTCCTCTCGCTCGTCAAGATGGACCGCATCCTGGAGATCAGCCCCGTCGACCGGATCGCCGTCGTCGAACCGGGAGTGATCAACGCCGTCCTCTCCCGCGAGGTCAACAAGCACGGCCTGCACTATCCGCCCGACCCCTCCAGTTGGGAGACCTGCACCATCGGCGGCAACATCGGCACCGCGTCCGGCGGGCTGTGCTGCGTCAAGTACGGGGTGACCGCCGAATACGTACTGGGCCTCGACGTCGTCCTCGCGGACGGACGCCTCCTGACCACCGGCCGCCGCACCGCCAAGGGAGTGGCCGGCTACGACCTCACCCGACTGTTCGTCGGCTCCGAAGGGAGCCTCGGCATCGTCGTCCGTGCGGTGCTCGCCCTCAAGCCCAAGCCTCCCCAGCAACTGGTGCTCGCGGCCGAGTTCGACTCGGCAGCCGCGGCCTGTGCCGCCGTCTGCGCGATCATGGAGGGCGGCCACACCCCCTCACTGCTGGAACTGATGGACGGCACGACCGTACGGGCCGTCAACAAGCTCGCCCACATGGGTCTGCCGGAGACCACGGAAGCCCTCCTGCTCGCCGCCTTCGACACCCCTGACCCGACCGCCGACCTGGCCGTGGTCGCCGAGGTGTGCCGCGCCCACGGCGCCACCGAAGTCGTCCCCGCCGACACCCCCGCCGAGTCGGAACTGCTCCTCCAGGCCCGCAGGATCTCCCTCAACGCTCTGGAGGCCGTCCGGACGGCCACCATGATCGACGACGTGTGCGTCCCGCGCTCCCAGTTGGGCGCCATGCTCGACGGCACGGCGGCCATCGCCCAGAAGTACGACCTGACCATCGGCGTCTGCGCCCACGCGGGCGACGGCAACACCCACCCCGTGGTCTGCTTCGACCACGCCGACCCGGACGAGTCCCGCCGGGCCCGCGAGTCCTTCGACGAGATCATGGCCCTCGGCCTCTCCCTCGGCGGCACGATCACCGGGGAACACGGCGTCGGGGTGCTGAAGAGGGAATGGCTCGCCCGGGAACTCGGCCCGGTGGGCGTGGAGTTGCAGCAGGGCATCAAGCGGACGTTCGATCCGCTGGGCATCCTCAATCCCGGCAAGGTCTTCTGAGCCAACCGGCCTGAATTCGACTCGTCCGTCAGACCGGTGGGGGGAGCCGACCGGGGTCCTACGACGGATGCCCCCGCACCTCCACCCTTGGCCCGATGCCCCGGCACGGCATGTCTTCCTACGGTGAAGTCACCAAGCACCAGAGCTCTTTGGAGCCCTTCAGGGAGGACCCATGCCCGCTCGTCTCGACCACACCATCGTCCATGTCTCCGACCGCTTCGCCGGCGCCCGCTTCCTCTCCGAACTCCTCGACGGCCCCGAACCCGTGGTGAACGGCCCCTTCGTCGCCGTCACCCTGGAGGGCGGGGTGACCCTCGACTACCTCGACGAGCGCGAGGGCCCCCAGCCCTCGCAGCACCTGGCCTTCCGGGTCTCCGAAGAGGAGTTCGAAGGCATCTTCGCCAGGGTCGTCGAGCGGCGGCTCACCTACTGGGCCGATCCGGCCCGGCAGACACCGGGGGAGACCTTCCGCCGCCACGACGGCCGTGGGCTGTACCTCGACGACCCCGACGGACATCTGCTGGAGTTCCTGACGTCGGACACCCCGTAGGTCGTGCCGTCGAAGTCCCGACCGCCCGGTACGGACCATCCGGGCGGAACACGGCACTTCGACGGCACTCCCCGGCGCGGGACCGGTCGTCAGCAGCCATCGCCGTCCTGGGCATCATCCAGCGGTCCCGGAGCGTCCTTGCCGCCCGCCGGATGGTGCCCCCGGGCCCACAGCCCGTCCGCACGCCGTGGCGCGAGCAGATCGGCCAGGGCGGCGTCCATCCCCAACTGCCCCGACTCCGTCCCGGGCGGCACCAGCCGAAGGGTCCGCTCCACCCAGGCGGACACCACCGAGGCCGACGCCTCAAGGAGTGCGTCCCCGTCGGGCGAGCTCAGCGCGATCAGTACGACGTTGCGACTGTCCACCTTGGTCGGCCAGATCCGCACGTCCCCGTGCCCACACGGCCTGAACACCCCTTCCACCAGCAACTCACGGGCGAACGTCCACTTCACCGGGTTCTCCGACCCGATGTGGAAGGTCACGTGGACGGCAAAGGGATCATCCGACCGGTAGCTCAGCAGCGCGGGCACCAGGATGCTCCGCTCCGGCGACAGCACCAGTTTCAACTCAAGCTCGCGTTCCACCATCGAGTGCATAGCAACGGCCCTCTTCTCTTCTGTGTCCCGTCCGTACGACTCCGTGTGTGCACGTATACGTACGGGCGACCCTGTTTTGAGGCCCTTGGGTGAGCCCTGTGAGAAGAGAGCGACAGGTCACACGACTATGACGCGACTTTCGGTAAGAACTTTCTGTGTTCATGCGATGACATACAGTGACCCAGTGCCTGCGGGCGGGCCTCCGGGAACGTCAATCGCGAACGAGCGCCGCCCGGCCGTGCGGTTGTCCGCCGGACGCCGAAGGGCCGGGCCGTGGGCAATGCCACACCCGGGGCTGGGTCAGGGAGCGATCCCCGACAGCTTCGAGAGCCTCAAGATCTCCGCATTGCTCCTCCGGTGAAGGGAGGAGACGACCCGGAAGACCTCCCGCCCCATCGGATGGATGCGCGCCATCTGCGGCGCCAGTGCCCACGCGCGGCCCAGGTTCTCCAGTGCTCCATCGCGATCCCCGATGTCGAGCTGCGCCCGGGCCGCATTGATGTACGTCGGTGCCGTCCTCGTGGGTGGTAGTCCGGCCAGCGCCGCGGTGAGGTCGTCGGTCAGTTGCAGAGCCTCGCGGGGACGACCGAGGTCCACATAGGTGGCCAACCGGTGCGCGAAGGTGTTCTGCTGGCCGACCGTGAGCCCGTGGACCTCCCTATCGCGCTCGATTCCCGCCGATGACGCCAGGGCGGATCGAATGTGCCGGGTGGCTTCCTTAGCGGCTTCACCCTTGTCACCGAGCCGGCCGGCCAGCGTCATTCCGCGCAGATTGAGGATGCACACGGCGATGTCACGATCGACTCCGCTCAATGATTGCTCGGCATCGGAAATCGCACGGTCGACGATGTTCAACCCGCGTTCGATATCACCGAAGTTGAGATACGTACCCGCCCTGTCCCGGGCTGCCACGGCACGCCCCAGTGGATTCGGCTGCTGCTCGACCGCCCAATGTTGTCGGGCCACCGCCAATTCCGCCAAGTCCATCCACCGATGCCTCGCGGCCAGCCAGTAGACGCTGCTGTAGACATCGGCGAGGAGCATCCAGCTCTCTGCGCTGTTCTCGCCGTGCGCATGTGCCGTCGCCTCGCGCACGAGATCCGGGAGAAGCCGAAGCAGCCCGTCCACTTCGACGTTCTTCCGATGGGTGCCCGCGGCGCCGAGGGAAGCTTTGAGCTTCTTCACGCTCACGGGCTCAGGTGCAGGGAGATCGTAGTCGCGCAGCGCCGCCCGCAATTCGGTCAGGGGTCGTTCGCCACCACGGGCAACGGCCGTTCGGCCCAGTACCTCGGCCATGGAGAGGCCCATCGGCTTTCCGAGCGCCGTGGCGACGGCTGGTGTCAGCGTCCGGTCCCCCACCTCGATCTTGGAGAGGAGCGATACGGAGATGCTCGCCCTTCTGGCGAGCTGCGATTGCGAGAGGCCGCGCGCTTTCCGCAGCGCGGCCAGATGTGCACCGGGTGGAAGGTCAGTGCTCATGGTCTCGGTCTTCCTTGCGGAGTCGTAGCCAGTCCATGGTCACAGCATTCCGACGTACCCGCTCGACGTCCGGGTAAACGGAAGTCGACCTGTGCAAGAGCTGTGCAAGTTCACCCCTGCACGGCCTGCGTTGATAGGGAAACGCACCCCGTGACTGTCGATCAGTCCTGGGTACGACCTATGCAGCTGAAGGAGAGTCGAAATGACGGACGTTCTCGTTCATCCCTTCGAACCGAAACGGAAAGACGACTTAGTTCCGCCGCGCGGAACGGAAGTGGTCCGATGACTCAGTCGTGCAGCAATGGGCCCGTGGTGTACCGGTGGCCGTACGCTCCGCGGAGCGTGGGGCTGGCGCGGGCCGAGTTGCGCAGGGTGCTCGACGGGTGGGGGCTCGCTCCGGTGGAGGCTTCCGCGTCGATCGTGCTCTCCGAGCTGTTCACCAATGCCGTACGCCATGCCAAGGTGCCGGGATGGGAGATCGAGACCCGCTACGCACCGCTGTGGCGCGGTGTGCGCATCGAGGTGCACGATGCCTCGCAGGCGCTGCCCCGGATCGTCCCCGCCGGCCCCGACGCCACCGGTGGACGCGGCCTGCCCCTGGTCGAAGAACTGTCCGACGCCTGGGGCGTGACCCCGCGCAACGGCCCAGGCAAAGCCGTCTGGGCCGAACTGACCCTCCCCAGAGCCCTCTAGGCCGTGCCCTCGAAGTCCCGTCCCGCTCCCGGCCCTCACCCTCAAGGCGGGGGCGGGTCGCGTTGAGCCACCCGGGTGACAGCGGTCCGATGACAGCGGTACGAGTCCGGACGCAGGGGTACGGGAGTGTGCAACCACCCCGGCGGGCACGCGCCGTGGGCCCCACCTCCCGCCCACCTGACCCGGATTCGCGGGTGCCTCCAAACCGCCGTACTCCGTCCCCCGAACGCGCCCTTTCTCACGGTCTCCTTCTTCAGCGCCCCCCGTTCTTCGTTACTGTCCTCCTTGGACAGCCGGGGGACAGACGGGGGTGCGCCCCCAAGCCGGGTGTCGTAGGTCGCACAGCCCGTGCAGTGTCCGGCATCGCGGGCGGCCCACAGAGGTAGTGAACGAACGGAGTTGGGGGCATTGGCTACTCCTCCAGGTGACGGCAGCCCGGCGCAGGGCTTCTACCCGGACCCCTCCATTCCCGGCTACGTCCGGTACTGGAACGGCGCCGCCTGGGTGCCCGGTACGAGTCGGCCCGCGCCCAAGGACGGCGAGACCATGCCCGCGGCGCCGGGCCAGGGCGCATCCGCCCCCGCAGCGGTCCCGCCGCAGGGCGGCCAGCGGCAGCAGCGCTCCGCGCCGGCCCCCGAAGCACGGGTGGAGGAGACGGGCCCGGTCTTCCTCGACGAGGATCCGCCCGCCGAGCCCGTACGCCAGGAACCCGCGAGCGTCTGGCAGGCCGACACCTCCCGCCAGACCGGGTTCGGCGGCGAACGTGACAACCGGGTCTCGTGGGGCGGCGAGCAGGGACAAGGCCCGCCCGTGCAGGGCCAGTCACCAGTCGCCGACCCCGCTCAGGCCGATCCCTCCGGCGGCGCCCTGCCCGGAGTGCGGTCCAGCCGTCCGGCTCCCGAGCCCGCTGCTTCCTCGGGACTGCCGGTCCGGCCCCGCAAGAACACCGAAGGGCCGGAGCCCCAGCCTTCCGCCGAGAGCACCATGGCCATCCGTGCGCTGCGCGCCCGGGTCGCGCAGAAGAAGGCCGATGCGAGCCCCGGCCGGTCGTCTGCGCCCCAGGGACCCCAGACCGCCCAGCCACAGCAGCAGGGCAGGTCCGCGCCGCAGGTGCCGCAGGGCAGGTCGGCGGAGCCCGTGGCCCCGACATCCCGGAACGAGCCGCCCCTCACCTCCCGGTCCATGAATCCGCCCGCCTCCTCGCGCGGCTCCGATTTCCCACAGCAGTCCACCGTCACGCCCGGCCCCGGCGGCGGTTCCGCGTCCTGGCCGCAGCAGGTCCACCAACTCGCCCAAGGGGGCGCTGCGGGTGAGCCTCCCGTCGTCCCGTGGAAGCCCCCGGTCGACGACCCCTTCCTCCAGGCCGCGCAGGCGCACGCCGCAGCCCGGCCCGCTCCGCTCGGCAAGCGACTGGCCGCCCGGCTGATCGACACCGTGGTCCTCGGGGTGCTCGTCGGCGGGGTCGCCGTACCGGTGGGCACGCAGGCACTCGCCCACATCGACGACAAGATCGAGGCGGCGAAGCAGTCCGGGGAGACCGTCACCGTATGGCTGCTGGACGGCACGACCGGCGTGCACCTGGCGATCGTGCTCGGTGCGCTCCTCTTCCTGGGGGTGCTGTACGAGGCCGTTCCGACGGCCAAATGGGGGCGCACGCTCGGCAAGAAGATCTGCGGGCTGGCGGTGGTGGACATCGAGTCCCACGGCCCGCCCGGCTTCGGCGGAGCACTGCGCCGCTGGCTCCTCTACAGCGGACTCGGTTTGCTCGCCGTCGGTGTGATCAACGTGCTGTGGTGCCTGTTCGACCGTCCGTGGCGGCAGTGCTGGCACGACAAGGCGGCGCACACCTTCGTCACCCGGGCCTGATCGGCTGACCCGTCATCAGCAACGCGTCCCCCGAACGGCGTGTCAGCTTTTGCGGACTCCTCCGAGGCGGGATGCACTGCCCTCATGAGTAACGATCAGCCTCCGCCCCCCGGCCCGGGAGGCCCCGACGACGACCCCTTCCTGAAGAAGCCCCAGCAGCCTCCTCAGGGCGGCTCGGGCGGTGGCGATCAGTCGCCTCCGCCACCACCGCCGCCCGGGGATTCCCCGTACGGCGGCCAGGGGGGCGGTGCAGGGCAAGGTTCTCCCTATGGTGGGCCGGGCCAGGGGCAGGGCGGCAGCCCGTACGGCGGCGGGAGTGGGACACCCCCTCCGTACGATCCCAACGCCTATGGCGGGCCATACGGCGGTGGCCCCGATCCGCTCGCCGGAATGCCGCCGCTCGCCGAGTTCGGCAAGCGGTTCAGTGCCCGGGTCATCGACGCCCTGATCATCTTCATCCCGTTGTTCCTGCTGTCGCTGATCTTCGGCGGCTGGAACGTCAACGGCGACAGCGGGGACGGTTGGGACGACATCGCCAATGACGTGAACACCGGACGTCAGTGGATCTGGTCCGCGATCTCCCTCATCGCGTACGTCGGCTACGACACCCTCATGGTGAAGAAGACGGGCCAGACCGTCGGCAAGCGGCTGCTGAAGATCCGGGTGGCGATGCTGAACGACGGCAGCACCCCGGACACCCGCTCCTCGCTGCTGCGGGCCGCGGTGCTCTGGGTGCCGGCGCTGGTGTGTTGCTTCTGCATCTGGTGGCTCGTCATCATCGCCACGATCCTCACCGACAAGCCGTACAAACAGGGGTTGCACGACAAGGCAGGCAAGACGGTGGTGGTCGCCGTGCCCCCCGTGGGTACGAGGTGAGCCCGTTCCGGTGGGACGACGGGTCAGCGGCGCAGCGAGTGGTCGCGCGAGGAGCGGACCCGGGTGGTCAGACCGTCGGACGAGGGCGCCGACGTGGCACGACCTGCGGCGGTGCGGCTCGCGGAGAGCGAGCGGGCCGCCCCGGCGACCTTGGCCGCCCGTGCCGCCCGACCGATCGGCACGGCCACTGCGACGGTCAGTCCGACCACCATCGAGCCGAGGCCGATGGCGGCGATCGCGAGGAGACCGGTGGCTTCGGTGAGCAGCAGCAGGGCCAGTGCGCAGAGCACGACGGCGGCCGTACCGGAGGCGAGCTGTGCGGCAGTCGGACGAGGCATGACGGTATCCGTCCTGGGGCTATGCCGGGAGGCATGGTGGTCGGGAAACGGTCGAGGGTCTGACGTAACGCAATCGCACTGACAGAAGACTCTACGGTGCTCGATGCCCGGACGGAACCTGGGGTAAGCGTCGCCTCACCCGGTGCAGGTCAGGGCTCGGTGCATAGGGGGCGCACGGATTCATACAGGGCAAGAACTGGCCTGTTCCATGCGCCGGTTTTGAGCAGCCGTCCTGTCCGGAAATCGGAACTCGACTTCTGCATAGTGCAGTTGGAATGTCCGTGTCAAGGTCTGTCTTTTCTTCCTGTACTACGGTCGAATGCCGTCACTTGTGACGCGACGCCTCCCGCGGACAACCCCACATCGGTCCGCGGCGAAGGAACGCAGGGGAGGACACCACCAAGTGACCACCAAACGACGGACGATCAGAGCGTCCGCGGTGCTCGTCGCGCTTGCGGCGACCACCGCCACGGCCTCGGCGTTCAGCACCGCCCAGGCGGGGGATCAGGGGTCCCACGCCAAGGCGGCGCCGACAGCCATCGAGCGCCACGACCCGGCTCCGCACAAGGGCCACGTCGAGCACGACCTCGACGGGCCCTTCAGCAAGCAACAGGAGATGGAGCGCCAGGCGGCGCTGGAGCAGGTCATAGCCGGGGACGCGACCGTGCAGCAGCGCGGCGCGTCCAAGGTCGTCAAGCTCGACGACAAGAAGTACGTCGAGTTGGGACGGGAGAAGACCGACAAGATCTTCACCATCCTGGTCGAGTTCGGCGACAAGGTCGACGACACCACCATGTACGACCCGGACGGGCCGGGAGGCCCCCAGCCGCCCGTCAAGAAGTACGGCGGCACCCCGGGTCCGCTCCACAACCAGATCGCCAAGCCCGATCGCGCGGTCGACAACTCCACGGCCTGGCAGGCGGACTACAACCGCCAGCACTTCACCGACCTCTACTTCGGCTCCGGCAAGGACACCGCCGGCAAGCCCAAGGAGTCGCTGAAGACCTACTACGAGAAGACCTCGTCCGGCCGTTACTCGGTCGCCGGTACGGTCTCCGACTGGGTGAAGGTCGAGCACAACGAGGCCCGCTACGGCTCCAACTACTGCGGCGACTCCAACTGCGACAACGTCTGGGACACGGTCCGCGACGGAGTCACCGCCTGGGTCGCCGACCAGCGCGCCCAAGGCCGCACGGACGCCCAGATCAAGGCCGACATCGCCCAGTACGACCTCTGGGACCGCTACGACTTCGACGGCGACGGCAACTTCAACGAGTCCGACGGCTACATCGATCACTTCCAGATCGTGCACGCCGGTGAGGACGAGTCCGCGGGCGGCGGTGCACAGGGGCCCGACGCGCTGTGGGCGCACCGCTGGTACGCGTACGGCACCGACGCGGGACAGACCGGACCGGCCCACAACAAGGCCGGCGGCACCCAGATCGGCGACACCGGCATCTGGGTCGGCGACTACACCATGCAGCCCGAGAACGGCGGCCTCGGCGTCTTCGCCCACGAGTACGGCCACGACCTCGGTCTGCCCGACCACTACGACACCTCGGGCCGCGGCGAGAACTCGACCGGCTTCTGGACCCTGATGTCGTCCGGTTCCTGGCTCGGCAACGGCAAGGACTCCATCGGCGACCTCCCCGGCGACATGACCGCCTGGGACAAGCTGCAACTGGGTTGGCTCAACTACACCAAGGCCAAGGCGGCGACCGCGTCGACGCACACCCTCGGCGTGGCCGCCTACAACACCAACCGGCCGCAGGCACTGGTCGTCGAACTGCCGAAGAAGCCCGTCACACGGACGATCGTCAAGCCCGCCCAGGGCGCCGGCCAGTGGTGGAGCAACCAGGGCGACAACCTGAAGAACACGCTCTCCCGCCAGGTCGACCTGACCGGAAAGTCCAGCGCATCCCTCGAACTCGCCGGCTGGTGGGAGATCGAGAAGGGGTACGACTACCTCTACACCGAGGTGTCCACGGACGGCGGAGCCAACTGGACCGCGATCGACGGGACCGCCGACGGCGCGCCCCTGACCCGCGACGCCAGCAACGCACCCGCGCTGACCGACGTGTCGGGCGCCCACAAGAAGCTCGTCTACTCGCTCGACGCATACGCGGGCAAGAAGGTCGACGTCCGCTTCCGCTACCAGACGGACGGCGGCGCCGGCGGCAAGGGCTTCGTGGCCGACGAGATCACCGTCAAGGCGGACGGCGCAGCGCTGTTCACCGACAATGCCGAGACGACCGACGCGGCCTGGACCGCGAAGGGCTTCTCCCGCATCGGCGAGTCCTTCACGCAGGAGTACGAGCAGTACTACCTGGCCGAGAACCGCCAGTACGTCTCGTACGACAAGACGCTCAAGGTCGGCCCGTACAACTTCGGGTTCAAGGCGCCGAAGGACTCCTGGGTCGAGCACTACCCGTACCAGAACGGTCTGCTGGTCTGGCTGTGGGACACCTCGCAGCGTGATAACAACACCAGCGTCCACCCCGGGACGGGCCGCGTGCTGCCGATCGACGCCAACGCCTCGCCGCTGAAGTGGGCGGACGGCACCCTGATGCGCAACCGCATCCAGGCGTTCGACTCCACCTTCAGCACCTTCCGCACCGACGCGCTCACGCTGCACCGGGCGGACGTCCCGACCTCGATCAAGGCGAGGCCCGGCAATCCGGTCTTCGACGACCGCAAGGGCGTCTACTGGTACCCGGAGAACCCGACCGCGGGGGTGAAGGTAACTGACACCAACACCAAGATCTCCATCGTCAAGGAGCCGCGCAATGGCTCGACGATCACCGTGAAGGTCGGCCCCTCGACCAAGTAGAAGTTAATAATTGCAGGTCAGAGCATGATCGGCCGTTGCCCCCTGGCGGGCGGCGGCCGATCGTGTTTAGGTGCGTGGTGCCAGACCGTTATTGACACGCCATCTCACGGGGGAGTGGTTCGCCATGCCAGGCGGAGGTTTCAGCAAGCTGCCGAGCGGCAGCGTGGTCGTCGCGCTCAGCCTGCCCAGTCCGCTGGGCGACGGGCGCCCGGCCCGCTTCCTGGTGCACGCACCGAACCGGGCGCGGGCCCTGACCCGGCTGCGCAACCTGGGGCTGCGGGCGGTGTACCTGCGGGGGAACGCGGAGCCCCCCACCCCGGACGAGATCACCGCGGTGCTCCACCACCCGGACGGCCTGCTGTGGCGGACCCAGCCGGAGACCGGAGCGGAACTCTGGCATCCGATACGCACGCTCGTCCGGGAGCGCGCCCCGCGGGCGCCCCTGCCGGGCGACACCGCCGTACCGGCCCCCTCGTCGCTCTAGCCGGCCCGTGCTCGCTCGCCGACGTGTCGGGGAGGGTCCTAGGCCACCGGCTTGCCCGACACCTCGACCCCGGCCGCCCGCAGGTCATCCAGCGCGCGTGCCGTCGTCTCGGGGGACACGGCCGCCGTCAGATCCAGCAGCACCTGCGTGGTG
The DNA here is from genome assembly GCF_040638655.1 of Streptomyces sp. NPDC005963. Taxonomy (NCBI): domain Bacteria; kingdom Bacillati; phylum Actinomycetota; class Actinomycetes; order Kitasatosporales; family Streptomycetaceae; genus Streptomyces; species Streptomyces sp. NPDC005963. The sequence continues at coordinate 62,557 of NZ_JBEXVD010000017.1, read as the reverse complement.
AAGCCCTCACGGGCCGCGTCCAGCGCGGTCGCCTTCACACAGTGGTCGGTCGCGATGCCCACGACGTCCACCTCGGTGACGTCGTGGTCCCGCAGCCACTGCGCCAGGGTCATGCCGTTCTCGTCGGCGCCCTCGAAGCCGCTGTACGCAGCCTCGTACGCGCCCTTGTCGAAGACCGCGTCGATCGCTCCGGAGGCCACCGCGGGCGCGAAGTTCGGGTGGAAGCCCACCCCCTCCGTGCCGGCGACGCAGTGCCGCGGCCAACTGGTCACATAGTTGGGCGTCTCGGAGAAGTGGTCGCCGGGGTCGATGTGGTGGTCACGGGTGGCGACGACATGGCGGTAGCCCGCGGGCACGGTCTGGCCGATGAGGTCGGTGATGGCTGCGGCGACCTCGGCACCTCCCGTCACCGCGAGGCTGCCGCCTTCGCAGAAGTCGTTCTGAACGTCGACGACGATCAAGGCGCGGTGCATGGCGGCTGTCCTTAGGGAGTGCTGGGCGTCCTGCTCGGTGCACGGGTGAGGGTGGGGACGCGGCGGCGCGGCCGGGCCCCGTCACCCGGTCCGCCGCATGGGAAGAGGCTCCCCACCGACAAGCAGTTCATACGTACGTCATACATACTCCGTCGGGAGGACGGGTTCACCCCTGGAGAGCTGGATGGCAGACATCGGCAGCCCGGCCCGGGCCGCGATGTGGCGCTGTCGAGCCGCCTCCAGCGGCTCACGACCGATGACCTCGCCGCCCTTGACCAGCTCGACGAGCAACTGTCGCCCGACGAGTTCGGCGGGCACCGGACCGAGTCCCACCACCTCGGCTTCGGCGATGCCCTCGTCGTCCACCCGGCGGGCTGCCCACTTGCGTCCACCGATCGAGGACTTCGAGCCGAGGGACTTCTTGGCCACCGCCTCCAGCGGGGCCTCCGGCTCGGCGGACCGGGCGCGGGCGACCAGCTTGTAGACCATGGAACAGGTCGGATGGCCACTGCCGGTGACCAGCTGCGTACCGACGCCGTAGGCGTCCACCGGAGCGGCTGCCAGCGAGGCGATCGCATACTCGTCCAGATCGGACGTGACCACGATCTTGGTGTTCCGGGCGCCGAGCTCGTCGAGCTGCTGACGCACCCGGTGGGCGACGAGCAGGAGGTCACCGGAGTCGATCCGGACGGCTCCGAGCTCCGGGCCGGCGATCTCGACGGCCGTACGGACCGCTTCCGCCACGTCGTAGGTGTCGACGAGCAGGGTGGTGCCGCGGCCGAGGGAGTCGACCTGGGCCCGGAAGGCGTCCCGCTCGCTGTCGTGCAGCAGGGTGAAGGCGTGGGCGCTGGTGCCGACGGTGGGGATCGCGTAGCGGAAGCCCGCCGCCAGATCGGACGTGGAGTCGAAGCCTCCGACGTAGGCGGCGCGGGCCGAGGCGACCGCGGACAGTTCATGGGTGCGTCGGGCGCCCATCTCGATCAACCGACGTCCACCTGCCGCCGCGGACATCCGTGAGGCCGCCGCGGCGATCGCGGAGTCGTGGTTGAGGATCGAGAGGATCACGGTCTCCAGCAGCACGCACTCGGCGAACGAGCCCTCCACCCGCATCAGCGGCGAGCCCGGGAAGTACACCTCGCCCTCCGGGTAGCCCCAGATGTCCCCGTTGAAGCGGTAGGAGGCCAGCCACTCCAGCGTCGGCTCGTCGACGATCCGCTGCTCGCGCAGGAAGCCGAGCACGCCCGCGTCGAAGCGGAAGTTCTCCACGGCGTCCAGCACCCGTCCCGTACCGGCCACGACCCCGTAGCGCCGCCCGCCGGGCAGTCTGCGGGTGAAGACCTCGAAGACCGAGCGGCGGTCGGCGGTGCCGGCCTTGAGGGCCGCCTGGACCATCGTGAACTCGTACTGATCGGTAAAGAGGGCCGTCGAAGGGACATCCACCGGGAGCCCCAGGTCCGCAGTGTTCACGGCGCTCAACCTCGCTCTGTCATCGTCGGAGCCCGGAAAACCCCGGGCGATCCAGCCATGGCCAGGATGCTACCCCACATTTCGTCAAACTGACGAGATGGCCGACCGGGCAACTCCTGTGACCTGCTGCGTTCCCGCCATCACGGCCCGTCCGTATCCCTTCAGGGGGGTGCCCGGCCCGGTCGGGAGCATGGCCGGGACACGGGGGCTGTTTGTGCGCCAGAGCTCCCTGAGTGGCAGCATGGACCAGGTGAGTGTTGCTCCCACTGAAATCGAACGCACCGAGTCCGCGGAGAAGCCTTTCGCTGTCCCCGAACCGGACGTGCCGTGGGTGACGCTCGTCCACAATGACCCGGTCAATCTGATGAGCTATGTCACCTATGTCTTCCAGGCATATTTCGGCTATTCCAAGGACAAGGCGCGCAAACTGATGCTCGATGTCCACCACAAGGGCCGCGCCGTGGTCTCCAGCGGCAGTCGCGAGGAGATGGAGCGCGACGTCCAGGCCATGCACGGCTACGGGCTGTGGGCGACCCTCTCCCAGGACCGCAACTGATGGCGGGACAGTTCGAAGCCATCGGCGGCGGCGGAGCGGCCGTCGCTCTCGACGAGGTCGAGATCTCCATCCTGCGCTCCCTGGCCGTCCAGCTCCTGGAGCTGATCGGGCCGGGAGACGAGCCGGTCGAGGGTGAAGACCCACTGGCCGCACTGTTCAACGACGGGCCGACCGAGCCGCCCAGCGACCCCGCGCTCGCCCGGCTCTTCCCCGAGGCCTACATCGGCCCCGACGTCACCGAGCAGACCGACGAGCTGCAAGCGGCCTCCGCCGAGTTCAGACGGTTCACCGAGAACGACCTGCGCTCGCGCAAGCGCGCCGACGTGCTCTGCGTCGTCCGCACCCTCGATGCGCTCACGGTCGGCGGCGAAGGTGGGGCGGTCCTCAAACTGACCGCCGACGAGTGCCTCAACTGGCTCGGCGCCCTCAACGACCTGCGGATCACCATCGGCACCCGGCTCGAAGTCTCCGACGACGACGAGAGCGACGACCTGTACCACCTCCCCGACGACGATCCGCGCAAGCCGATGGTGATGGCCTACCTCTGGCTCGGCGCGCTCCAGGAGACGCTGGTCGAGACCCTGATGCCCGACTCTTGACCTGACCGGGCAGAACACGACCTGGCCCCGCATCCCTCCGCCGAGGGGTGCGGGGCTTCTCCGCTGTCAGGGGGCTTGCGGTGGCGTCGTCCGCGGACCGCCACGAGCCCGGGGCGTCGGGCCATCCCCGTACGCTCAGCGCACCCTCAAATCCGAATAACGATCACGTCACCTGAACGGTCCCGTTTGCCGCGCCAAGGGACCTTTCTCCCCTTCTGCTTGTGGTGTGCCCCACAATCGCGCTCGTCGTCCGTCAGATCGACCGTGATAGATCTTCACGACCGCCAGGGACCCCACCCACGGCCCCCAGCGGCGCTTGAGCCGGCCGACCGCCGGTGGCACTCCATCCACATCCGGGGGGATCAGGACCTGATCCGCGCCCGCGCGCGAGCCGCAGCGGGGCGGATCAGATGGAGAAAGGGCGCAAACCACATGACTTCAGTGCAGGTAGGCGACGAGAACGGGCCGCACGGCCCGCAAGCGGTCGCCACTCCACCGGACACCGGAACACTCCATCCGGAGGGGTCGGACCAGGGATACCACCGTGGACTCGGTGCCCGTCAGATCCAGATGATCGCCATCGGCGGAGCCATCGGCACCGGACTCTTCCTCGGCGCAGGCAAGGCCATCTCCAAGGCCGGACCCAGCCTCATCCTCGCCTACGCCATCGCGGGCCTGGTCATCTTCTTCATCATGCGGGCCCTGGGCGAACTGCTCATGTACCGCCCCGTGGCCGGCTCCTTCTCGGAGTACGCCCGCGAGTTCATCGGCCCCTTCGCCGGCTTCGCCACCGGCTGGACGTACTGGCTGTTCTGGGTCGTCACCGGAATGACCGAGGTCACCGCCGCCGCCCAGTACATGACGTACTGGTTCGATGTGCCCCAGTGGATCTCCGCACTGGTCTTCACCCTCGTGCTCTACGGCGCCAACCTGATCTCCGTGAAGCTCTTCGGCGAGCTGGAGTTCTGGTTCTCGATGATCAAGGTCACCGCCATCGTTGGCATGATCCTCATCTGTGTCGGCATCCTCACCCTCGGCTTCTCCGACGCCGGCGACACCGCGTCCGTCTCCCTGCTGTGGAGCGACGGCGGATTCTTCCCCAAGGGCATCGGCGGCACCCTGATGACCCTTCAGATCGTCATGTTCGCCTTCCTCGCCGTCGAGTTGGTCGGCGTCACCGCGGGCGAATCCAAGGACCCCGAGAAGACCCTGCCCAAGGCCATCAACACCGTGCCCTGGCGGATCGCCGTCTTCTACATCGGCGCCCTCATCATGATCCTCTCCGTGGTCTCCTGGACGAACTTCCAGCCCGGCGTCTCCCCCTTCGTCGCCGCCTTCGACAAGATGGGCCTCGCCGTCGGCGCCGGCATCGTGAACTTCGTCGTCCTCACCGCCGCCCTGTCCTCCTGCAACTCGGGCATGTACTCCACCGGCCGGATGCTCCGCGACCTCGCCCTCAACAACCAGGGCCCGGCCCTCTTCACCCGACTCACCAAGAACGGCACCCCCCTCATCGGCACCACCTTCTCGGCCGGACTGATGATGATCGGCGTCTGGATCAACTACCAGTGGCCGGGCGAGGCGTTCAACAAGGTCGTCTCCTTCGCCACCATCTCCGGCATGTGGGCCTGGATCATGATCCTTATCAGCCAGCTCCGCTACCGGGCCAAGGCCGATCGCGGCGAAGTGCCCCAGTCGTCCTTCAAGGCCCCCGGAGCGCCCTGGACCAGCTGGTTCGCCCTCGCCTTCATCGGCATGGTCATCGTGATGATGGGCATCGACGAGGAAGCGCGGATCTCCCTCTACTGCGCACCGCTGTGGGCGCTCGGACTGTTCGTCAGCTACCGCGCGCTCAGGAAGCGCGATCCGCAGGGCGCCGCGTTCGTCCCACGCTGACCCGGGGCACGCAGACCCAGCGAGACCCGGAAGAGAGCGCCTGGGACCCGTACCCCCGCACGACACCGTCACCGGGGGTACGGACCCGGCCGGGCGCCCATGACGTCCTCGGCCAGGTGCGGCTGCTATCGACCCGCTGCCCGTCCGGACGGGCTGCTTATCCTGATCGACATGCTGACTCTCACCCAGGCCCTCTACGACCAGATCGTCGCGCACTCCCGCGCCGACCACCCCGACGAGGCGTGCGGCGTCGTCGCCGGACCCGTCGGCCAGGGCCGCCCCGAGCGGTTCATCCCCATGCTCAACGCCGCCCGCTCGCCCACCTTCTACGAGTTCGACTCCGCCGATCTCCTCAAGCTCTACCGGGAGATGGACGACAACGACGAAGAACCGGTGATCATCTACCACTCCCACACCGCCACCGAGGCGTACCCCTCCCGTACGGACGTTTCGTACGCCAATGAGCCCGGCGCCCACTACGTGCTCGTCTCCACCGCCGACAAGGACGACGAGGGCCCCTTCCAGTTCCGCTCGTACCGCATCGTGGACGGCGTGATCACCGAGGAAGAGATCAAGGTCGTGGAGAGCTACTGAACCGGCCCTTCAGCGCCCCGCAACAGGCTCGGAACACCGCCCCTCACCGGAGATTGACCGCACTGTGAGCAGAATGCATCCATCATCTGAGATCACACTCCAGAATCCGGATGGGGAATCGATACGATGACCGCATGGTTCCCCATGACGTGAGCGACAAGACGCCGAGCACAGTCCTGCTCGTGGCGCGGCTGCACGTCGACCTGTGCCGCCTCGCAAGCGCGATGTGTACGGCCCGGACCGCGCACTGACCCAGGCCCGAACCGCACCGCCCGGCTGAGCGCGACCGTACGAGCACCACCCCCTCGCGCGGGGGCCAGACGCGCGCCCCTGAGCCACCGTCCCGACAGGAGCCCACACCATGGCCATCGAGGTCCGCATCCCGACCATCCTCCGCACGTACACCGACGGGGCGAAGGCCGTCGAAGCCAGCGGAGGCACCATCGCCGAACTCTTCGCCGACCTCGACTCCCGCCACAACGGCATCCAGGAGCGCATCGTCGAAGGCGGCGAACTCCGCCGCTTCGTCAACGTCTACCTCAACGACGAAGACGTCCGCTTCCTCAGCGGCATCGCCACCGAAATCTCCGACGGCGACAGCGTCACGATCCTCCCGGCGGTCGCCGGCGGATCGACCGCGGCGCACCCCCGTTCCGCCCGGTGGCGTGCGGGAATGCGCTGATGCGCTACGACTCCCCCCTCGCCGCGGTCGGCAACACCCCCCTGGTGCGCCTGCCGCGGCTCTCGCCGTCCGAAGACGTCCGCATCTGGGCCAAGCTGGAGGACCGCAACCCCACCGGCTCCATCAAGGACCGCCCCGCGCTGTTCATGATCGAGCAGGCCGAGAAGGACGGCAGGCTCACACCCGGCTGCACCATCTTGGAACCCACCTCCGGCAACACCGGCATCTCCCTCGCCATGGCCGCCAGGCTCAAGGGCTACCGCATCGTCTGCGTCATGCCGGAGAACACCAGCGAGGAGCGCCGCCAACTGCTCGCCATGTGGGGAGCGGAGATCATCTCCTCGCCGGCGGCCGGCGGCTCCAACACCGCGGTACGCGTCGCCAAGGAACTCTCCGCCGAGAACCCGTCCTGGGTGATGCTCTACCAGTACGGCAACCCGGCCAACGCCGGAGCGCACTACGCGGGCACCGGGCCGGAGATCCTCGCCGACCTGCCGTCCATCACCCACTTCGTCGCCGGCCTCGGCACCACCGGCACCCTGATGGGCGTGGGCCGCTACCTGCGCGAACACGTCCCCGACGTCAAGATCGTCGCCGCCGAGCCGCGCTACGACGACCTGGTCTACGGGCTGCGCAACCTCGACGAGGGATTCGTCCCCGAGCTCTACGACTCCTCCGTCCTCACCACCCGCTTCTCCGTCGGCTCGGCGGACGCCGTGACCCGCACCCGGGAACTGCTCCAGCAGGAAGGCATCTTCGCCGGCGTCTCCACCGGCGCGGCGCTCCACGCGGCCATCGGCGTGGGACGGAAGGCGGTCAAGGCCAACGAGTCCGCCGACATCGTCTTCGTCGTCGCCGACGGTGGCTGGAAGTATCTGTCCACCGGGGTGTACACGGCCAAGACCACGGAAGAGGCCATCGACCTCCTCCAGGGACAGCTCTGGGCCTGACCCCCGACCCGACCTGAGCCGATCCGGGCCCACCCGGGCCGTCCCGAGTCGAGCAGACTCCCGAAGCTCAGGACGCCCGCCACACCGCCGCCCGCCCCGCCCCTCGATCCGGCAGCCGAGCACCGCAGCTCAGCTCCGAGCGGGCGGCGCCGGTCCGCCCGGACCGCTGAGGAGTCCGCGGCGCACTCCACCCGGCGCGAAGCGGAACAGCCGGCCCGGCAGCACCGCCCCGCACCACCGCTCGAACGCCACGGGCCACCCCCGAGCGGGCCGACCGAGCCGATCGACCGACCACGAGCCCCGTTCCCTTTACCAAGGGAACGGGGCTTTTGGCCACCCTCACGCCCCGTGCGCTCCCACCCACACCCCCCGTACGCCCTCCGAATCGGTGACAGCGCAGGTGAGTTCCCCCACACCCCCCCTCCCCGAAGGAGCGGTGCCCCCTTTTGCGCTTTACGCTCGATCCACCGCACGCCCCCCACCCCAGCCCTCCCCGTCAACGGAGGTTCAGGCTCCATGAAGCTCACCGTCGTCGGCTGCTCGGGCTCGTTCCCGTCCGCGGAATCGGCCTGTTCGAGCTACCTCGTAGAGGCCGACGGCTTCCGGCTGCTCCTCGACATGGGCAACGGCGCCCTCGGCGAGTTGCAGCGCCACGTCGGTCTCTACGACCTCGACGCCATCTTCCTCAGCCATCTCCACGCCGATCACTGCATCGACATGTGCGCGTACTTCGTCGCGCGCTACTACCGTCACGACGGCGGTCGCTGCGAGCCGCTGCCCGTCTACGGCCCGGAGGGCACCGAACAGCGACTGACCACGGCGTACGCGGACACTCCCTCCCCGTCCTCGATGAGCGAGGTCTTCGACTTCCACACGCTCAAGTCGGGCAGCTTCGACATCGGCCCCTTCGCCGTCCGCACGGAACGCGTGGCCCATCCCGTCGACGCGTTCGGCATCCGCCTGGAGCACGGCGGCAGGACGTTGACGTACTCGGGCGACACTGGCGTCTGCGATGCGCTGGACGAGTTGGCCGAAGGGGCGGACCTCTTCCTGTGCGAGGCGTCCTTCACCTACGGCAAGGAAGACGTACCGGACCTCCATCTCAACGGCCGGGAGGCCGGAGCCCATGCACAGCGGGCCGGAGCCGGCCGGCTGGTGCTGACGCACGTGCCCCCGTGGACGGACGGACAGCGCAACCTCGCCGACGCCCGCGCCGTGTACGAAGGCCCCGCTGAGATCGCCGTGGCCGGCGCGGTGTACGAGGTCTGAGCCCGGCGCACGAGGGCCGGCGCACACGGTACGAACAGGCCGAAGCCCCCGGTTCCGGCGCGGGAACCAGGGGCCACGGGCGGAGGTGGTGAGCGGCCTACTTGGCCTCCGCCTTCATGAGGTCAGCCAGTTCCTCGTCCGATTCCCGCCCCGGAGTGGGCAGGTTGAACCTGGTGATGGCCCATCGGAAGACCACGTAGTACACGGCCGCGAAACACAGCCCGACCAGTGCCAGCCCCCAGGGGTTGGACGCGATCCCCAGATTCAGCAGGAAGTCGATCGCACCGGCCGAGAAGCCGAAACCGTCCTTCATGCCGAGTCCCCAGGTCAGGGCCAGCGAGACACCGGTGAGAACGGCGTGGACGGCGTAGAGCACCGGTGCGATGAACATGAAGGTGAACTCGATCGGTTCCGTCACCCCCGTCACGAACGACGTCAGCGCCAGCGAGAACATCATTCCTCCGACCACCTTGCGCCGCTCCGGACGGGCGCTGTGGACGATCGCCAGACAGGCCGCGGGCAGCGCGAACATCATGATCGGGAAGAAGCCGGTCATGAACTGTCCGGCCGTCGGGTCTCCGGCCAGGAAGCGGGCGATGTCACCGCTCTTGCCGTCGTAGGAACCCGCCTGGAACCAGGGGAACGAGTTCAGCAGATGGTGCATCCCGACGGGGACGAGCGCCCGGTTGGCGACACCGAAGACACCCGCTCCCACCGCACCCGAGCCGACGAGCCATTCGCCGCTGTTGTGGAGCGCCGTGCCGAGCACCGGCCAGACGAAGCCGAAGGCGATGCCGATCAGCAGCCCCGCGAAGGCGGCAAGGATAGGAACCAGCCGTCGGCCACCGAAGAAGCCCGCCCAATCGGGCAGTTTGGTGCGGTGGAAGCGCTGGTAGAGCAGGGCGACGACCAATCCCATGACCACCCCGCCGAGCACCTTGGCGTCCACCGGTGCTTCCCGCATCACGATCGCGCCGTCCACCACTTCGGCGACCTTCGGCAGATTGTCGTCGGTGAAGGTGGCGAGCACGCTCTTGAAGACCAGATAGCCGGTGACGGCCGCCAGCGCGGTCGAGCCGTCGGCTTTCTTGGCGAATCCGATGGCGATGCCCACGGCGAACAGCAACGCCATGTTGTCGAGGATCGCGTTGCCGCCGGCGTGCATATAGCCGGCTATCTCGGTGAGGAAGGAAGGGAACGACTCCCGGCCGAGCATGTCGTCATTGCCGAGGCGAACGAGGAGTGCGGCGGCGGGAAGTACGGCCACGGGGAGCATCAGGCTGCGGCCAATGCGCTGCATGACGGCCATCGCGCCCGCGCCCCACCTTTTCCGAGCCGCCGGGGCGGTGCTGGCGGTGGACATCAACTTCCTCCAGGAGAGCAAGGCGCCGCAGGGGACGGGAAGCAGGGGAGGCGGCGTCTACAAGGGGGGTGCGGCGAACCGCATGGTCTAAACCACTAAGTGGTTTAGACCTTTTTAACATGGGGGGAGTCGATGAGGAACAGCGGAAAAGCATCGAATGTGACGTGCGCCATGTGAATTCCAACACCGTTCGATCCGGCTCCGGGGCAAAGGTGTTCGATCATCAATGCGGGTGGCGGCACGCAGGCGAAAGGCGGTGCCGGGCGTTGCGGTGGAAGGAAACCGCCCCCGCCACGGGCGCGCGGAAGTCGCCGCTCAAAACCCATGGACCACTGCGGACGGTTCGACCGTCGCACGCGGATGCGAACGCCGTAATCCTCTGTCCCCCCGCCGGTGCGCAGAATTGGTCCTGTTCGCAACGGTGAATGGTCCCGGGAAACACGCCCCCATGCGCGGATCCGCGCCGCAAGAAAGTCGTTGCGGATGTTCCGCTACTTCACATTCTCGCGTTCCATCTCATCGCCGACTTCCTCTGGTTCACGTCCCGGCGTCTGGATGTTGAATTTGATGATCGCGAACCGGAACACCACGTAGTACACGAGGGCGAAACCGAGCCCGATCGGAATGATCAGCCAAGGTTTGGTGGCCAACGACCAGTTGATGACGTAGTCGATCAGACCGGCCGAGAAACTGAATCCGTCCTTCACGCCCAGCGCCCACGTCACCGCCATCGAGACACCCGTGAGCACCGCATGGACCGCATACAGCGCCGGTGCCACGAAGAGGAACGAATACTCCAACGGCTCCGTGATCCCGGTGACGAACGAAGTCAACGCCACCGACAGCATCAACCCGCCGATCTCCTTGCGCCGATGGGGCTTGGCGCAATGGGTGATGGCCAGGGCCGCTGCCGGCAGCGCGAACATCATGATGGGGAAGAAGCCCGTGGTGAACTGGCCCGCGTCGGGGTCGCCCGCCAAGAACATCGAAATGTCACCGTGCACCACCGTGCCGTCCGGCTTGGTGTAACTGCCCAGTTGGAACCAGATCGGCACGTTCAGGAACTGGTGCAGACCGATGACCAACAAGGCCCGGTTCGTGACGCCGAAGATGCCGGAACCCCACGGTCCCAACTCCACCAGCCAGTCGCTGAAGCTCTCCAGGCCGCGACCCACCGGCGGCCACACCCACAGCGAGATCACAGCAATGGCGATGCCGACGAACGACATGATGATCGGAACCAGTCGACGGCCATTGAAGAAGCCCAACCAGTCCACCAGCTTCGTACGGTGGAAGCGCTGCCAGAAGTACGCCGCCAGCAGGCCCATCACGATGCCGCCGAAGACCCCGGGGTTCTGGTAGGTGAACGCCGCGACCGAGTTGTCCGGCGCCTGACAGCCCGTCGCCACCGCCGACGACTGGTCGGGGCAGTCCTCCGGGAACTGCCGCAGCACGTTGTAGTAGACGAGGAAACCCGCCACCGCCGCGAGCGCCGTCGAGCCGTCCGCCTTCTTCGCCATGCCGATGGCGACACCCACACAGAACAGCAAGGGCAGACCGATGTTGGAATCCAGCAGGGCACCACCCGCGCCCGCCATCACCTTCGCCACGTCGTTCCAGCCCAGCCCGTCCGTACCGAAGACGTCGGGCTGTCCGAGCCGATTGAGAATGCCGGCCGCGGGCAGCACAGCGATGGGGAGTTGAAGACTGCGCCCCATCTTCTGAAGTCCCTGGAACAACTTGCTTCCCCAGGAGGGCTGCGGTCTGGCGACGGCGCTCTCGGAGCTCATCGGCGTCCTCCTGGAACTGGGCCGGTTGGCAGGTGTTGCAGACTGGTGTAGACCAGTCGCGGCAAGGCTCCGGCTCGCCATGGCTGACGTCGCGGCATCGGGCGGGGCCGATGGTCTCGATCAGGAACGGAACGCCGGTGATCGTTATCTTGAGCGATGAACCGGACACTCGCCCGTGAAGTTGGGCCAACCGTGCGTTAACGTGAAAAAGCGGACCATCGGTGGGCCGACGCAGCACCGGGCGACCACGCAGGGCGCCCTAGGAACGCAGGGAGAGAACATGGCCAGCAAGGCTGAGAAGATCGTCGCCGGCCTCGGCGGCATCGAGAACATCGAGGAGATCGAAGGCTGCATCACCCGCCTCCGCACCGAAGTCATCGACCCGGCCAAGGTCGACGAAGCCGCCCTCAAGGCCGCAGGCGCACACGGAGTCGTGAAGATGGGCACCGCGATCCAGGTCGTCATCGGCACCGACGCCGACCCCATCGCCGCCGACATCGAAGACATGATGTGAGCTGACCACCCCTCAGCCCGACCCTGGCACGGACGTGCGAACGGGCCCCCTTCCCGCGGTGAAATCCTAGGGACGGGGCCCTTCCACCCAGCCGCTAGGCTCATCCCCATGTCTCGCATCGACGGCCGCACCCCCGAACAGCTCCGCCCGGTCACCCTTGAGCGCGGATGGAGCAAGCACGCCGAGGGCTCCGTCCTCATCTCCTTCGGCGACACCAAAGTCTTCTGCACCGCGTCCGTCACCGAAGGCGTACCGCGCTGGCGCAAGGGCACCGGAGAAGGCTGGGTCACCGGCGAGTACTCGATGCTGCCCCGCTCCACCAACACCCGCGGCGACCGCGAATCCGTCCGCGGCAAGATCGGCGGACGCACCCACGAGATCAGCCGCCTCATCGGCCGATCCCTCCGGGCCGTCATCGACTACAAAGCACTCGGCGAGAACACGATCGTGCTCGACTGCGACGTACTCCAGGCCGACGGCGGCACCCGCACCGCCGCCATCACCGGCGCCTACGTCGCCCTCGCCGACGCCGTCACCTGGGCCCAACAGAAGAAGCTCATCCGCGCCGGACGCAAGCCGCTCACCGGCACCGTCGCCGCCGTATCGGTCGGCATCGTCGACGGCATCCCCCTCCTCGACCTCTGCTACGAGGAAGACGTCCGCGCAGACACCGACATGAACGTCGTCTGCACCGGCGACGGACGATTCGTCGAGGTCCAGGGCACCGCCGAAGCCGAGCCCTTCGACCGCGAGGAACTCAACGCCCTGCTCGACCTCGCCACCGCCGGCTGCACCGACCTCGCCGCCCTCCAACTCGAAGCCCTCGGCCGCACGGCCACCACGGCCTGACCCGCCGCCCCCAAGCCGACGGGCACACGGGCTGACCCGCCCCCAAACACCCGGGCACGAGGGGCGGCTCCCCCAACTCGGGGCAGAACACCCAGCCGCCCCCGCCGCACTGCTGACCGACCGGCCGGCTGGGTAAAGAAGCAACCAAGAACGCCCCGACGGGCGTCGTTAAGGACACGGGCGCACGGGCCAAACCGTGCGCCCGGCCGTATCCGGGAGGGACCGAACCATGTCTGCGCGCCGCCGTATCGCACTCACGCTCGCCACCACCGCACTGATCATCCCGATCACCGTGGGCTGTAGCGCCATCGACAAGGCCCTCGACTGCGTGGAGACCGCCGAAGCCATCGCGACCAGCGTCGACAAGCTCACCGAGGCCGCCTCCAACGCGACCGAGAACCCGACACAGGCCCGCCAGGCACTCGACGACATCGACAAAGAGCTCAACAGCCTCAGCGACAAGACCGACAACGCCGACCTCACCAAGGCCGTCGACGATCTGAACGCAGGTGTCGACAGCGTCCGCAAGGCCATCGAAGGCGGCGACGCCACCCCCGACCTCAAGCCCGTCACCGACGCCGCCTCCGAGATCGGCAAGGTCTGCAGCCCCTGATCCGCCCGAGCACCGATCTTCCCCAGCGTCTGAATCCGACACCCGAGTCCGCCCCCGCGCGGCACTCGCCGATAATCGGTGCATGACCCGACTCATCCTTGCCACCCGCAACGCCGGGAAGATCACCGAACTGAGGGCCATCCTCGCCGACGCGAAACTGCCGCACGAACTCGTCGGCGCGGATGCCTACCCCCAGATCCCCGACGTCAAGGAAACCGGCGTCACCTTCGCGCAGAACGCCCTGCTCAAAGCACATGCGCTCGCCCAAGCCACCGGGCTGCCGGCCATCGCAGACGACTCCGGCCTCTGCGTCGACGTCCTCGGCGGCGCACCCGGAATCTTCTCCGCCCGCTGGGCCGGAACACACGGCGACGACACCGCCAACCTCAATCTGCTCCTCGCCCAACTCTCCGACATCGCACCGGAACACCGAGGAGCCCACTTCTTCTGCGCCGCGGCGCTCGCTCTCCCCGACGGCACGGAACGCGTCGTCGAAGGGCGGATGCTCGGAACCCTGCGCCACCTTCCGGCGGGCACGAACGGCTTCGGCTACGACCCGATCCTCCAGCCGGAGGGCGAGACCCGCACGGCCGCGGAACTGAGCCCGGCGGAGAAGAACGCGATCAGCCACCGCGGCAAGGCATTCCGGGCCTTGGTGCCGGTCATCGAGGAACTGGTGTCCTGAAAAGGCTGTAGGGCGCCTCGTCGTAGAGGCGCCCTACAGATGGTGTGCGGCCGATGGGACTCGAACCCACATGGGCAAACGCCCAGAGGCACCTAAAACCTCCGCTTATACCAATTCAGCAACGGCCGCGTGCCAAGACACATGGTAGCGGGCCGTGTGGCCTCTTGGTATGGAGCATTAGGCGGGACGCGACCTGCGGTCACCGCCGCGGCACCAGGTGCTGGTGATCGCATGACAGTTGGGACAGAGCAACCTCAGGTTGTGCGCGCGGTCGTCATCTCGACGGCCGTTGATGTGATCGACCTCAAGGGTCATGGGCCGTCCGCGCCACACCGGGCCGATACCGCACTCCGCGCACTGGTCGGGAACTCCGATCGCGTACAGCGCACGGCGTAGCACCACTGCCTGGGTGCGGCGGTTGTCGTTCCGCTGCACCAGGACTTCTTCCGGATGTTTGGCCGGCGTGGTCCCGGGTCTACCCCGTTGGTGTGCCTGTCCGAGGAAGTGTGCTGTATCGATGCCCTCCTCTTCCGTCCACTGACGGAAGAGCGCCCGTTGACTGCTGTTGTAGGGCCTGCCGAGTCGACGAAGTGCGGCTGCGACGGAGAGGGAGGAGGTCACTGCTCTACGTAGCTCGTCGGAGTCAGGGCGGGGGAGCCTTCCGCTCCTTCGGAAGTGCGAGGTGTCGATGCCGTGGTGATCGAAGCGTTCCCTGAGGTACTGGCCCAGTCTTTCGTAGGGCGTGATACCGAGATACGCGATGACCTCGTCAATGCTCTGGCAGTGCTCGGCGGCCTTCCGCAGCACGGCGGGAGAGTAGCGCCGTCGGCCGGTCATGAGCCGTCTGCCGCTGCCGCCGCCCGGCGGGTAACACCACTCCAAGCGCGGCGACCACGGTAGGTGTCCGTCGTCGCATGGCAATTGGGGCAGAGGAGCCGCAGGTTCCCGATGCGGTTGTCCCGCCAATCGCCGTCGATGTGGTCGACTTCGAGGGGAAGCGGATGCCCACGCCAGGACGCTTCGATGCCGCACGATGCACAGCGTTCCGGGACCCCGACTTCCCTCAGGGCTCTTCTGAGACGCTCGCTCGGCACCCGGCGGGGGTGCTTCCGGTCGAGCATGACCAGCACTTCCCCCGCGCTCTGCCGAGGATGTCTGCGGCCCGGTCCCCTCGGTGTGTGGAAGTGCGAGGTGTCGATGCCGTACGCCTTGATCCTTCGGCTTATGTGGCTGTGGTGACCGCCCACCTCGTCGATCCCCAGCCGCCGCAACACCTCGGAGACGCTGATCGAGGCCGCCACCGCAGGCTCCAGGACCGCTCTCGACCAGCGAACGCCCTCGTGTTCGAAGTGGTCCGTGGGTATCCCCAGCCTCCGCATCCGCTCACGGAGGTACTTGCGGGTGGGGCTTGTCGGGGCGACCCCGAGCTTGAGCAGCATCTCCGTCATCGTCCGTGATGACTCGGCCGCCTCGGTGAGGCGGGCCGTGGTATACGGGCTCCTGGTCATCCGCTCGCTCCGTCCCGGTCGTACGTCCGTTACCCGAACGGATCAACGAGCCGGTATTCGGGCGGTTACGTCCAAAACGCGGAGCGGCCTGTCTCACTTGCTGGAGAGTGAGACAGGCCAGTCCCGAGGTCACCAGGCGATCGCGCCCCTGTTCAGATGCCCAGGTCCTTGATGATCTTGGCGACATGTCCGGTCGCCTTCACGTTGTAGAGCGCACGCTCCACCTTGCCCTCCTCGTCCACCACCACCGTGGACCGGATGACCCCCGTGACGACCTTCCCGTACAGCTTCTTCTCGCCGTACGCGCCGTAGGCCGTGAGGACCTCCTTCTCCGGGTCCGCGACCAGGGTGACCTTGAGGTCCTCCTTGTCGCGGAACTTCGCCAGCTTCTCCGGCTTGTCCGGCGACACGCCGATCACGTCGTAGCCGGCTCCGGCCAGCAGCTCCAGGTTGTCCGTGAAGTCGCACGCCTGCTTGGTGCAGCCGGGGGTGAGGGCCGCCGGGTAGAAGTACACGATCACCTTGCGGCCCTTGTGGGACGCGAGCGACACCTGGTTGCCGTCCGCGTCGGGGAGGGTGAAGTCGGGGGCCGGGTCGCCGGGCGCAAGTCGCTCGCTCATGGTTCTCCTCGTCAAGCCGTGCGGGTGTACGCCGTCGAGCGTAATGGGGGTGCCGGCGGGTAGGTGCGTGGCAGAGCTGACAGACTGTCGACGGAGTACCACTGGACACGACCACGGAGGCAGCGCGGTGTCGGACGCGAGGACCCCTGCGCAGATCGAAGCGGACATCGTCCGCAGGCGCGACCAGCTTGCCGAGACGCTCGACGAGATCGGGGTGCGGGTGCACCCGAAGACGATCATCGGCGATGCGAAGGCGAAGGCGGCTTCCACGGTCGATCAGACCGCGGGCCGGGCCTTCGCCGCGGTCAATCGCAAGGTGTCGGACGTGCGGTCGGTGTTCGTCTCGCCCGACGGCGAACCGCGACTGGAGCGGCTGGTTCCGGTGGTGGTGGCCGTGGTCGGGCTGGTGGGCCTGATGGCCGTTTCGGCCGGACGTAAGCGCCGTCCCTGACCCTTGGGCGGGGGAACCGCCCGGGGGCAGGTAGGTTCATCGCGTGAGCCCCAACAGTCATGAGCACGGCACCCAGCACGACAAGCTGCCCATTCGCATGTTGCACGACCGCGTGCTGGTGCGCACCGACGGCCCGGAGGGCGAGCGTCGGTCCACGGGTGGCATCGTGATTCCGGCGACCGCGGCGGTCGGTCGACGTCTGGCGTGGGCCGAGGTCGTTGCGGTGGGTCAGAACGTGCGGACCGTGGAGACCGGTGACCGGGTGTTGTACGACCCCGAGGACCGGGCCGAGGTCGAGGTCCGCGGGGTGGCGTACGTCCTGATGCGCGAGCGCGATCTGCATGCGGTGGCCGCCGATCGCTTCCAGGGCTCCGAGGACTCCACCGGGCTCTATCTCTGACCGGAGCCGACCGGGGCCAACGAGAGCCGACCGGAGCCGACCGGGGCCGACCGGGGCTGACCGAGCCGCCGGGACTGGCTCTGGCCCAGTGTGTTCACGGGTCCCGGCATCTTCGCGAGCATGGTGCTGCTGGCCCAGGCGGCCAAGACGCTACCGATCGGTACCGCGTACGGCGTGTGGGTCGGGATCGGCGTCGCAGGTGCGGCGATCGTGGGCATGGTGGCCCTCAACGAGCCGGTGACGGCCGCCCGGATCTTCTTTGTCTCGCTGCTGCTGGTCGCGGTGGTCGGGCTGAAGGCGACCTCGGGTCACTGAGGACCGCAGCACAAGAGAAGTCGCGGTGCGGGTGGAGGTGGCGACGCCGAGGGCGTCCGTCACCTCTGCTCGTCGGCCCGGTCCTGGCGGATCGGCACGTTGTGGTGGTTCGGCGGGGGTACGCCGGGTTGCTCCTCTCCCGGGCGCCCGTCGGGTCTGCGCGGTCCGGGACCGGTGTCCTGGTATCTGCCGTGGTCCGGAGGCCCTTGGTGGTGGCCGCCGCCGGGTCGTGGATCGTAGCCGGACCCTGCCGGTCCGCTTTCTTGGGGCGCGCTGCTGTCGCCCCGACCCGTGTCGCCGTCTCCGGTGCCGGTGCTGCCCGTGTCGGTCCCCGAGGGCTCTTCGCTGGGAGCCCCGCTTTCGTCGGGGCTCTGTTCGCTGGGCTCGGGCGAGGGGCTTTCGTCGGTGTCGGACGGGGAGGGGGACGGGTCCTCGTCGGACGATTCGGGGAGGGGTTCCGGTTCGTTTGCGCCCGGTTCCAGTCGTAGGTCGAATTCGGTGATCTCGGTGCCTTCGAGCGCGGCCCCGGTGAACTGTCCCCAGATGCGTGCGGGTGCTCCGCCGCCGTTGATCCGGGGCAGGCCGAGTGCCCCGTACAGGGATTTCTGTACGCCGGTGTCCGGGTCCTGGCCCATCACGGCGACGACGGTGGCGAGCTGGGGGGTGTAGCCGGCGAACCAGGCGGCCTTGTCCTCCTCCGCGGTGCCGGTCTTGCCCGCTGCCGGGCGTCCGGCGGACTGCGCGGCGGTTCCGGTGCCCTCGTCGACGACGCTCTGGAGGACGGAGGTGGTGGTGTCGGCGGCCTCCCGGCTGACGACCTGTCTGGTGTCGGCCTTCGGCAGTGCCACGGCCGCGCCATCCTTGGTGATCTTGCTGACGAGGGTGTAGGTGCCGTGGCGGCCGTGGTTGGCGAGGGTGGCGTACGCCTCGGCCAGGTCGAGCACGCTCGCCGTCGCGGGTCCCAGTGCGATGGAGGGGCTGGCCGTCAGATCCGGGGTGGTGGCCGGGATGCCGAGGTCGATCGCGGTCCGGCGGACCCTGGTGGGTCCCACGTCGACCGCCATCTGGGCGTACACGGAGTTCACGGAACGGTCGGTGGCCTCGCGGACCGTGATGGGGCCGTAGGAGATGCCGCCCTCGTTCTCGGGGGCGTAGCGGCCTCCGCGCCAGCCGCGTACGGGCCGTTGGTCGGTGCCGTCGTAGACGGTTTCTGGGGTGATGCGCCGGCCGTCCTGGGTGCGGGAGTCGTTCTCCACGGCCGAGGTGAAGACGAAGGGCTTGAACGTGGAGCCGACCTGGTAGTCGCGGCGGGTCGCGTTGTTGACGTACTGGCGGGTGTAGTCGACGCCGCCATACAGGGCGACGACCTCCCCGGATTCGGGGTCGATGGACGCACCGCCGACGCGTACGTTGCGGTCGGCCTTGCGGTCCGGGTCGAGCCGTGAGGTCACCTCGTCGTCGACGGCTTCGACGAACGCGTCCTGCTTGGCGCGCTGGAGGGTGGTGGTGAGGCGGTAGCCGCCGGCGGCCAGGGTGTTCTCGTCGATGATGTCGTGGCCGGTCACGTACTCCTCGACGGCTTGGACGACATAGCCGCGTTGGCCCGAGAGCCCGATGGCGGGCTTGGCCTTCTGCGGTACGGGGAAGGTCATCGTCACCCGTTCGGCCTCGTCGAGCCAGCCCTCCTTGACCATGCCGTCGAGCGTGTAGTTCCAGCGGCCGAGGGCGGCGCCCCGGTTCTCGGGGTGGGTGGTGACGTCGTATGCGGTGGGCGCGTTCAGGAGTGAGGCGAGGTAGGCGCCTTCGGCGGTGTCGACGTCCTCGATGTCCTTGCCGTAGTACGCCTGTGCCGCCGCCTGGATCCCATAGGCGTTGCGGCCGAAGTAGCTGGTGTTGAGGTATCCCTGGAGGATTTCGGACTTGCTCTGCTCCCGGCTGAGCTTGATCGAGATGAAGAACTCCTTCCACTTCCGGGAGAGGGTCTGTTCCTGGCCGAGGTAGTAGTTCTTGACGTACTGCTGGGTGATGGTGGAGCCGGATTGTTTGCCCTTTCCGGTGAGGGTGTTCCAGGCGGCGCGGACCATGGCCTTGGGGTCGACGGCCCGTTCGGAGTAGAAGTTGCGGTCCTCGGCTGCCAGGACGGCGCGTTGCACGGTCAGGGGGACCTGGGAGAGTTGGACGTTCTCCCGGTTGACCTCGCCGTCCCGGGCGATCTGGGTGCCGTCCGCGTAGAGGTAGACGTTGGACTGGGCGGTCGCGGTGGCGTTGGCGGGCGGGATGTCGACGAGCAGGTATCCGGCCGCGAAGCCGCCGATCAGGAGGAGGGCGATCAGCAGGATCGCCCCGAGGACCATGCGCCAGGTGGGTACGAGGCGCCGCCAGCCGGTGCGTCGGGGCCGGCTCCCGCGCGGCTGCGGCTGCCCGGGTGCCGAGACGGTCTCGTCCCGGGGGGTCCAACCCTGCTGGGGCTCCTGACTCATATGCCCATAGTGCACTTTCAGGGGGATATCTCCCGGACCGCCGTCATTATTGCGTCGCGGCTGTCGGCCCGATTGGGCTACGGTCTTGCGCTTTGGTGTCGTGCGCTGAGGCCGTACGGAAGAGGGGGTGAGGGCGTGCGACTCTACGGGGTCGTTCTGATCGGTTGGTTCCGGCGGTACTCGACCTACCGCATGGCGACGGCCGCGGGGGTGTTCACCAACACCGTCTTCGGATTCATCATGGCGTACGCCTACATGGCCCTCTGGGACGAGCGTCCCCAGTTGGGCGGTTATGACGTCTCGCAGGCGGTGACCTTCGTCTGGCTCGGGCAGGCGCTGTTGGCGGCGGGTGCCCTGATGGGCGGGGGCTTCGAGGTTGAGCTGATCGAGCGCATCCGTACGGGTGACATCGCCGTCGACCTGTACCGGCCCGCCGATTTCCAGCTGTGGTGGTTGGCGTGCGATCTGGGGCGGGCGCTGTTCCAGTTGGTGGGTCGGGGTGTCGTTCCCATGGCGATCGGGGCTCTCGCGTTCGATCTGGCGCTTCCCGGTTCGGTGTTGACCTGGGTGGCGTTCTCGGGGTGCGTGGCGCTGGCCCTGGTGGTCAGCTTTGCCCTGCGGTTCCTGGTGGCGCTGTCCGCGTTCTGGTTGTTGGACGGGGCGGGAGTGGCGCAGCTCAGTTGGCTCGCGGGCATGTTCTTCTCCGGGATGCTGCTGCCGTTGACCCTCTTTCCCGGGGTGTTGGGCGAGGTGGCGCGGGCGCTGCCCTGGTCGTCGCTGTTGCAGGTGCCGGCCGATGTGTTCCTCGGACGTACCACCGGGTGGCAGGTGGTGGAGGCGTACGCGTTCCAGGCGGGTTGGGCGCTGGCGCTGTTGGCGTTGGGCCGGTTGGTGCAGACGGCGGCGACGCGCAGGGTGGTGGTGCAGGGTGGCTGAGCCATCGCGGACGGCGGTCGCGGTCGGCCCGGAGCGGGATGCCACCGAGGTGCCGGTCGTCGCGTCCGATCCATGGGAGCGGCAGGGGCGGTGGGCCGCGACGGTCGACGGGCTGCGCGCGTACGGGTTGATCGTGGCGATGTGGGTGCGGTCGACGATGGCGTACCGGGCGTCGTTCGTGATGACGACGATCACGAGCTTCGCGATCACCGGTTTCGACTTCCTCGCCATCCTGTTGATGTTCGTGCACATCGACAGTCTCGGCGGCTACCGGCTGGCGGAGATCGCCTTCCTCTATGGTGCCGCGGCGACGTCCTTCGGTCTGTCGGACCTGTTCATGGGGTCCACGGAGCGGTTGGGGCGGCGGGTGCGGGACGGCACGCTGGACACGTTGTTGGTGCGGCCAGCGCCCGTGCTCGCGCAGGTGGCGGCGGACCGGTTCGCGCTGCGCCGGGTCGGTCGGATCACCCAGGGGTTGGCGGTCCTCGGCTACGGCCTGGTGACGGTCGACGTGGACTGGGGCCTGGTGAAGGTGTTGATGGTCCCGATGATGGTGGTCAGCGGGGCGGTGATCTTCTCGGCGGTGTTCGTCGCCGGTGCCTCCTTCCAGTTCTGGGCGCAGGACGCGTCCGAGGTGCAGAACGCCGTCACCTACGGCGGCAACACGGTCTTGCAGTACCCGCCGACGGTCTTCAGCAGGGATCTGGTGCGGGGGGTGACGTTCGTGGTGCCGCTCGCCTTCGTCAACTGGTTGCCGGCGTTGGCGGTGCTGGAGCGGCCCTATCCGCTCGACGTGCCGCACTGGGTGGCGTATCTGCCGCCGCTGGTTGCGGCCGTCTGTTGGTGGCTCGCCCTCGTGGCCTGGCGGGCCGGTCTTCGTTCGTACCGCAGTACAGGGAGCTGATGCCGACCATGGACGCCTTGATCGAGTTGGACGGGGTGGAGAAGGTCTTCGACGTGTTCCGCCGCGCTGGTCTGCTGCGCCGGGAGAAGCGGCAGGTGCGCGCGGTGGACGGGATCACCTTCACCGTGGCCCGGGGGGAGATGGTGGGTTACATCGGGCCCAATGGCGCGGGCAAGTCGACGACCATCAAGATGCTGACGGGCATCCTGACCCCGAGCGGTGGTCGGCTGCGGGTGGCGGGCATCGACCCGGCGCGGGAGCGCACCCGGCTGGCGCGGCGCATCGGGGTGGTGTTCGGGCAGCGGACGACGCTGTGGTGGGACCTTCCCCTGAAGGACTCCTACCGGTTGATGCACCGGATGTATCGGATTCCGGACCGGCGGTTCAAGGAGAACATGGACCGTTGTGTCGAACTGCTCGATCTGGCGGAGCTGCTCGACACTCCGGTACGACAGTTGTCGCTGGGCCAGCGGATGCGCGGTGACATTGCGGCGGCGTTGCTGCACGATCCGGAGGTGCTGTACCTCGACGAGCCGACGATCGGGCTCGACGTTGTCTCCAAGGCGAAGGTCCGTGACTTTCTGCGGGATCTGAACGCCGAGCGCGGTACGACGGTGTTGCTCACGACCCATGACCTCACCGACATCGAGCAGTTGTGCCGACGGGTGATGGTGATCGACCACGGGCGGTTGATGTACGACGGGGCGCTCGCGGGTCTGCACGAGGTGGGCGAGAGCGAGCGGACGTTGGTGGTCGACCTGGAGCGGGAGTTGCCGCCGGTGGAGGTGGAGGCGGCGCGTACGGTGCGGGTGGAGGGGCCCCGGCAGTGGTTGGCGTTCCCGGCGTCGCAGTCGGCTGCGCCGTTGGTGGCCGCGCTCGCCGCCCGCTATCCCGTGGTGGACCTGTCGATCCGTGAGCCGGACATCGAGGCCGTGATCGCCAAGATGTACTCGGAGCGGGCTGCGGCGCACTGACCGCGGGGGCCGCTGCTGCTCGGGTGTGGACGACACGTACCCCATGTACGGCACGGACACCACCCGTACTCGCTGTCGCTCGCTCGATGGCCGCCCGGGGGCAGGCCCCTAAACTGGTGCATATGAGTGAACTCCCTGAGATGCGGGCCTCGGACAGTGAGCGCGAGCGGGTCGCGGAGCGGCTGCGTGAGGCGGTGGCCGAGGGGCGTCTCACGATGGAGGAGTTCGAGGAGCGTCTGGACGCCGTCTATCAGGCGCGCACCCACGGCGAGTTGGCGCCGCTGGTGAGCGATCTGCCCGCCGGGGTGGGTGCCGGGGTGGCGCCGGTGGCTGCGGCGGGCACGCCGTCCTGGTCCGAGCGGATCGGCGGCACGATCGCCCGGTCCAAGTTCGCCTTCGCGTTCTGGGGCGGGTTCCAGCGGCGGGGGGCGTGGACGGTACCGCGGCTGTTCACCACCTTCACCTTGATGGGCGGTGGTGAGCTCGATCTGCGCGAAGCGCACTTCGAGGCCCGTGAGGTGGAGATCCGCTGCTTCGCGGTCATGGGCGGGGTGAGCGTGATCGTGCCGCCGGACCTCCAGGTCGAGGTCAACGGCATCGGTTTCATGGGTGGCTTCGGTGAGCACGGCGGCGATCAGGCTCCCGATCCTTCGGCGCCGCGGGTGCGGGTCTCCGGGTTCGCGCTGATGGGCGGGGTCGGGGTCGAGCGGAAGCGGACGAAGGCCGAGAAGCAGCGGCTGAAGGCCGAGCGCGCCGCGGAGCGCGAGCGGCTGGAACAGGGCGAAGGCGAGTCCCACCGGCGCAAGGAACTGGACTGACCTCCGCTCCCGCCGTGGCCCGGTGGCGGGCTCGGGAACTCAGGATGCGTTCCGGGAGTACCTGGGGTAGGGACAATGCGTACCGGGTGCGCGCGGACGGGTGGAGCGGATGAACAGCACAGATCGGGAACGACCGGAGCCGGAGTCGGCTTCGGCGTCACAGGGGGCGTCCGGCGCGCCCGCGGGTGGCGGTGCCCCCGGCCCGGGGGTGCGGTCCACCGCGGATCGGGGCGCGGGCGCCGGGGGTGCGGCGCGCCGCAGCGGACTGCCCTCCTTCGCGTACACGGAAGCCGATGAGGAGAAGCAGCGGGGTGTGCGGCGGATGAAGCTGACCGCCACCGGTCTGCTGGTCTTCGTCGCCGTCGTCTTCGCCCTCGCCACCTGGGCGAAGAATTCGGGTGCCGGCCCCTGGGCGGGCTATGTGGCAGCAGCCGCGGAGGCGGGCATGGTCGGTGCGCTCGCCGACTGGTTCGCGGTGACGGCGCTCTTCCGTCACCCCCTGGGCATCCCCATTCCCCACACGGCGATCATCCCCAACAAGAAGGACCAGCTCGGGGCCTCACTCGGCTCCTTCGTCGGGGAGAACTTCCTCTCGGAGGACGTGGTGCGCGCCCGGCTGCGGTCCGTCGGCATCGGCGGCAGGCTCGGTGCCTGGCTCGCGGAGCCCGCCCATGCGGACCGGGTGACGGCCGAGGTCTCCACCGCCCTGCGCGGTGCGCTGACGGTGCTGCGCGACTCCGATGTGCAGGCGGTGGTCGGTGAGGCCATCACCCGGCGGGCGAACAGTGTCGAGGTCGCCCCGGGGGTGGGCAAGACGCTGGAGAAGGTCGTCGCCGACGGCGCCCATCACCGTGCGGTGGATCTGATCTGTGCGCGCGCCCATGACTGGCTGGTCACCCACTCGGACTCCGTGATGGATGCGGTGGAGGGCGGTGCCCCCGGCTGGACCCCGCGGTTCGTCGACCGCAAGGTGGGCGAGCGGGTCTATCGGGAGCTGCTCCGCTTTGTGACCGAGATGCGCGACATGCCGGGCCATCCGGCCCGTGGTGCGATCGACCGCTTCCTGACCGACTTCGCCTCGGACCTCCAGTCGGACACGGACACCCGTGCGCGGGTGGAGCGGATGAAGTCGGACCTGCTCTCCCGTACTGAGGTGCAGGATGTGATCGCCTCCGCGTGGTCCTCCGTACGGGCCATGATCATTTCGGCTGCGGAGGACGACCGGAGCGAGTTGCGGTTGCGGGCACGGGCCTCGCTGTTGGCCCTGGGTGCCCGGTTGGCGACAGACGAGCGTCTGCAACGCAAGGTCGACGGGTGGGTCGAGGACGCCGCGGTGTACGTGGTGACGACCTACCGCGGCGAGATCACCTCGCTGATCTCCGAGACCGTCGCCGGTTGGGATGCGGAGCACACCTCACGGAAGATCGAGGCCCACATCGGCCGTGACCTCCAGTTCATCCGCATCAACGGCACGGTGGTGGGAGCCCTGGCCGGTCTGGTGATCTACACCGTCGCGCACGCACTGGGCGGCTGAGGGCTGCCGGGTGCGTGGCCGACGCTCGTTGGGTGCCGCGCGATCGGTCCCGCACCCGGCTACCAGGGGAGGTGCCCTGGAGTACGGAACGCCGGGCCGTCGCGTTCAGCGACGGCGGTGACGGGGCGGCACCCGTGTTGAGCCCCTACTCAGTCGGGCACGGGCGCTACTGGCCCCCGCCACTGCCTTTGACGAGGGCGGTTGCGCCCGGAGGCGGTGGATCAGGCCGATTCCGCGCCGTGGCACTCCCGGTAGGCGACGGTCGAGCCGCACCAACACGATGCGCCCTTCGCCGGCGGCCAGGACGCCGCACGCCCCCGGGCGGCCAGGGTCGTCGCGTACTGGGGGAGCAGGTCCGCATGGGCCGGCGACGACTGCTCGGACGCGGCGAACGCCTCGTACGAGGGAACCGTGCCCGTCACGATGCCGAGATTGCCGGTACCCGCAGACGCCAACTCGCGCAGGGACGCCTCGATGCCCGCCAGATGGTCCGCGTGCGTCGGATACTCCACGGTCAGGACCGGGTAGCCCGTCAGCAGTTCCCGCAACTCCGTCTCCGGCCAGTGCAGCACGGCCACCGGGAACGGACGCGACAGTGCCGACCGGTAGGAGCCCAGCTCGGAGCGGAGCCGGGCGATCTCGGCACGCAGCTCGGCAGGATTCTCCGAGCCGAGCGACCACAGCCGTTTGGGGTCGTGGAGCTCATCCAGGGAGATGGGCGCCTGGGCCGTGTGGACCCGGTCCGCCAACTGGTCCCAGGCGTCGTGGGCGCGGCCCAGCAGCCGACGGACCCGATGACGACCGTTGAGCAGGGCTTGCATCTCGTACGGCACGTCCTCCTCGTCCGTGGTGAGGAGCAGGGTCAGTGCCGTGGTGAAGCAGTCGTGCGACGCCTCAAGTTCGTCGTGGGTCTCCAGCGTCTCCGCCACGATCTCCCACGGCGCCGGATCGGTGGGGGCCGCGGCCCGGATGCCGGCGATCAGGGCGCGGGCCTCGGCCTCGTGCCCGTACTCCCACAGGTTCGCCGCCTGGAACGCCTTCACCAGAAGGGGGTGCTCGGGCCCGGACGCCAGCAGGCTGTCGTAGAGGGTGGAGGCGCGTTCGCGATCCCCGGCCAGTTCGAGATGAGCTGCGGCACGGAGGAGCAGCGGTTCGTTGTCCTGCGGGTACTGCGTCGCGGTACGCAGCAGGCGTTCGGCTTCGGCAGTGTGATCGGCGGGCGTGTCGGGGCGCATCTGAACACCGTACTGCGGTACGGGGGTGGGGAGGAGTGGCGTTGGGCACTCCCCGTCGGACGTGCGCGGCTGCTGACTTCAAGGAACACCACCCCCGCCCCACACGTCGCAGCGAGTGCGATTTCCGGCATAAAGTTTGAATAGCAGTCAAAGGGATCTCACGGTCTCGCTCCGCCGTTCGCCGACCACGGCCGGGAGGGCGCCCGGGAAGGAGAGCAACCCGCACCGCCCGAGGGGGGTCCTGTATAACGGGCGGTACGAACGGGCAGCGGACAAGCGGAGGGGGAGCGGGTGTGAACGGTCTCATCCGGCGTTCCGCACGCGGACTCCAGCCCGCGGTCCTCGCGCTCCTGTTCGTCCTGGAGTTCCTGATCGCGGACGGCAGCAGCCTCTCCGCCGCCGTCGCCCTGGCCGCGACCGCCACCGCGGCGGCCGGTACGGCCCTCGTCGTGTGCGCCGTCATCAGCGCACGCTGCGCCCCGCCCGTCCCCCGCACGCGGGTGCGGACGGCCCTGCGCGACCGTGAGCAGCGGACCGCCTTCCTGCCGCAGCGCGATCCCGACGCCAGGGGGCGCACCAGGCCCCGGGCTCCCGGGCACGCCCTTCCGACGGCCGCGTAGCACTCCACGGTTCCTCGCCCCTACGCGGTTCGTCCTGCCGACATCCGTCACTTCCGGCACGACGAGACCCCTCGGAGGGCTCCCCCATGTCCGTTTTCGCCAGTCTGGTCGAGCGCCTGGCCGACCTGCTGCAACCGCTGTTCCACACCTCGGCGACCGCCGCCGCGATCATCCTGTTCACCGCGCTGGTGAGGCTCGCGGTCCATCCGCTCTCCCGCGCCGCCGCCCGCGGCCAGCAGGCCAAGGTCAAACTCGCCCCGCGCGTTGCGGAACTGCGCACCCGGTATGCGAAGGACCCCGAACGGCTGAGTGAGGCCCTGACCAAGCTGTACGCGAAGGAGGGGACTTCGCCGCTGGCGGGCTGCCTGCCCAGCCTGCTCCAGTTGCCCGCGTTCTTCCTGATGTACTACCTGTTCTCCAGCTCCCACATCGGCGGCGAGCCCAATGGGCTGCTGAGCCATACGCTGCTGGCCGCACCGCTCGCCGACCGCTGGAGCGACGCCCTGGCGCAGGGCGGTCCGTGGGGCGACGCAGGACTTGTCTACCTCGTCCTCTTCGTGATCGTCACCGGGGTCGCCGTGTTCAACTACCGCCGTACCAAGCAGCAGCTGGCGGCGAGCCCGCAGCCGCAGGAAGCGCTGCCCGGGATGGGCGCGATGACCTCGGTGCTTCCGCTGATGTCCTTCGCCACCCTGATCACGGTCGCGGTGGTGCCGTTGGCCGCGGCGCTGTATGTCGTCACCACGACCGCCTGGTCGGCGGTCGAGCGGGCCGTGCTCTACCGGGACACCCCCGCCGGGCCGGTGAACTCCCTGCTCTGAGGCCGGCCCCTGCTCTGAGACCGGCGGGACGTGCCGGTTGCTAGACGGGCAGGGTGACGGTGATCCCTTCGCGGGCGGAGCGCGCCGCCGCCTCCAGTACGTCCAGTGCGGCAGCCGCCTGCTCCGCGGTGACCGGGGGAGCGGTGCCGTCCCGCAGGGCGCGGGCGATGGCCGCGTAGTACGCCGGATAGTCGCCCGGGACGGTCTCCACCGGGCTGCCGCCTCCGGTCAGCGGCGATTCGCCGGCCCCCGTGCGTCCCCAGTGGGCGGTGTCCTCCACTCCCCAGGGGACGTCGGGGGAGGGGCGTCTGCCCGCGCGCAGTTCGCCCTCCTGTGGGTCGAGCCCGTACTTCACAAAGCCCGAACTGCTGCCCAGTACGCGAAAGCGCGGGCCGAGTTGGGCGGTGGTGGCGCTCATGAACAGGTGGGAGCGGACGCCGGATGCATGGGTGAGGGCGATGAAGGTGTCGTCGTCAGCCTCGGCACCCGGGCGGCGGACGTCCGCTTCCGCGTAGACCCGTACCACCGGGCCAAAGAGGGTGAGCACCTGGTCGACGAGATGGCTGCCGAGGTCGAAGAGGAGTCCGCCGATCTCCTGCGGATCGCCGGACTCCCGCCAGCCGCCCTTGGGCTGCGGGCGCCAGCGTTCGAAACGGGACTCGCAGCGCTGTACGTCTCCCAGGGCGCCGTCCTCGATCAGTCGGCGCAGTGTCAGGAAGTCCCCGTCCCAGCGACGGTTCTGGAACACCGACAGCAACAGCCCGCGCTCTTCGGCGAGCGCGGCGAGGGCCCTGGCCTCGGCCGCCGTGCCGGCGAGCGGTTTGTCGACCACGACCGGGAGCCCTCGGGTGAGGGCCTCGGTGGCGAGGGGCACATGGGTCTTGTTGGGGGAGGCGATCACCAGGAGGTCGAGCGGGTCGGGGCGGTCCCACAGTTCGTCGGCGCGGGCCGCGAAGCGCACCCCGGGGAACTCGGCGCCGGCTCGTTCCCGCCGCTCCGGGTCCGAGGTCACGATCGTGTCCAGGGTCAGGTCCTTCGTGGCCGCGATCAGGGGCGCGTGGAAGAAGGAGCCCGCGACGCCGTAGCCGATCAGTCCGACGCGCAGGGGGCTGGCGGTGCCTGTCATGCCTCCCACTTAAGCAGGGGCGGGCCCGTGGTGCCTGGTACTCGCGCGGGCCGCTTCCGCCGCGCAGCCGGTCTGGCGCGGAGTGGTCATCTGTGCGGTCGGCTGCGGCTGGCCCTCCGGATCGCTGGCCCTCCGGATTGACGGCCATCCCCTCGCCGTGGGTCCGGGCCCGCGGAGGTGCGCTCCATTCAAATTGATCAGAAAATACGCTAATAGGGCGGATTTGCCTCGCTCCTATGGCACGTGCCGGACGTGGCGCCCCCACCGCCGGGTCCGACTGTGCCAGCGTCTCGTCCGCCCCGGCCCTGTCTCTGTCCCTGCTTCCCGAAGAGCACCACCAGCGGCAACACCCCGGCAGCATCACCACCAACAGCCCGACCGCCATCACCTGCCCGCAGCAGTACGAGCAGCAAAGGCCGCCCTCATGCGCACGCGCACAGTCCTGACCAGCAGCGGCGTCGCCGCAGCCGCCTTTCTGCTGCCGTTCGCAGCGGTGGAGCCCGCCGCCGCCGACTCCGCTGCCGCCGCCCGACAACCCCGCTGCGGCACTCCCTCCGGCAAGGACTTCCCCATCGGGACCCGCATCCTCGGCGGCCCCCTGGTCCACCATCCGGGCGCCGGTTTCGAGCAGTGGTCGGTCGAGCTGACCAACAGCACCGCCCGCGCCTGCCGCAACATCCATCCGGTGATCGTCTTCGCCGCCCGGGACCGCGGACTGAACCCAGCCCGGCTCATGCTGGAGTTCTACGACGACAAGCGCGCCCAATGGCAGCCCGCCCCCCTGGAATCGACCTCCGAAGACGAGTTGATCGGGGTGCTCGACGGCGACGGGGCCCAGGGCGACCGGGGCGGTTTCACCGTCCCCGCACGGGCCACCCTCACCGTTCGCGTGCGGCTCGCGGTGACCACCGACACCCCGCCCAACCAGGTCACGGTCAAGGCCGCCGTCGTCCAACGCCGCGGCGGCGACGGTGACTGGGTGGGGGAGTCCGACGACTACCGCTTCGCCGTACTCGACGACCGGGGCGACGGCGCCACGGTCACCCGCGAAGAACTCGCCACCACCGGCTCCACCTCACTGACGCGCCTCGCGGTCGCCCTCGGAACGGTCCTGCTCGGCGGGGCGGTCCTGGCGCTGGTGTCCCGACGGCTGCGCCCACGCCGTCGCTGACTCCGACCGTGCCCCGATCCCCTGGGTTTCGGCCACTGAATCGGCGTACCGGGCCCTGCCCGAAAGAGCCGCCCCGGACGTTGCTGCCCGGGGCTCGCCATGCCCCCACCGCAGACCAGGGCCGCTCTGCCACGGCGGTGGACGGTCCCGCGCGGGGCCGCTCGGTCGACCGTGCCGGGTCAAGATCAGGACTTCCTGACTAGGCTGTTGGTGCCGGAGTGACACAGTGCCGTGCCTCCGGCGCCTGTATCCCGAGCAATTTGCGTAATTCGCGTATTTCCATACGCCGCAGCACGGCAGGAGCCCCGTTGATGGCAGAGCGCAAGCCGATTGAATCCTGGCTGACCGACATGGACGGTGTCCTGATCCACGAGGGTGTGCCGATCCCGGGCGCCGACGCCTTCATCAGGAAGCTGAGGGAGACCGAGCGGCCCTTCCTGGTCCTCACCAACAACTCCATCTACACGGCCCGTGACCTGCACGCCCGGCTCGCCCGCATGGGCCTCGACGTCCCCGTGCAGAACA
Source organism: Streptomyces sp. NPDC005963 (assembly GCF_040638655.1). Lineage (NCBI taxonomy): Bacteria > Bacillati > Actinomycetota > Actinomycetes > Kitasatosporales > Streptomycetaceae > Streptomyces > Streptomyces sp. NPDC005963. Next base: position 31,819 of record NZ_JBEXVD010000017.1, on the reverse strand, counting down.
TCTGGACCTCCGCGCTGGCCACCGCCCGGTTCCTGGACGACCAGCGGCCCGGTGGCACCGCGTACGTCATCGGTGAGGCCGGCCTCACCACCGCACTCCACGACATCGGCTACGTCCTCACCGACCACGACCCCGACTACGTGGTGCTCGGCGAGACCCGCACCTACAGCTTCGAGGCGCTGACCAAGGCGATCCGCCTGATCAACGGCGGTGCCCGGTTCATCTGCACCAACCCGGACGAGACCGGACCGTCCACCGAGGGCCCGCTGCCGGCCGCGGGATCGGTCGCCGCCCTGATCACCAAGGCCACCGGCAAGGACCCCTACTTCGCAGGAAAGCCCAACCCGCTGATGATGCGGACCGGGCTGAACGCGATCGGTGCCCACTCCGAGACCAGCGCCATGATCGGCGACCGGATGGACACCGATGTCCTCGCCGGTCTGGAGGCCGGCATGGAGACCTTCCTGGTGCTGACCGGAGTGACCACGCCGGCGGGCATCGACCGCTATCCGTTCCGTCCGTCCAGCGTCGTCGACTCCATTGCGGACCTCGTCGACCGGATCTGAGGCACTCGGGGCCGTCCCGTCCGAGTGGCTCGCCCCGGGCGGGCGTCACCCGATGACCCCACTGGGGATGCGCCGTCGACCGGCGCGCGTGAACCTTGCGGTACCAGGAGGTTCACGATGCGTACCAGGTCGATCGCTTTCCGTGCGGCAGGGGTCGCGGGTGCCGCAGGGACGGCCGCCGCCCTGCTGCTGGCCCCCGCTGCCGGCCCCGCCCGCGCCCATGACTCCGTGAGCGCCACCGTCTCGCCGGCGCGCGTCACCCCCGGGGACCGGGTGGAGATCCTGGTGCACGGCTGTCGGGGCGGTACCGGCCTGGCGACCTCGCCGGCGTTCAGCGGCCCGGCGGAGCTGCGGCGATCGGACGCCCGTACTCAGGAGCGGTACGAGGCCCGGGACACCGGATCCGCCGAGCAGGGCCGGTCCGGCTCCTACGGCAGCCGGTCTGGCTCCGCGCTGAGCGGCCACACCGTCGTCAAGGCGCGGCTGAGCCCCGGCAGCCATGCCGTCACCGTCCGCTGCGACGGCCATGACCACCGGGCGGCCGGCACGTTCCAATCTGTGGGGGGAGTGGGCGGAACAGACGACCCTGCGCGGCCCGCGCATCCGTCACCCGTGGCGCCCGTCCGGGCCGGCGGGGGCGGCACCGCCGCACTGGCCGCTGCCGAGCGCCGGCAGCAGGACTCGGACGGCCCCGGCACCCCGCACACCATCATCGGACTCGTCCTCGCCGGTGTGGCTGCCGTCGCGGTCGCCATCCGCACCTCCCGTCGCCGTCGCCCCGGCTCCGACTGAGATGCCCCCCGCCGAGCGACCGTCGAGTTCCGGCCGGCTGCTGATGGGAGTGGCCTGGGCGATGCTGCTACTCGGACTCTGGCTGTGGGGTCGCGAGCACAGCGGTGGCCTCGGTGCCGCATCGGGCCCCACCACAGGTGATGTCGCGGCCGTCGGCCGACCACGGGCCGTGCCATTGCCCCCGGCCCATCGGCCGCTGGAACCGGCCAGACCACAGCGGGTGGAGATTCCCTCGATCGGGGTCGCCGCCCGGGTCGTGCCCCGCGGGCTGGACGCGGCCGGGGCGATCGAACCGCCCCCGTACGCGAGCGCGCAGAGCATCGGTTGGTACGGAGCCGGCACCCAGCCGGGCGCCAGGGGGGCGTCGCTCTTGGTCGGCCATGTCGACACCCGTACCGCACCGGCCGTCTTCTACGGACTCAGCGCAGCCCGCCCGGGGCAGAAGGTGCGGGTCAGCCGGGCCGATGGATCGGTGGCCGAGTTCACTATCGACGACGTGCAGGTCTTCGGGCGGGACCGGTTCGACGCCCGCAAAGCGTACGGCCAGCGGCGGGCAGGCCGGGCGGAGTTGCGGCTGATCACCTGCGGCGGCACCTTCGACCGGGCGACGGACAGCTATGCGGCCAACGTCGTCGTCTCCGCCTATCTCACCGCGGTCAGCCGCACGGGCTGACGCCCGCCGCCGACCCCACCACCGTACGTACGCGCCACCACGCGTTCGGGCGACCACCGGTCGTGGTCCGGTCGGGGAGAGTACGGCAAGTCTCGTGGCCCGTTGATCGGTTGTGTCAGGATGGCCGGTACCGGTCTTGTCCAACGGCGGGGAGGCTCTGGACGACCGGCGAACCGTGCGGCCGAGGGGGAGTGGAATGTTCGGGAGTCTGGGCCGTCGTGCCGGTGTGCGGCTGGCGGTGGTGGGGGCGGTGCTGCTGGCCGCGGGGTGTTCGTCCGACGGCGGCGACGAAAAGGCGGAAGTCACCCAACGCCCCAAGGAAACCGTTCCGTACTGGGTCAATCCGGAGGGTAACGCGGCCCGTCAGGTCGCCGAGTACCGCGGGGACGGCAAAGATGCCGAAGCCGATCTGATCATGAAGATAGCCGGCCAGCCCGTCGCCGAGTGGATCGGCCTCGACCGGCCCGACGAGCGCACAGAGGAGCTGACGAAGAAGGCCACCGAGGCCGACCGGGAAGCCCTGCTCGTCCTCTACAACATTCCGCACCGGGACTGCGGACAGTTCTCCAAGGGCGGCGCCGCGGACGGGAACGCCTACCGCGCCTGGGTCGACAAGGTGGCCAAGGGCATCGGGGACCGCAAGGCCACGGTGATCCTGGAGCCGGACGCCGTGCTCCACCTCGTCGACAGCTGTACCCCGCAGGAGTTCCACGACGAGCGGTACCACCTGCTCAAGGAAGCCGTCCAGCGGCTCAAGCAGCAGCCCAACACCAAGGTCTACCTCGACGCGGGGAACGCGGCCTGGTCACAGCCCGATGCCCTGCACGAGCCACTGCGGCGGGCCGGCATCGACCACGCCGACGGCTTCTCCGTCAACGTCTCCAACTTCTACCCCACCGCCGCCAGCAAGGACTTCGGCAAGCGGCTCTCCGCGAAGGTCGGCGGCAAACCGTTCGTCATCGACACCAGCAGGAACGGCAACGGCCCCTTCACCGGCGGCGACCCCAAGGAGAACTGGTGCAACCCGCCGGGCCGCGCCCTTGGCGACACACCGACCGTCAAGACGGACGATCCCCAGGTGGACGCATATCTGTGGATCAAGCGACCGGGGGAGTCGGACGGCGACTGCAAGGGTGGCCCGAAGGCGGGCGACTGGTGGGCGGAGTACGCCCTCGGTCTCGCCAGCGGCAGATAACCCCCCGGGCCCGACGCAGGGGGCACGACGGGCGCAGCGGGCACAGCGGACAGGAGAGAGCCCCGGCCAACCGGCCGGGGCCCATGCGTCCATCACGACCGCCGCGCACCAAGGCGGGCTACGGCACCTCGACCCACACCGCCTCCGAGGGCGTCCCCCGGTCGTCGGTCACGAAGAGCATGTACCAGCCGGCGGGCACCAACGCACGGTTCTTGGGCACCGTGACCTCGATACCGCCCTCGGTCCGCGTGGTCTTCAGCGCGATCGTGCGCTGGTCGACGTCCGTGACGTGGGTGACCGCGCTCGGCCGCATCAACTTCGCCGTCTTCAACGGCTTGTCACTGGTCACCTCGAACGTCCCCGTGCCGCCCCGGGCGATCTTCTTCGGCCCTCCGGTCACCTCGGGCCGTGAGTCCGCGAAGAGGTACGGGGGCTTGTAGATCTCGATCCGCTGCTCGAAGACACCGGGCTTGGTGTTGGCCTTGTCCCCGAACAGCGAGTCCGAACCGAAGATCATCACGCGTCCGTCGGGCAGCAGCACCGAACCGGAGTGGTAGTTGCGCCCGACGTTCGGGTCGGCGACCCGCTTGTAGGTGCCGCTGCTCGGGTCATAGGTGCGCGCCTGGAGGATGTTGGTGCCCCCGCGCCCCCGGTAGTCCTCGGAACCGCCCGTGACCAGGACGGTGTCGTCCGGCAGCAGCGAAGCGCTCGGATAGCGGGTGCCCTTCTCCAGCGTCGCGCCGTCCTTGAACCGCGGCTTGGCCTCCTTGAGGTCGATGAGCCGGGACTTCTCGCTCGAATCCTCGGACTCGCCGATTCCGCCGCCTCCGATGACCATGAACCGCTGGTCCTGGGCGGGCGGCAGCATCACGGACGCCGAGGTCTCCAACTGGTCGGGATCACTCATCCCGGGCACCTTCTGGAAGGTGTCGGTCTCCACGTCCCAGATGCCCGGCTCGCGCCCCTCGTCGGCGAGGCCGTACCCGGAGTTGGAGCCGGTGAAGAACAGCTTCCCGTTGTCCATCAGGAACAGCGCCGGGTACGTGGGGAACTTCCGCAGCTTCTTCGCGTACTCCCACTTCTTGGTGGCGGGATCGAAGATCTCGTTCTTGCCGGGGACGAGTTCCCCGATGTCGTTGAGCCCGGAGACCGCGAGTACCTTGCCGTCCTCCAGGGTGGCGAGCGTCGGGTACCAGCGGGCCTCGTTCATGGGGTCGACGGGGATGTACTTCTCCGCGACCGGGTCGAACTCGTAGGTGTCCTTGATCCCCTGGAAGTCCTTCTTGTCCAGGGCGAGCTTCTGGGCCATGCCGTACACATTGCGGGCGTCGGCCCCGGTGAGGCCCTGCACCCGGAAGTTCTCCTGGGCGCCCGTCTCGAACTTCTTGCCCGCCTTCTCCGCCTCGACGTAGACGCGACCGCGCCCGCTCTCGGTGCGCACGACCTTGCCCGTCTTGGGGTCGAAGACCTTCTTCGCCTTCTCCACCAGCAGCGAGTCCATCGAAACGAAGGTCTTGCCGCTCTTCTTCGAAGTGAACTTGGTGCCGGCAGGAAGCGTCTTGGGCTCGTCCGGGTCCTCGTTGTGGACGATCATCAGCCCACCGGCCTTGGTGACGTCACCCTTGAGCTTCTCGTACCGCTTGGTGCCCCCGGCGACCAGCAACTTGCCGTCGGGCAGTTGGGTGTGGCCGGAGCAGAACAGGTCCTTGGGCGTGGGTATGTGCTTGAAGTCCTCGGTCTTCGGGTCCCACAGGACGGTCTCGAACTTCTTGGCGTCGAAGTTCTTCTGGTTGTTGCCGGAGCCCGCGATGATCAGGACCTTGCCGGTGTGCAGCACCGCGGCGTGCACCCCGTTGACCCGGTACTCGGACGGGACGTCGAGGAAGGACCAGTGGCCCTTGTCCGCCTTGTACTCCGGCTGGTTGATCTCGTACTCGTGGTACTTCTCCGCACCGAAGCGCCAGAGCGCCGGCCCGTTCATCCCGGCCACCGCGATGACCACCGCCGCGCCGATCGCCATGCGACGGGCGCGTCTCTTGCGGTAGTTCGTCACAGCGGGCTGCCTACTCATTTCTTCTGTCCCCCAAGGGCGATCTGCATGGTCTCTTCAGGGTTGCCGGAGCCTTCGCCCGGACGGGGTCCGGGGATCTGCGGCGCAGGGCCGTCGGTCGACGACTGCTTGTGCCCGCCCGCATGGCGACGCCTGCTCTTCTTCTTGGCCTCGTGGATGCCGTGCTGCCAGACGAGGATCGGTGCGGCGGTGATCAGCAGCGCCAGCACGGCCCAGGTGATCATCGCCGGATGGTCGTGCCCGAGGAAGAAGGAGGAGACCAGGGAGGCGCCGAAGACGAAGATGAAGAAGAGGTGGATGCGGAAGGTGCCGAAGAGGGTGTCGGGGCTGGAGGAGTCGCCCTTGGGGGTCACCACGAAGCTGCTCTTGCGGCGCAGCGCGGCGTCCATCAGGGAGCGGGCGTAGATGGGCGCGGAGAGCGCGGACATCACCATTCCGGCGAGACCGCCGGAGCCCTCGGGTTCGTGGGGGGAGACGTTGTGGCGGCGGTTCCAGATGTAGAGGCCGATCTGGAGCGCCGAGGCGTTGCCGTAGAGCATCATCCAGATCAGTGGGTCGATCTGGACGCCCGATGCGCCCATGCCGAGGAACAGCGCACAGCTGAGCGCCGCGAGGATCCAGTTCAGCGCGGACATCGGATAGAAGATGATCATCATCGTGTAGTTGAAGAGCTTGCCGGCCGGCAGGCTGCCGAAGCCCTTCCAGTACTGCTTGAGGATCGTCTCGTACGTCCCCCGCGACCAGCGCAGCTGCTGGGTGAAGAAGTCGGTCCAGGCCGTGGGGCCCTCTCCGACCGCGAGGACGTCGGGGGTGTAGACCGAGCGCCAGAGCCGACCGGAGGCCGGGTTCTTGGCCCGGTGCATCTCGAAGCCGGTCGCCATGTCCTCGGTGATCGAGTCGTACAGGCCGCCGATCTGCTTGATGGCCTTGATGCGCACGGCGTTGGACGTGCCCACGAACATGGGCGCGCCATAGCGGTTGCCGGCGCGTTGGATCAGGGCGTGGAAGAGGAACTGCTGTGACTCGGCGGCCTTGGTGACGAAGGTGTCGTAGTTGCCGTAGACCTGGGGGCCGATGACGAAGCCGACATCCGGGTCGCGGAAGTAGCCGAGCATCCGCTCCAGATAGTTCGGCAGGGGGATGTGGTCGGTGTCGACGGAGGCGAAGAAGTCGTAGTCGTCGCCGTGGGCCTCAAGCCAGGCGTTGTAGTTGCCGTGCTTGGTCTTGGCGCGGTGGGGGCCCTTCTCCTGGTTCCACTTCGCGACGCCCTTGCGGGAGAAGTGGTGGACGCCGAGGCGTTCGCAGACCTCCTTGACGGCGGGGTCGTCGCCCTCGTCGAGCAGCCAGACGTGCATCAGCCCGCGGTGGCGGATGCGTACGGCGGCCTCCAGGGTCTTCGTCACCATCTCCAGGGGCTCCTTGCCCGGGACGAAGGAGGTGAGGAACGCGACCTTGGTGCCGTTCTCGGGGACGACGGGGACCGGGTCCCGCGCCACCAGCGTGGCGTGCGCGTTGGAGAGCACGTTCATCGTGCGGAACAGCTCGATCAGCCCGATGGACACGAGCATGACGACGTCGAAGACGAGGAGGAGGTCGTTCTTGAGGTTGGGGTCGCGCTCGGTCCAGTGGGAGGGCTGCATCAGCCAGATGAACAGTCCGAGGGAGACGAGGGGCGCCGAGCCCAGCAGCAGGGCCGCCCGTATCCGATGGGGCTCCTGGGACAGCAGGGAGCGGTACTGGACCGTGTACGGCTTGGCGGGGTCGGGTTGGGTGAGGGGGCCGGCGAGCCTGCTGTAGTGCTCGTAGTCGTACCGGGGCAGCGCCTTCTTGGGGCGCGGCCGGTGACCGCCGGTGCGCAGGTTGGCGGGCAGGCGGAGCTGGGTCGTTCGAGAAGGGTCTTCGGGCTTCCCGGCGCCGTTGGGCGTCGACGTCATTGGTCATCCCCCCGCACGCAGCAGGACTGCGTGTGTTCTGGTGTGTCGTTGAATTCCGGCCATGGGGCCCCCGACCCATGTACCTGGACCAATCGATGGTCGGCTGCCGTGAGCACAGACATGCGACAGCCGCCCGCCGGTTGCATCATGCCCGTCGCGTGCCGGAGCGGTGAGGGGGACCCCCATCCCGAACCCCACCCGCATATCCGCACGAACCCTGCCCTTCAGGTGCCCCAACTGCGCTGATGTGGACGCCTGGTCGCGGGCGTTGACAGCGATTCAGCATAGGTTCCATGACCCGAGTCATGATCGCAAGGGTCAAATGTACGGTCAACCAGCCATATGTACGATTTCGGAAAACCTGAGGTCGCGGCGGTCGCCATAGATCGACTGCATCCAGCCGATCCGGGCATGACGAAGGCCCCCTCGCTCGATCGCGAGGGGGCCTTCGTGGAGCGTGCGCCGCCAGGGACTCGAACCCCGGACCCGCTGATTAAGAGTCAGCTGCTCTAACCAACTGAGCTAGCGGCGCGTGCTGACCGGGCCAACTCTACCGGACCTCGGAGAGTGCCTCGGCCGATTTCGGACCGCCTGCTTCCGGTCGAGGGCATTAGTGGTCGACTCCGGCCTGTCGGATGGTCGGTTTTTACCTTTTGTCCCTCAAGATAGGAAAGGTCCGGGCCCTCGGTGTGCGGTTCTTTCCCACGCCGTTCGGCCCCCGAAAACGATCTCCATGGAGTGCGGAGGGGACACGGATGACGGTGCCGGTCTTCGAGGAGTACGAACCTGCTCCCGACTGCGACTGTCCGGGATGCGTGGGGCAACGGCGAACGCTCGCGGCCGGCGGCCACCCCGCGGCCCACGGGTGCCGACGGGCCCTGGTGCTGTTCACGGCCGCGGGGGTGGTGCTCACCGCCCCGGACATCGCATCGGCGACACAGACGGTGAAGCCCCCCGACCCCGCCAGTACCAGACGGGCCGCTGCCGAGCCCGGCCATGAGCAGGGCGGCCGGGGGCCACTGTACGGCGGACCGCTCTCGGGTCCCTCGGGCGTGCCGGCGGTGGCGCTGCCGGAGACCACCCGCACGGACATCATCAACCGGGCCAAGAAGTGGGTCACGGCGAAGGTCCCGTACAGCATGGCGGCCTACTGGTCCGACGGATACCGCCAGGACTGCTCGGGCTATGTCTCGATGGCGTGGAACCTGGCGAGCAACGAGTGGACCGGTTCCCTCGCCCAGTTCGCCACCAAGATCACTCGCGAGGAACTCCAACCCGGGGACATCCTGCTCTTCCACAACCCGGCCAATCCGACCAACGGCTCCCACGTCACGATCTTCGGTGGCTGGACCGACGCCACCCACACCTCGTACACCGCCTACGAGCAGACGAAGCCGCACGCCATCAAGCAGGCCACGCCCATGGCGTACTGGAGCAACTCCGACAAGTACGTCCCCTACCGCTATCGCGGGGTCGTCGACAGCGCGACCGGTGCGCTGGCCGACGCCTATCCCGGTGCGGGCTCGTTCGGTCCCGGCGCGGACAACCCCCACGTCACCCGGCTCGGCGAAATGCTCGTGGCCCGCGGTGGCAAGCGCTTCTACCAGGAGGGGCCCGGGCCGCGGTGGGGCGAGGCGGACCGCAAGGCCACCGAGGCGTTCCAACTGGCCCAGGGATGGACCGGAAGCAAGGCCACCGGACTGCCCGGACCGGACGCCTGGGAACTGCTGGTCACCGGCAAGGGCAAGGACATCCCGGCTGCTCAAGCCGAGGCGCCCGCACCGACTGCGGGCCCCGGGGGCACGGGCGCGGCCGTCCCCCCGTACCCCGGCGCCCGGTACTTCCGGCCCGGGCAGTCCAACGAGCACATCACCAAGCTCGGCCGTCGACTGGTCGCACGCGGCTACGGCAAGCACTACAAGACCGGGCCCGGGCCGCGGTGGGGCGAGGCGGACCGGCGCAACGTGGAGGCGTTCCAGCGGGCGCAGGGCTGGCGGGGCTCCGAGGCGGACGGCTACCCGGGGCGCGAGACCTGGCGTCGCCTCTTCGCACCCACCCCGTGACGGTGGTCCGGCGCTGGCCGGACGGGCAGCCGTGGGCACTTTGAGGGGAGCGGGCCACGGCATCGGCCGGGGCTCTTCCGGCGGCGGGGGTACGTGACGATCAGCGGAGGCATTGGCAGTCATGACCACCACCACGACATCGGAGCCGGAGGGCGACGGACCGTCGACCGGTGCGGCCCGGCACACCCCGGTCATCGCCCAGGAGGCGACCACCGAGATCCCGGTGCACCTCCTCTTCCGGGACGATGTCACCGGTGACGACTCGGGGCCCGAGGACTTCACGCACGGCTGGTCCCCGCCGATCGCCCTGCGCCCCGCCGTGGTCGCGCGCCGGCTCGGCACCGGGGAACAGCCGAGGATCGCCCGCCCGCCGGTGGCCACCGCGACCTCGGTGCGCCCCGGCCCGCCCGAGGATCCCGAACTCGCCGAACGACCGGGTGCGGTGCTCTCCGGGTGGACGGGAGTGGTCGCCGGCGCCTGCGCACTCGCGGGCATCGGTGCGGTGCTCTGGGGCGCCGGCGCGCTGCCCGCCCGGCTGATCGCGCTCCTCGGACTGCCCGTGTACCCGTACCGGGGGCTGGGCATCGACCTGTGGTGCCTGTTGACGCTCGGCGTGGTCATCGCGCTCTTCGCACTCGGCGGCATCGGACGGGGGCAGGTGGGCCATGCCTGGGTGCTGACGCTGTTCGGGGAGTACCGGGGGAGCGTACGGCGCACGGGGCTGCTCTGGATGAGCCCGCTGGTGCTGCGTCGACGCGTCGAGGTGCGACTCCGGCACTGGCGCAGCGAGCCGATGCCGGCGGTGGATGCGGAGGGCGCGCCCCTGAGTGTGGTGGTGCAGGTGGTGTGGCGGGTCCGGGACACCGTGCGTGCGGTGCTGGGCGTGGAGGACCATGAGGAGTACGTGAGCGAACAGGTGGAGGCGGCGACGGCCCGGGTCCTCTCGCAACTGCCCGCCGACGCCTTCGCGGACGCGGCCCGTGGGGCGGGCGCCGCTCCGGTGGCCGTCGGTCGGACGTTGCGGGACGCGGAGTCGGTCGGCGGGGCCCTGACGCGGATGCTGCAAGCGGAATGCGCGGCGGTGGGCATCGAGGTCTTCTCCGCCCAACCGGTGACCATCGAATATGCGCCAGAGATCGCTGCCGCGATGCGACGCCGTCGGATCGCGGCGCTCGACGCCAGACACCGTGACGCGGTGCTGACCTCTGTGGTGGACGCAGTCGAAGAAACCGTACGGAGACTGACCTCACGTGGGCTTGTGGAGTTGGACGACTACGAACGCAAGGTGTTGGTGAAAGATCTGACAGTTGCGTTCTATGCCCAGCACGCGTCAGAAACTGAGAGATAGTTTTGGTCTGGACATGATGAAGTTCGGTCAATACATTGGGTGTTGGTCTAGACCTAAATGAGGCGCGGAAGGAGCGCTTCCGAACTACATCGAACAGACGTAGTCAACGACACGCACGCGTGCAAGCAAGGCTCACGAACTCCCCCACGTTCTCTGGAGCGAAGCATGCGCAAAAGGTTTACCGCCGCCGCCGTCGGCCTGTTGGTGATGGGCGGCACCGTGGTCGCAACCGGCAGTGCCAGCAGCCACGGCTACACCGATTCTCCGGTGACCAGCCGTCAGAAGCACTGTGCCAACCGCACGGTGTCCAACTGCGGCAACATCCAGTGGGAGCCGCAGAGCGTCGAGGGCCTCAAGGGGTTCCCGTCCGCCGGTCCCGCCGACGGTCTGATCTGTGCCGGAGGCAACGGCCAGTTCTCCCAGCTCGATGACCCCCGTGGTGGCGCATGGCCCGCCACCAAGGTGAACTCGGGCTCCAACCAGACGTTCACCTGGCGGTTCACCGCCCGGCACCGCACCACCGACTTCAAGTACTTCATCACCAAGCAGGGGTGGAACCCCAACCAGAAGCTGACCAGGGCGGCGCTTGAGTCGCAGCCGTTCCTGACCGTTCCCTACGGTGGCAAGCAGCCGCCGGAGACCCTGTCGCACTCCGGCAACCTGCCGTCGCGCTCGGGCAAGCACGTGGTACTGGCGGTGTGGACCGTGCACGACACCCCCAACGCCTTCTACGCCTGCTCGGACGTCCAGTTCTGACGTTCCGCCGCTGACGCACGATCGGTCACCCGGCAACACGGGTCTCCGGGGCGTACCCAGCCCGTGGAACTCGTGGAGCGCCGACCGGACGCCGTGCGGGGTGGCAGGGCCTGAGCCGGGTCCTCGTCCTCTCGCACGGTCGTCGGCGCAGCCGCCCGGGCAACGCTCCCCGCGGTTTCCCGCCGCGGGGAGCACCGTCATGTCCGGGGTCGGTCGACCGTGATCGTAGAGAGGGGAGGCGGACGGTCGCCGAAGCTCGCCCCGCCAGGGAAACACCGAGGCCAGGGAAACAGCGAGGGCGCCCCGGAAAATCCGGAACGCCCTCGATGATCAATGTGCGCCGCCAGGGACTCGAACCCCGGACCCGCTGATTAAGAGTCAGCTGCTCTAACCAACTGAGCTAGCGGCGCCTGACGAGATAAATAATACCTGCTCCAGAGGGGTGCTCCGACACGTGCCCGGCCCGTGCGGGACAGGGCGTGCAGGACGGGGGGCCACCCCGGGGTGGACCAGCCCCGGACGGCCGGAGGAAGGCCTAGAGCACGAGTGACAGCACGACCGGTGCCGCCCTGCGGTTCAGGGTGTCCGCTGCCGAGCGGAGTCGATGGGCGTGCTCGATCGGCAGCGAGAGCGCGAGGCAGCCCACCGTCGATCCGGCGGTCAGGGGCACCGCGGCGCAGACCGTGCCCACCGCGTACTCCTGGAGGTCCAGGATCGGGACGGTCGCCGGCTGGCTGTCCAGTTTGGAGAAGAGGAGGGTCTCGCTGGTGATCGTCCGCGAGGTGAACCGGGTGATCTTGTGGCGGGCCAGGTGCTCGCGCCGGCCGTCGCCGTCCAGCTGGGTCAGCAGGCACTTGCCGATGGCGCTGGCGTGGGCCGCGAACCGAAAGTCCACGTACTCGTTGACCCGGGGCGTGCACGGGCCGTCCGCGTACTGGGTGATCTTGACTTCGCCGTCGATGTATCTGCTGATGTAGACGGCGGCGCCCACCGAGTCCCTGATCTCCGTCAGGGTGTCCTGGAGCTTGGCCTCCAGCGCCTGCTGCCGTGCGGCACCGGAGCCGAGCAGCACCAGGGAATCGCCGATCACATAGGTCCCGCCGTTGTCGGCGGCCCGCTCCACATAGCCCTCGCGGCGCAGCATCTCCAGGAGCGGCGCCAGATGCCCGGTGGGCAGACCCGTCTCCCGTGCGATCTGGGTGTCGCTCACGCCGCCCGAGTGCCGGGAGACCGTCTCCAGCACCCGCAGGACGTACTGCACCGAGTGGAACGGCGCGGTCGGCTCAGGCTTCAGCGCCACGGTCTCCCCCTACCAGTTCGTCACCGCAAGGTCCTCTACCACACGATAGCGGTCAAGGGGCGCTTGAGGGACGCCTGTTGGCGAGAATACCCGGGTGGAGGACCCCTCCCAACTGGGGCGCATCTCTTAGGCATATGCCAAAGGCACGATCCAGCTGGCGATTCCCGTGTCACAGTACGGCGCTGAGGAACTCCTTCGTACGTTCGTTCTCCGGGTCGCTGAACATCTTGTCGGGGTGGCCGAACTCGATGACCTTGCCCTGGTCGAACATCATCACGCAGTCGGAGACGTCCCGGGCGAAGCCCATCTCATGGGTCACGCAGAGCATCGTCACATCGGTCGTGTGCGCGATGTCCCTCAGCAGGTCCAGCACGCCCGCTACCAGCTCGGGGTCGAGCGCGGACGTCACCTCGTCCAACAACAGCACCTTGGGGCGCATCGCCAGGGCCCTGGCGATCGCCACCCGCTGTTGCTGCCCGCCGGAGAGCTGGCTCGGATAGGCGTCGCACTTGTCCCCGAGCCCGACCAGCTCCAACAGGTCACGACCCCGCTCGTGCGCCTCGTCCGATGACAGCCCGAGCACGTGCACCGGCGCCTCGGTCACGTTCCGCAGCACCTTCATATTGGGGAACAGATTGAACTGCTGGAACACCATGCCGATGTTCTTGCGCACGTCGCGGATGTGCTTTTCGCCCGCCGGCACGAGTCTGCCGTTCTTCTCCTCGTGGTTCAGGTACTGCCCACCGACCGTGATCGTGCCTTCGTCCGGCTTCAGCAGGGTCATCAGCAGTCGCAGGATCGTGGTCTTGCCCGAACCGGATGGGCCGATCAGGGTCACGTGCTTCTTCGGGAAGACCCGGAAGTCCAGACTGTCCAGGACGACGTTCTCGCCGAAGCGCTTGGTGACGCGGTCGAACCGGATCAGCTCGTCCTGCGCGACCGGCGCGGCAGTCGCCCGCGGGCTCTCCTGGGGGCTCCGGTCGGTCGGGGAAAGAGTGCTGTCAGCGGACAAGACGACGCTCCAAGGCTCGCATGAGGACGGATGCCGGATAGGCGATGAGGATGAAGGCGATGCCCACGACCGTGAACGCCTCCACCGTCAGGAAGGTCTCGGAGGCGAACTGGCGCGCCTGTCCGAGCATCTCCATCACCCCGATCACGAAGATCATCGGAGTGTCCTTCAGCATCGCGATGACGTAGTTGCCGAGGGCCGGGGCGACCCGGCGGATTGCCTGCGGCAGGATCACCGAACCCCAGGTGCGCCGCCGCGACAGATTGAGTGCGGTCGCCGCCTCCCACTGCCCCTTCGGCACACCGTCGATCCCGGCCCGGTACACCTCGGAGGTGTAGGTCGAGTAGTGCAGACCGAGGCCGATGACGCCCGTCATCATGGCCGAGAGGGTCAGGCCCCACTCCGGCAGCACGTAGTAGAGGAAGAACAACTGCACCAGCAGCGGCGTGTTGCGGACGAACTCGGTGACCGCGGACACCGGCCAGCGCACCACCGCGGGGCCCGACCGCTGGGCCACCGCCCACACCAGGCCGAGGGCGAACGCCAGCAGCGCACCCAGCACCAGGGCCTGGAGCGTGACCAGCAGTCCATCGAAGAAACGCGGCAGGAAGTCGTCGACCGCGGACCAGTCCCACTCCATCAGCTCTCACCTCCGACCGCGACCCGCTCCCGGCGTCGTAGCGGGAAGGCACGCGCGGGCTGTTTCTGCCCGATGCCGGCCTTCGCCCGGCGTTCCAGCACCCGCATGCCCCGGGTGAGGACGAAGGCGAGCACGAAGTACATCAGCAGGATCACCGTGTAGACGGGGGCGCTCTGACCGGTCGCGTTGCGCACCAGGGAAGCGCCGAAGGCGATGTCGGCGACGCCCATGATGGAGACCAGGGCGGTCCCCTTCAGCAACTCGACCAGCAGGTTGTTGAAGGGCGGGATCATCTCGGGCCACGCCTGCGGCAGCACCACCTTGCGCAGTTGCTGCGCGGGGGTGAAGCTCAGTGCGATCCCGGCCTCCCGCTGCCCCTGTGCGACGGCGGCCACCGCGCCCCGCACCACCTCGGAGCCGTACGCCCCGTACGTCAGCCCCAGCGACAGCACCGCGGCCCACATGGGCACCAGCTGCCAACCGAAGCCCAACGGCAGCACGAAGAAGATCCAGAACATCAGGATCAGGGCGGAGGTGCCGCGGAAGACCTCGAAGTAGGTGCCGGCGAGAAAGCGCACGATCCACAGCCGGTGGGCGCGCGCCAGACCGATGACGAAGGCCACAGCCGCGGCGAGCAGGGCGCTGTAGACGGTCAGCTGGACCGTGATCCACACGCCCTTGAGGAGGAGTTCCCACAAACCCGGGCTTATTTCGCTCATGGCTTGCACTTCTCCTTGGCGGTGATGGTGGTCATCTGGTCCTTCGTGAAGCCGAAGGGCCGCATGATCTCCAGCAGTTCACCGCTCTTCTTCAGCTTGTGGAGCTCGCGGTTGAACGCATCGCGCAGGGCCGTCTCCGGAGTGCGGAAGGCGAATCCGCCCACGTCGACGACGGGCTTGCCGTCCACGGTCGGGGTGACCTCCTCGGTCGCCTCCGCCTTGGTGCTCCGCGTCTCCTTGACAACGTTGCGCACGGTCACGGCCGTGCCGACGAAGACGTCCACCCGCCCCTGCTCCACGGCGAGCAGACCCGCCAACTGGTCCGGCAGGGTGGTGACCTTTTTGATTCCGGCCCCTTTGGCGTATTCGATCTGGGCATAGCCCACACCGGTCGCCATGGACGCCCCGGATTCGGCGATGTCCTCGTACGTCCGCAGGTTCTTCGGGTTGCCCTTGCGCACCAGGAAGGCGTCGAGCATCTGGTATTCGGGGTCGGCGAAGATGACCTGCTCACAGCGGGCCGGATTGATGTACATGCCGGCCGCGACCGTGTCGAACTGGAGCGAGTTCAATCCGGTGATCAGCGAACCGAACTCGGTGGGGAAGGGCTGGACGTCCTCGACGCCGAGTTCGCGGAAGACGCGTTGGGCGATGGCCGGTGCTGCGCCGGTCATCCTGCCGTCCTTGCCGATGTAGCTGAAGGGTTGCTCGCCGGCGAGCCCGAGGCGTACGGAGCCCTTGGCGCGCAACTGTTCCAGCAGCTGACCGCCGTCCCCCGCGTCGGCGGTCGACACCCTGCTGCAACCGCTGGTCACACCGACGGCACCGGCGGCGCCGAGGGCCACGGCCCCGGCGAGCAGTGATCGCCGGGCGAGTCCTCGGGCCGGGGGCGTGCTGTGTCTCGTTCTCTCCTGTCGTGGAGCCATGAGTGCGCGGCTACCCCGATGTCATGTGTACATGCGGATGAATTCCGGTCCCTTTTTCGATGTGCCCGTGATGTGCCGGTGCCTTCGGTGTCCCGGGCGCACGGAACGCCGGGGGCCGTGCTTTCGGATCGGAGACCGGGACGGTCGGACGCTTTGAACCGGCCTCGAAGTGGTACCCGACAAGCTGGACGGCCCGCACGGGACCGGAAAAGAAACCCCGAAGGAAGGTTCTCTATGACCACGGTCGGACTATTGATCCCCGGGCATTCCGCCGAGGAGGACTATCCCCGGCTGGAGGTGCTGCTCGACAGTGACATCAGGATGCCGTCCGTCCACACCGGGACGGCCGAGCCGTCGGAGGAGAACATCGCCGAGCTACGGCTCGGGGGCGCCGAGTCCGTGCTGTGGGCGAGCACCAGGGGAAGCTTCGGCCGTGGCTGGGAAGGGGCCCACCAGCAGATCCGCGAACTGGCGAGGGCCGGGGGGCTGCCCGCTTCCAGCACCTCCTTCGCCTTCGTCCACGCGGTACGGAAGCTGGGTGCCGCTCGGGTCGCGGTCGCGGCCACCTATCCGCAGGACGACACGGACCGCTTCACCGAGTTCCTCCGGGCGGCGGGCGTCGAGGTGGTCGCCGCCCATGCGGGCGGTGCGACGGCGGCGGAGGTCGCAGGTTGGGGAGAGGCCGAGGTGCTGGCGCTGGCCCGGGCGGGTGACGACCCGCGGGCGGACGTGGTGCTGCTGCCGGACACCGCGCTGCACACGGTGGCGCACCTGCCCGAACTGGAGGAGACCTTGGGCAAGCCGGTTCTGACGGCGACCCAGGTGACGGTCTGGGAGGGGCTGCGGCTGGCGGACCGCAGGACCTGGGCGTTGAAGGTGGGCCGGCTCTTCGCCCAGGACGGTCGGGAGTCCGACGCCTGAAGCCCGACCGCCCGCCGTCGGGCGGCGGAGTGTCTCCGGAGGCGGAATGCCTCCGGTGGCGGGGAGCCGCCGGATCAACGTGCCCATCACACGGGGATGGGCGGGAATAAAGCGGAGTCATCCTCCTGTTCTTGGGTGCTGTACGTTGCCTCATGCTCAGGAGGACAGACCCCGTGGGACGACCTGACGACCTGGCGGCAGGACGCACCGTCGAGGCTCCCGGTGACCCCGTCCGAGCCACTGCACGCGGCACCGCGCCCGTACCGCTCTCCGTGCTCGATCTGGTCACCGTGGGGGCAGGCAGCACCGCCGCGGACTCGCTGCGGACCAGCGTGCGACTGGCCGGGCTCGCCGAAGCGAACGGCTACCACCGCCACTGGGTGGCCGAGCACCACTCCATGCCGGGTGTCGCCTCCTCGTCCCCCGCCGTCATCCTGGCGCACCTCGCCGCACACACCCGCCGCATCCGGCTCGGCTCGGGCGGGGTCATGCTCCCCAATCACGCCCCGCTGGTGATCGCGGAGCAGTTCGGCACCTTGGAGGCCCTGGCACCGGGGCGGGTGGATCTGGGTCTCGGGCGTGCCCCGGGCACGGACGGCGGTACGGCCGCGGCGCTGCGCCGCACCGGCCGTACCGGGGAGGCCAGGGGCGAGGGCGCCGAGGACTTCCCGCAGCAGTTGGCCGAGTTGACCCGCTTCTTGGACGACGACTTCCCCGACGGCCATCCCTACACCCGCATCCACGCGGTTCCGGGCCCGGTGCAGGGGCCTGCGGCCCGCCCGCCGATCTGGCTGCTGGGCTCGTCCGGGTTCAGTGCCCGGTTGGCCGGCGTCCTCGGGCTGCCGTTCGCCTTCGCCCACCACTTCTCGGCGCAGAACACGGTTCCTGCGCTGGACCTCTACCGCGAGTCCTTCCGCCCGTCCGCGGTGCTGTCATCGCCGTACGCGCTCATCGGAGTCGCCGCGCTGGCGGCCGACGACGAGCGGGAGGCGCGCCGTCAGGTGTTGACGGGCGCGCTGGCGATGCTGCGGCTGCGCACCGGCAGCCCGGGGCTGATTCCCACGCCCGATGAGGCGGAAGCCCACGCGTTCACGCCGTTGGAGCGGGAGTTCACGGACGGCTGGATGTCCAACGTCGTCCACGGCACGCCCGACGCGGTCCGGGCGGGCCTCGATGCACTCCAGAAGCGCACCGGGGCCGACGAGTTGATGCTCACGGCCAACGTCCACGGCGGTGAGCAGCGGCTGCGCTCGTACGAACTGATCGCCGAGGTGTACGAGTTGGCTGGTCAAACGTCTGCCGAAGTGGTTCAGAACTGAACCGTCTTTATGCTTCCTTCAAAGCACCCTTAACCGGTCCTTAAACCCCTTGTCAGTTACATGGCAAGGGGATTTTCTTGATCTCGCACGGCTCTGACGAGCGGTTTTTCGTTGAAATTGGTCTAGTCCTCATTTGGTCGAGACCATTGACGCGGGCATGGCCGAATCGCTATCTCTTTGCCAGCACCATCGATCGATCCCCCCACTACCGGAGGCTGTTCGTGCTCTCCCGTAAACCCATGATCGCGGCCCTGACGACTGCGGCGATCGCCGCAGGCGTTGCGGCGGGCTTTGCCGTCAACGGCACGGCCAACGCGACCGCTCCTGCCTCCGCCGCCCCCACCGGTGGAGTCAAGATCGCGTACTACGACCAGTGGAGCGTGTACGGCAACGCCTTCTTCCCCAAGCACCTGGACACCCGGGGTATCGCGAGCAAGTTGGACATCATCAACTACTCGTTCGGCAACATCCACCCCACCGAGCACACGTGCTTCATGGCGAACAAGGCGGCGGGCGACGACAACAACCCCAACGCCGGTGATGGCGCGGGCGACTCCTTCGCGGACTACACCAAGACCTTCGGCGCGGCCGACAGCGTCGACGGTGTCGCGGACCGTTGGGACCAGCCCATCGCGGGTGCCTTCAACCAGTTCAAGGAGCTGAAGGCGAAGTACCCGCACCTCAAGCTCAACATCTCGCTCGGCGGCTGGACGTACTCCAAGTACTTCCACGACGCGGCCAAGACCGACGCCAGCCGCAAGAAGCTCGTGAGCTCCTGCATCAACCAGTACATCAAGGGCGACCTGCCGGTCACCGAGGGCTTCGGCGGACCGGGCACGGCGGCCGGGATCTTCGACGGTATCGACATCGACTGGGAGTACCCCGGTACGAACAGCGGTCACCTCGGCAACCACTACGGACCCGAGGACAAGGCCAACTTCACCCTGCTCCTCGCCGAGTTCCGCAAGCAGCTCGACGAGTACGGCGCGGCCAACGGCGGCAAGAAGTACCTGCTGACCGCCGCCATGCCGGCCGGCCAGGACAAGATCAAGCACATCGAGACGGACAAGGTGGGCGCGTACCTCGACTACGCGAACATCATGACGTACGACATGCACGGCTCCTGGGCGGGCAACGGCCCGACGTACCACCAGTCGCCGCTGACCTCGCCCGCGTCCGACCCGACCGACCCGATCGCGCCGGGCACCCAGAAGTACTCGATCAAGAACACGGTCGATGCCTGGCTCGACGGCAACCCGGCCTACGGCATCGCGGGCGGCTTCCCGGCCAACAAGCTCACCCTCGGGTACGAGCTGTACTACCGCGGCTGGAAGGGCGTTCCCGCCGGCACCAAGAACGGTCTCGGTCAGACCGCGACCGGGGGCAGCGCTCCTCGTCCGCTGAGCCAGCAGGCGGGCATCGCGCAGTACAAGGAACTGGCCGGCATCGTCGACAACCCGGCGACGACCTTCTGGGACGCCGAGGCGCAGTCCGCGTACTTCTACAAGGACGGCGAGTTCTTCACCGGCCTCGACAAGCGGACCATCCAGGCCCGTGCCGACTACGGTCGCAGCCGCGGCCTCGGTGGCTCGATGCTCTACTCGCTGCTCGGTCTGGACGCGAACACCACGCTCCTTAACGACATCGTCGCCGCGCTGGGCGCAACCCCCCACAGCCCCAACCCCGGCACGCCGTCCCCCTCCGCCCCGGTGACGAACAGCCCCTCCCCGGGCACCCCGTCGCCGTCCTCTCCGGGAGGCACGTGCTCGGCCGCCGCATGGAGCGCGGGCAGCACGTACAACGCCGGCTCGCTCGTCTCGCACAAGGGCCGCACCTGGAAGGCCGGTTGGTGGAACCAGGGCGAAGAGCCCGGCACCACCGGTGAGTGGGGCGTCTGGCGCGACCAGGGCGCCTGCTGACCCCACCGGAACGGCCCCACGGCCCGACCGGGGCCCGTCCGACCAACCGCACAACAACTGAACAGGGTTGAAGGGCTGATGAACATCGGATCTGTCCCCCCACACCGCAGATCCGACACCGGACCGCTCTGAGTCCCCCCACAACACCGCCCCCGCCCGGAGGTTCGCCTCCGGCCGGGGGCGGTTTCCATGGACCGCTCCCCCGGGCGGTTCAGGGGTCCGTCACAGGGGCCGGACGGATTCAGGCGGACAGCGGATCGCTGCCGATCATCTGCCCGATGCGATCCGCCGAGACCGCACGCGAGTACAGCCAGCCCTGTCCGAGGTCACAGCCGATCCTGCGGAGCCGGGACGCCTGCCCCGAGGTTTCCACACACTCCGCCGTGACCGTCAGCCCCAGCCGGTGGGCCAGTTGGGCGAGTGCCTCCACGATCATCTCGTCCGCCGGATTGGGATGCGCCTCGTCCTGGAAGCCGCGGACGAACGCCCCGTCCAGCTTGAGCGCCGACACCGGCAGCCGACTGAGGTACGCCAGGTTCGAGTACCCGGTGCCGAAGTCGTCGATGGCGATCTGCACGCCCATGTCGCTCAGCGCCTGGAGGGCCTGGAGCGGGCGGCCTGCTGAGCCCATCACCGCGGACTCCGTCAACTCCAACTGCAACAGCTCGGGAGCCAGTCCCGTCTCGGCGAGGATCTCCGCCACGTCGGCCACCAGGTCCGAGTCCCAGACCTGGCGCACCGCGACGTTGACGCTGACGAACAGCGGATCGGCCCCCGGATATTCGCACTGCCACTGCCGTGCCTGGTGACATGCGGTCCGCAGGACCCAGCGCCCCAACTGCACGATGGAGCCGTCCTCCTCCGCAATTCCGATGAACCGATTCGGCGCCAACATCCCGAACTGCGGGTGGTTCCAGCGCACCAGCGCCTCCACCCCTCGGGTGACCCCGTCCGAGAGCCCCACCAGGGGTTGGTACTCCAAGGCGAACTCGCCGCGCTCCACCGCCGGCCGCAGTGTGGACGACAGGGCCTGCCTGGTCACCTGATGGGCGTTGCGCTCGGGGTCGAAGAGCGTCCAGCGGGCCTTGCCGTCGGCCTTCGCCCAGTACAAGGTCGTGTCCGCGGCCTGCATCAGACCCGTGGCGGTGGTCCCGGTGACGGAACGCTCCACGACCCCGATCGAAGCCGACACCGACAACCGCTGACCGTCGAGGTCGAAGGGCTGCTGGAGGGCGAGCAACACCGATTGGGCGAGCTCGCCGAGCTGTTCCGTACCGAGCGAGTCCTCGACCAGGACGGCGAACTCGTCACCCCCCAGCCGGGCCACCAGATGGCCCCCGCCGTGGGTGTAGCCGTCGTTCTCCACGCATTCGGTGAGCCGGCCGGCCACGGCGGCGAGCAGCCGGTCCCCGACCCGGTGTCCCAGCGTGTCGTTGACGGCCTTGAAGCCGTCCAGGTCGAGGTAGCACAGACCGATGCGGCCCGTGCAGCCGTCGTCGTACGCCGATGAGTCGAGGGCGGCCGTCAACCGCTCGAAGAACAGGGTCCGGTTCGGCAGCCGGGTCACCGCGTCGTGCATCTGGAGGTGTCGCAGCCGGGCCCGCAGCTCGCGGCGATCACTGATGTCCGCGACCGACAACAGCAGTCGACGGCTCCCCCCGACCGGCGTGAGAGTGATCTCGGCCCACAGTGTCCCCCCGTCGGGGTGCTTGAGCCGCCGCGTGCAGCGGAAGCGGGAGCGCCGGCCGTGCAGCACCTCGCGGTAGGCGTGTCGGATGCGGCGATCGGCGGAGAGCCGGACGAGATCGTCCGCGGCCCGCCCGATCAGTGCCTCGGCCACGGTGCCGAAGAGTGCGGCGAGGGCGGGATTGGCGCGGAGGACCAGACCGCCGCGGTCGACGAGGGCCAGGGCGAACGGTGCTGACTCGAACGCGGCCCGGTACTCACGCAGTTCGGACAGGGGCGGTTCGGAGGGGGAGACTACGTGACCCTCCGTGATCTTCCGCTCCGTTTGGTCGGGGGCCGCAGCTCCCTTTCGCCCTGTTCCTTCGGAGGTTCCGCTCACCGCTCACTCCCGCAGTGCAGTTGTGTCGTCCAGGGGCGTACAGATGTGGTCGGGAAGACCGACCAACAGGTCGATGAAGGTCGAAATGGCGCTCACGCTTGGGAAAAGAGATCGGGAAAGTGTGCCGATCATAGGGGCTGCCCCCAGGGCCGTTCCAGCTCCCCCACGGGGTCGAGCACCCTTCGGAGTGCGCGCCCGATCGTTTCTGCGCGGCTCTGTACAGGGCCTGATCCATAGCTGATCAAATGTGACGTTCCGTGATCTCTCATTGCGGTGAACCCATCTGCGCGTGGCTTGACCGTCTCCAGCCCCCTCCGGGCCGCGGCGAACCGGTGCCGATCCCGTACCCGACCGGTCACCCGAGTGGGGCAGCGGAACAGGGCGTACACCGGTAAACCCCGACAAGGTGGTTGAGGTGTCTCCCATTTCCGTGGTCGGAGGTCTACGTGGAGGGTCAGCAGTCACCCGCGGGAACACCCGGGGGAGTGGAAGGCGACCGTCCGCGTGGCGCGAAGAAGGGCGGCACCCGCTGTGAGGCCCCCTTCCGACGGCTCACCGGTGCACCCCTCGCCGTCGGGTCGGGCGTCCGGTCCGGTCCCTTCCCGGGCGGCGGGCGCGGTCGACCGGACCGGGACGTCGAGCACTTCGACCCCGGGGACGGGCCCGGGGCCTCCGACGGCAGCGGGGACCGCGGCACGACCGGCGGCGGCCCGCCCGGATCGGGCGGCGGACCCGATGACCCCGGCGATCGGGGCGGCGGACCAGCCGGATCGGGCGCCGGCCGACCCCGCGGCGGTGAAGGGGGCGAACGCGGCCGGCTGCGCAGCGCCGCAGCCGCCCTCACCTCCCTGATGGCGCTCGCCGCCACCTCGCTGGTCGCAGGACCAGCCGTCGCCAAGACCTCGTCCGCCTCCTGCGCACTGCCGCGCACGGGAGCCCACCACTCACTCGGCCTCGACACCTGGAACTCCGCCTATCCCCGGCCCACCGGAGTCCTCGACGCGGTGATGGTCTTCCTCTCGTTCCCGGACGCCTCACCCCAGTACGCGCCGTCCGAACTCGCCGCCGACCACTTCCCCACCACCAGTGACTTCTTCGCGCGGGCGTCCTACGGACAGTTCTCCCTCCGCGCCGACGCCCAGCGCACCTGGGTACGGATGCCCAAGCCGTCGACCGCGTACGGAGTGAGCCGCGACTGGGCGCCCGACAAGCGCAACGCCTATCTGCGCGACGCCCTCGCGGCGGCCGACCCCACGGTCGACTTCTCCCGCTACGTCGTCGTCTATCTGGTCGCCGACCCCGAGGCGCCCGGGGTCGACTCCGACGCCACCAAGGTCGTCAACCTCGACCGGCCGCTCAACGCCGACGACAGCCGGATCAGGCGCGTCGTCACCGTCTTCGAGCGCCACCCGCCCGACCGCAATGTGCTCGCCCACGAGACGGGGCACGTCTTCGACCTTCCCGACCTCTACCACCGCCCCACCGACGGCAAGGGCGACTGGGACACCCACGTGGGCGACTGGGACGTCATGGGCAGCCAGTTCGGCATGGCTCCCGACCTCTTCGGCTGGCACAAGTGGAAACTCGGCTGGCTGCCGGGCCGCGCCGTGCGCTGCATCACCCGCCCGGAGCTGATCACCCTGGAGCCGATCGCCGCGCCCGCGCCCGGCGGAAGCCTGGGAACCCGACTGGCCGTGGTGCGAACCGGACCCGGCACCGCACTGGCCATCGAGGCGCGGGGGGCCGTGGGCAACGACCGGACCCTGTGCACCGAAGGGGTGCTGCTCTACCGCGTCCGGGCGGACAAGGTGTCCGGGGGCGGCCCCGTCGAGGTCGTGGACACCCACCCGAACAGCGAGGCGTGCTGGGACCGGTCGGTCTATCCGGAACTGGCCGATGCGCCCCTGGGGGTGGGGGAGACCTTCACCCTGCCGGGAGGACGTACGCGGGTGGAGGTGGCGGACCGCTCGGCCTCCGGCGCCTGGACCGTCAAGATCACCACGGGCTAGTGGCGCCGACCCCAGCAGATCCCATAGGAGCGGAGCCGACGGCAGCCGATCCGACGGCCCAGGAGACAGGCCCGGAGACGGGAGGCGCGAAGACGGGAGGTCTGAGAGGAGCGGCCCGGAGGCAGGGGAGCCGAAGGCATGAGAAAAGCCCCCCGCGATCGCGAGAGGCTTTTCGTGTCTGTGCGCCGCCAGGGACTCGAACCCCGGACCCGCTGATTAAGAGTCAGCTGCTCTAACCAACTGAGCTAGCGGCGCCTGCTGACGTCGTAGACCTTAGCACCCTGATCGGGGTGGGGAAAAATCGACATCCGCCCGGCCGTCGTCGCGGCCGTGCGGGCCGCCCGCACACAGGCCCACAGCACGACCTCGGGGCCGGGCAGCCAGGGATGCCGGCTGTTCGGGGCGACCAGCCAGCGCGATCCGCAGGCCGCTCGGGCGCTCGGCGCCGGCGGAGGAACCGTCACCGCGTCCCCCGTGCCGTGACAGAGCAGGGGGGGCACCCGATCACCCCACTCCTCCCACCCCAGCAGCGCCGGCAACCGGGCGGCCGTGCCCGGCGCGGCGAAGATCAAAGCCCGCCCACGGTGCATGGCCACCGGCCCTGAACCCGGCCCCTCCTCGCAGAGCCGGGCGAGCATCCGACGGCCGAAGACCGCGGGAGCGTTGACGACGTCGAACACCCCACCGCACGGAAGCACGGCGGGCGCGGCAGGGCGCGCCTCCCACAGATCGAGCGTGTCACGCGGATCGGGCCCGGCCGAGGCGAGCCACCCCGCACCCGGGTCGACGCCGCCAGCGGGGTCGACCGGGTCGTTCGCGGTGGCGGGTAAGGGGTCGGGTCGGTACGCGCCGATCGGACTGCTCGGAGCGGCGGAGGGGTTCGGGGTCTCGGGGAGCCATGCGCACATACCTCCATGTCTACCGGGGGTGACGATCCGCTTCCGAAGGGTTGCCGAAAATGGAGACAGAGTCATGCCCGAGGGCGTATCTTTCGCGCGGGCATATGCCGGACTGGTCCATGAGGACTACGGAAACTCCCCCGGGGACCACAAGGGTCCCGTGTGAACCACTACTGCGGTGAACCATCCCGCAGTAGTCCCTGCCCGAATTCGATCATCTTGCGCGCATAGTCCGTGGTCCACCCCGCCCGATGGGCGATCTCCTCCGCGGTCAGCCGATCGAACCGCCGCGGATCGGCCAGCTGGGCGGCGCCGAGAGCCTGGAACTCGACGGCACGATCGGCAGCCGCACGGAAGGCCAGGGCCAACTCGGTGGAACGGGAGAGCAGCTCCCGAGGATCCTCGATCGATTCCAGATCGAAGAAGTGCTCGGGGTCGGCGGCGGCCTCCGACGGCTCGAACAACAACGGCGCGGGCCGCGGCTTGCGCGCACGCTGATGAGACTCCGCTTCCGCCATGTGCTGCTCCCTCCTCACCCGGGACCCTCCCGGCACACTGTGGACCGCCCCCCATTGTCCAGACGCCCGCAAGGGCGCGCGAGGTACGTGTTCCAGCCGCGGCCGGCTTCGCGCACCACGGTCGGGTACGCATCGGGGCAGGCCCTGGCAGGCCGGTCACCGCCCCGATGGCGGGACGGTCAGGACTCGGTCAGGACTCCAGATGGGAGACGTCGTTCCAGTGGTTCAGCGCCGGCTCCCCGTACGCCCACCCCAGCACCGAGAGCGACGCCGGGTCCAGCTTCACCCGGGCCGCGAACGACGGGTCCAACGAGAGCCACCGGGCCACCAGCACCCGCAGGATGTGCCCGTGTGCGAAGACCAGCACGTCCCGGTCCGCAGACTTGGCCCACTCCACGACCTCGTCGGCCCGAGCACCCACCTGGGCCAGCGTCTCCCCGGCGGGCACGCCGTCCCGCCAGATCAACCAGTCGGGCCCGGCGACCTCTTTGATCTGTAGGGGGGTCATCCCCTCGTACTGCCCGTAGTCCCACTCCATCAGCGCGTCCCACTCGGTGGCACGATCGCCGAAACCGGCCAGTTCGCACGTCTCTGCGGCACGCGACAGAGGGCTCGTGCGGACCTCCACGTCCGGCAGTCCGGACCAGGGGGAGCGCCCCAGCCGATCACCCAGCAGGGTCGCCCCGCGCTTGCCCTCCTCGATGAGAGGGATGTCGGTCCTGCCGGTATGCCTGCCCAGCAGGGACCATTCGGTCTGGCCGTGCCGGACGAGCAGGATGCGCGGTGCCATGTCGGGGCTCTCCCAGAGGTTCACGGAGGATGGCCCTCCATCATCACCCAGCCCGGTTCGCTCGCCGCGCAGGGCACCCGAAGAAGCGACTTCAAGCCAGCCAGCGCCTTCGCTCCTAGGCGCAACCCCGGCGCTCGCACACGCGTCCTTCTAGGGTCGGGACCCGCGGGGGGCCCACTGACGGAGCCACACCCCTTACACCGTACGGTTGACTGGTGGCCGTCGACCACTGCACACCATGGGGGGAAAAGCTCGAATGCCGTACGCCGTGTCTCGACACCGGCCACGCTGGTGGACCGAATTGCTCCTGCTCGCCGTCGTCTACGCCGCCTATTCGGCCGGCCGGCTCCTGGCCCGCGGGGACGTGAACACCGCCGTCGACCACGGCCTCGCGATACTCCGGGCCGAGAAGGCACTCTTCCTCGACGCCGAAACCCCGCTGAACCGGCTGTTCACCGACGTACCGGCCATCGGCATACCCTCCGACTTCATCTACGCCTCACTCCACTACCTCGTCACCCCCGCCATCCTGATCTGGCTCTTCCGCCGCCGGCCCGCCCACTACCGGGTCGCGCGCACCTGGCTGATGCTCTCCACCCTCCTCGGACTCATCGGCTTCACCCTGATGCCGACCTGCCCGCCCCGGCTCCTCGACGCCAGCCACGGCTTCGTCGACACGATGGCCCAGTACAGCTCCTACGGCTGGTGGGGGGCCGAAGCCAGCGCCCCGCGCGGACTCGGCGGACTCACCAACCAGTACGCGGCCATGCCGAGCCTCCACGTCGGCTGGGCCCTGTGGTGCGGAGTGATCCTGTGGCGCCACGGCCGAACGCCGCTGATGAAGACGCTCGCCGTCGCCTACCCCCTCATCACCACCATCGTGGTCATGGGCACCGCCAACCACTACTTCCTCGACGCCGTCGCAGGTGCCGCAGTGATGGGACTCGGCGCGCTGGCCACCCGCCCCGCCCTCCGCCTCGCCGACCGGACGCGCAAGCGCCTCGCCCAACAGCCGGCGGCAACCGAAACCCCCGCAGAATCCCCCGTTGTCGGTGCCGGATGCCAGACTGCGCCGGGTGAGCGAATCCCTGGACAGCGGACCCCCTCCGCCGACGCCGACGACAGCACTCCGGCAGCGGCTCGCTGAATTGCGCGGCCCGGCCGTGCGCCCCCGCCCGCTGGACGCCCGGGCCCTCGCCGCCCTCGCCGCCAACCCCGGGTGCAAGAGACGGGCCCTGCTGGACGGCGCCGGAGTCGACAAGGGCGCGCTCGCCACCGCACTGCACTCGCCCATGGCGTCCGGACAGTCGCAGTTCGCCTTCATGCGGGGCAACGCCTTCGAAGCCAGGGTGAAATCGGACGGCGGCGCCGAACTGATGCGACTGCTGGGAGTGGCCGAGCCCACCGGATTCCAGGTCCCCGACCTGGCGGCGGCCGGTCCCGAAGGCAGAGCCGCCCGTACCGCGCTCGCCCTGCGCGATGCCACCGCTGACGCCGCATGGACCCTCCTGGACCACCCCTTGCTCGTCCTGGAGGTCGCCGGGTCGCCCGTCTATCTGGAGCCGGACGCCGTCGTCGTCCACCCCGACGGCCGATGGAGCGTCGTCGAGATCAAGTCCTTCCCCATGATCGACGCCTCCGCCGATGCGGCGAAGGTCGGCGCCGCAGCCCGCCAAGCCGCCGTCTACGTACTCGCCCTGGAACGGGTCGCGGCCCGCACCGAAGGCGCCCGGGTGGCCGAAAGCGTACTGCTCGTCTGCCCCAAGGACTTCTCCAACCTTCCGACCGCATCCGTTGTCGACGTGCGCAAACAACTGGCGGTCACCCGCCGCCAACTCTCCCGGCTGACCCGTATCGAAGAGATCACCGCAGCCCTGCCCGAAGGGGCCACCTTCGACCTGGAACGCCCCACCGAGGAACTGGTGGCGACCGTGGAGTCAGTGCCCGCCGCCTACGCCCCCGACTGCCTCGCCGCCTGCGAACTCGCCTTCCACTGCCGGGGCTCGGCCCGCGCCGAAGGAGCCGTCACCGCCCTCGGCCGCTCACTCCGCGGTGAACTCGGCGGACTGGCCACCGGCAGTGCCGTACTGGCCGCCGCACGCGGACAAGCAGGCGACCCGGACGACCCCGCCGTGGCAGCCCTGCGCCGCGCCGCCGTCCTGCGCGCCTGGGCACTGGAGGCCGCGGGATGTCGTTGATCACCACCCTGGCCCGACTGGAAGCCGCCGAATCAGGCCGAGCCAGCCCCCTGGCGACCGTCCGCCACCGGCACCTGTCCGCACACCCGCTGGTCCTGGTACCTCTGACCACCGCAGGAGAGGCCGGCGCACCCCTCGGAGCGCTCATCGGCACCGATCGCGACGAACCACGGCTCCTGACCGTGGCGCAGCCCCGCGACCGCGAACTGCGCTTCGCCTTCCTCGCCGAACTCGCCGACGCCGTACTGCCCTACCTGGAGACCTACGGCGACGACGTCGAACTCGTCGAGCGCAACGCCACCGACGCCGAGACCGGCAAACGCGTCAAGGAACAGGCCGAACTCTGCGCCGACGCACCGCAACTGATCGTCCCCGGGCGGGCCGGCATCGACTTCGTCCGACTCCTCGGACGGTCCATGCGCTTCCGCCGCACCGCTGAACAGGACCCCGACGCCGCCTATCCCGCACCACCGCACGTACCCCTCCTCGGCCGTTGGCTCACCCACTACGGCGAACGCGCCCGGGTGCCCGGCTCCTCGCTGCTCCTAGCGGCGACCGACCTCCTCAACCGGCACTGGGCCACCGGACAGTCCTCACTGGAGGACCAACACCTCGGCGCACTCCTCGCCTGGATCGACCCACCCGAAGGCACCTCGGGGGCCGAGGCGGCGCTGAGTGCCGAATCGGGGCGGGACGAGCGGGGGCAACTGCTGTGTCCACCCGCCGGACCGGCCACCGACCCCGCCTTCGACAACAGGCTGCTCGCGCCGGCCGTCGAGGCGTACGACCGGGTGCGCCAACGTCTGCACGCAGCCCAGGACGGGGACGAACAGGACTCCTGGATGGGGCAGCTTGCCCTCGCCGAGCGCCAGATCCGTCAGCTCCTCCTCAGCCAGCTGGAACCGACCTGGCAGTCGGTGTGGCGCGCCGTCGACCTGGCGCGCCAACTCCCGCCCGGAGCCAGGGTCGAAGACCGTTGGACCCGTGACCGCTGGTCGTTCACCGCCCATCGCGACCGGGTCAGGGCGGGAGAACCACCCCAGCCGCGCCGCGACGACGCCGTCACCGCAGCCCGCAAGCTCGCCGCCCGTGAGAGCGCCCAAGCCCAACTCGAAGCACAGGAAGCCCTGGACGATCCGCTGGTGCTGGCGGGGCGCAGACTTGCGGGGGAGGCATTCGTCGGCGAGGTGTCCGACGTCGTGATGGCCTGGTCCGAATCCAAGCGGCCCGCGCCCCGACCCCTGCTCACCCTGCGCACCGACGACCGGCCCCATCTCGCCGAACGTGCCAAGGTCTACCGATCCCATGAGGGCAAGCCCCAGTCGGCCGAGTTCGTACGGTACGAACCGGACGGCTCCCTCGTGCTGCGGCTGACCGACCGCATGGGCCGCGCCAAGGACCCGGCCCCGGGCTCCGTCCCCGAGAAGGGCGACTGGATCGCCTGGACCCTCTTCGAGCACGACCAACGGGGCGGGCCCAAACTGCCCGACCCCGAGGAAACGCCCTGGACCCACGGCGGCCCGCCCGGCACGGATGCCGAAGCCGCCGACCCCATCACCCCGGAGGACCTGCTGTGACCGTCTTCGACCCGGCGGCCGAAGCGACCAAGGCGACCGACGCGATCCTTCACGACACGCTCAACGGCACCCACCGCGGAGTGGTCGTCGACTCCCCGCCCGGCGCGGGTAAGTCAACCCTCGTGGTCCGGGCCGCCCGGGAACTCGCCGCCGCAGGGCGCCCGCTGATGGTCATCGCCCAGACCAACGCCCAGGTCGACGACCTCGTCCTCCGACTTGCCGAGAAGGACCCAGAGCTCCCGGTGGGCAGGCTCCACAGCAATGACCCCGACCCCTACGACAAGGCACTCGACGGCCTGGAGAACGTCCGCAAGTCCGCCAAGGCAGCCGACCTCGCCGGCCTGGAGGTGGTGATCTCCACGGCGGCCAAATGGGCCCACGTACAGGGCGTCGATCCCTGGGAACACGCCATCGTGGACGAGGCGTACCAAATGCGTTCGGACGCCCTGCTCGCGGTCGCCGGCCTCTTCGAACGGGCCCTCTTCGTCGGCGACCCCGGACAGTTGGACCCCTTCTCCATCGTGGGAGCCGACCAGTGGGCCGGACTGTCGTACGACCCGTCCGCGAGCGCCGTGTCCACCCTGCTCGCCCACAATCCGGAACTGCCGCAACACCGGCTGCCGGTGTCCTGGAGACTCCCGGCATCCGCCGCCCCGTTGGTGTCGCGGGCGTTCTATCCATACACCCCCTTCCGCAGCGGTACGGGACCGGAGGACCGACAGCTCTCCTTCGCGGTGTCCGCCGACGGTTCGGCACACGACCGGGTGATCGACGAAGCGGCCGAATCGGGCTGGGGCCTGCTGGAACTGCCCGCCCGCCACACCCCGCGAACGGACCCCGAAGCGGTACGGGCGGTCGCACACGTCGTCCGCAGACTGCTGGACCGCGGTGGTGCGGCCACCGGCACGGCCGGTGCGAGCCCCACTCCGGTGACGGCCGACCGCGTCGCGGTGGGAACCGCTCACCGCGACCAGGCCGCCGCGGTGCGATCCGCCCTCGTCGAACTCGGTGTGACGGATGTGACCGTGGACACGGCGAACCGGCTCCAGGGGCGGGAGTTCGACGTGACCGTCATCCTCCACCCGCTCTCAGGCCGCCCCGACGCAACCGCCTTCCATCTGGAGACGGGCCGCCTCTGCGTCCTGACCTCACGCCACCGACACGCGTGCATCGTGGTCTGCCGCGAAGGAGTGGCGGAACTCCTGGACGAACACCCCTCCACCGAACCGGTCCAGTTGGGCGTCACGGTCAAGTTCCCCGACGGCTGGGAGGCCAACCACGCGGTACTCGCACGCCTCGCGGAACACCGGGTGAGGCTGTAAGCCCCGGGGCGGGGTTTGGCTTGTTCCGGGTGGGGCTCGTTCCTTGAGTTCAGCCTTGGGGGGCTGGGGGTTCCGTCCTCAAACGCCGGACGGGCTGAGCTTGCCGGGGCTGGGTCTTTGCCAGGGCTGGGGTACGGGTGGTGCTGGTCTTGCACTTTCCGGGCTGGGGCTGTTCTTTGGGTTCTGCCTTGAGGGGCTGAGGTTTCCGTCCTCAAGCGCCGGACGGGCTGGGGGTGCTCGGGTTTGGGGGTTTTGGGGGTCCGGGTGCGGGTTGGGGGTGGGGTGCG